>JAJEEA010000224.1 GCA_022821235.1 Vicinamibacteria bacterium
CACCACGGTCGACCTGCCAGAATCCGTGCGGCGGCGCGACCCCGCTGATCCGTAACTTTCCGACCAACCGGCCCATTCACTCCCACTTTCAACGGGGAAAAGCCGATCCCTGACCCGGTAACCGAATACGAACGACCTTCAGGCGCGTGGTGTCGAGCGTTCCCGCCACCAAGTGCTCGATCTCTGCTCGCTGCAGTCCAATCGCCTTCCCCAGTCCTCGGAGGACAGTGTGCAACTGGATCCCGCCTTCCCCTACGTCGCGATGCAGGCCGTCCACGTAGGCAATCGCCAGACTGTTCCAGAACTGGCGCGCGTTACTCGGCTGAAAAAGGACGAAGATCTGCCCCCGCTCGATCACCGCGTGGCGGATCCGCCCCAGAAAATGCGACTTGCCGATTCCCGGCCGCCCCTGGATGACGACGTTGTTGACCCGCAGGCCCGAGCGCAGCCGGTCGAGCGTGTCCAGGATCCGAGCGAACGCTGACGAGTGAATGCCGTCGACATGGATCACGTCGTCGCGCCAAATGTCGTTGCCCGCATGAACGATAGGGAATGCGACGTGCCCGAGTGCTCTCAGCTCTGGCTCCATGGCGCTCACTCCATGCTGATCAAGTGCATGTCGTCCACGCCGAGCCGAAGCGCCGCATCCCGGTCGGCCTGGGTGAGCCGACCGCGGTCCTCGTGCAGCGTGAGATTGACGTCCTTCTCGCGAAACATCCCGACGAGCTCCAGGTCCACCTCGCGGCGAGGCCAATCGCCAAGCTGGGCCCGGAGATCGCGCAGCTCTACCCAGTCCCAAGGCCGGGACGCAAGGCTGCGGTAGGCCTGCCGAATCCGCTCCCGGAGCGAGCCGGTGGGTCGGGAAGCCGCGGGAGCGAACAGTTCCTGGATCACCATCCCCCGCGCGTCGAGCACAACCTTCAGGCCGTTGAGGAGGGCGTACAGCGCACCGCCGGCCGAGCCCGCCCGACGCGGCACCTTCTCGTCGAGTTCAGCCACGACCCACGCCCACCCCGCGTCGGTCAGCTCGTGGGCAAAGCCCCTTCCCAGCTTGCGGCTCTGGAGGAGCCCATCCTGATTGAGCTTGTCCCGCGTCGACTTCCTCACGTCGAGTCCATAGCGCCGCTTGAGCTCCGAGTTCAGCGTCTCCTCGTTGAGAGCCATCAGCGCGATCATCGCAGCGCGTTCCGGAATCCCGTACCCCATCTCACGTCTCCAGTGTCGTAGACCGCCGCCGGTGCTCCAGGAATCGTCCGAGTTCGTCGAGGATGCGCGCGACATCGCCCAGCACCTCGTCGTTCGTGTACCGAAGAACCAGGAAGCCTGCCCGCTGCAGCGCCCGATCACGCACACGATCGGCGGCGTACTTGTCCGCTTCCAGATGGTCGGGCCCATCGAGCTCGACGACACACTTCTCCCGCTGCCAGATGAGATCGACCCGGATCGAGTTGGCCATGACCCCCGGCGACCAAGTCTGGTTCCAGGCGCGACCCGTCGCCCACGGAGATCGCGCGAGATGAGCCTCGAGGCGCTGCTCTGCCCGGCTGAACGCGTTGGGCCTGCCCCGAAGCGGCGTCAGGTAGGGCGGGCGCGACACGGCCGGCGGCTCCGACGCCGGCATCCGGCCACGAAGCGAAGAGCTTGGCACTCGCGTCATACCGGCCGTCGGGGCCCCGAAGAGCCAGAGGGTGAGCTCGCCCGGCCCGGCCAGCCAGAGGGCGTTCGCTTCCGCAGCTTCGATCTGCGCCGTGCTCAACGTGCCCGTCAGCTCCATCATGACGACGAGACGTTCATACCCGTAGGCGCGGAGGATCAGCTTCCGGGCCTGACGCACGGCCGTCTCTCGCGTGAACTCCGCCACTGCGAGCGGACGCCCGCACAGCGACGCCTCCGCAGCCGCGAGGAGGAACGGACCGAACAGGTCGCTGTTACCGGCGACTCGCTGGCAGATCGCACGCACCGCGGCCAACCCGGCGCCACCCGGGCCCGCGAGATGTTCCGCCTCCGGCAACCACGCGGGATACACGCCGGCGACGGCTTCCGACAACGCCCCGATCACCTGCTCGGTGAGATCGCTCCGGCCCAGACTCGCGGCATCCACGGCGACCGCCAGGAACGCTACTCCCTCCCCAAGCGCGGATTCGATCATCTCGCGCACCGCCACAGGGGACGCCTCGGGCCAACCCAGCAGCGGCTCGCGTAGCAGCGCTTGGATCTGCGTGTCGGTCGGGGCTGCGTCGCACCGAGGGTCCACGGACACGACGCGGGATCGTACTCGAAGCGCGGGCCATGTGTCCGGCATGTGTCCGCGAACTTCCGGAGACCGGCAGATGAACGTCCTGAGGCTGACGCGCTGACGGCCGGCGACACCGCCCCTCATCCGCGACATGCCGCCCCCGTTCGGCCGCTCGAGGGTCCCCGTCAGCGCGGCTTGTCGCCCCGTATCATGATCAGGCAGAACTCCGAAGGGATCGTGTCGCCCGGCCGAGCGGCGGCGACGGCTTGCTCCAGGCGCCGGATTCCCGCCCGGTAGTCTTCGTCGGACATGGCCATGAAGTGCGAGGTGCGGTGTCGCTCGGAGGCGTAGGTCAGGTACGCCCCGAGATCCTCGCGGGTGCTTCTGTGCGCTCGTTCCGCCTCTACGTGCACGAAGCCGGCATCGCTCATGGCGCCGCAGAAGTCGTCGGCCGTCATGAAGTCCCGGTAGTCCAACGCCCTGGCCGCCGGGAAGAAGCGGTACAGCACCCAGCCGGTCATCGACCAGGGATCGATGTTGGTCATGACGAAGCGCCCGCCCGGGCGCAGCACCCGGAGCACTTCGGCGATGAACCATTGCTGACGCCGCATGTGCGGATAGGAGAACTGGTTGCTGACGTAGTGGAAGGCGCCGCCCCGAAACGGGAGAGCCGCCCCGTCGCCCTGCACCCAGGCCGCGTCGGGATAACGCTCGCGCGCAACGTGCAGCATGCCGATGGACAGGTCCGCTCCCACCAGGGTGGCGTCGGGCATCGCGATACGATTGGCCAGGAGCTGCTTTCCGGTTCCGCAGCCGACGTCGAGAACGCGCACGTCCGAGGCCGTGACGGCGGGTGACTCGTCCAGGAAGGCGGTCAGATCCGCGTCGACGTCATGATCGCGTGAGGGCTCATCGTACGCCCGGGCGATCTCGTCGTAGTCCACTCGCCGCATCCCGCATCATACCGCGCGTACGGAACCGGCCGACGGGCGTCGCGCAGCCCGAGGGCGTACCACGTGCAGCGCCGGACGAAGCCGGTAGCCCTGGGCTCTTCGCGAGCGCCGATCCGGGAGGCGGGAGCGGAGTTCCTCCCGAGGGTCGCGAGCGATGTACCGCTAGAACCGGAACAGCCGGTTCACCTTGACGACGAACCCGCGGTTGCGGAGCTCCGAGAAGCGGTCGGGGCGCAGGGGGTCGGTCAGGCGGTCCTCGGTGTAGACCACGAAGAGCTCGCTGCCGGGCTGGTACTCCCAGCGGAGCCGGAGGTTGTTGCTGACGGTGTTGGTGCTGGAGTTGTACTGGATCAATCCGCTGAAGAACATGCGCGGCGTGAAGGACAGGTTCACGCGCGACACGAGGAGGTCGGTGCGGAACGCCCCCTGGGGCGAGTCGATCCAGTTGACCGAGACGCTCGGCTCGAGCGAGAGCCGCTCGGTCACCTCCATGCGCCCCTGCCGGAACTCGACCGAGCGGATGGTGCCGTTGAAGTAGTCGCCGGCGCGCACCGTGAACGTCCCGTTCAACCGGCGCTGCGCGCCCGGCGAGTACGTGCCCTCGACGTCGAAGAACTGGTAGCCGCCCGCCGGGAACGCGACCTCGTCCGGCCCCGGCGTGAACTCAGTGTGCAGGAACTCGTAGTTGTCGGCGACCGAGACGCCGAAGCGGTCGCTGTTCTCGAGCTCGGTGGAGAACGCAAGCTGCGACTGCCGCGTCTCGACGATGCCGAGGTCGGCGGTCTCGATGTAGTCGTAGCTCGCTTCGAGGCGGAACTGCCGGATGTTGGCCAGCGACCGGGGCCGCGGGCTGTACCGCGCCGTCCCGTAGGTGCGGCGGAAGTTGTCGCGGCGCAGGAAGCCGACCTCGGGGATGAAGTTGTCCTCCACCACCAGGTGCTCGCCCTGGAAGCCGTAGAGGTCGCCGGCGTAGTTGAAGCGGCCCTGGTAGCTCAGGTCCTTGCCGTCGTTCCCCGGGGTCTGCGTGCGGGCCGCGTAGGCGAGCAGGCTCACGTTCTCGTAGAAGGAGAAGGTCGCGTCGGCCCCGTAGGCCTGGCTCGAGCCGTCGCCGAGGAGCGAGACCGAACGGTTGGTGAAGAGGCCGCCGATGCTGCTGCGGCGCAGGATGTCGCGCTTCAGCCGCACCACGGTGAAGTTGGTCATGTCGGCCGCGGCCGCCGCATCTTCGTCGGCCTGGATGTTCAGCAGTCCGACGTCGAACGCGCCGATCTTGCCGGTGACCCGGCCGCCGCCGACAATCGGCACCACGGTCCGGTTCTGCAGGCCGATCCGCCGGCTGTAGAAGAGGGTCGGCGCATTGCCGCCGCCGAAGAAGCCGCCGCCCCCGCCCCGGCGCAGGGCCCCGCCGAAGCCGCCGCCGACGCCGCCGCGGGCGAAGTCGAAGATGCCGCGGCCCTCCAGGAAGAACTCGCGCTTCTCGGGGAAGAACAGGCTGAACCGGGTCAGGTTCACTTGCTGCTCGTCCACCTCGACCTGGGCGAAGTCGGTGTTCCAGGTGAGGTCGGCGGTCAGGTTCTGGGTGATGCCGTACTTCACGTCTAGGCCGCCGTCGCCGTTGCCGGCGTTGACGGTGGGCTCCGACGCGGCGAGGTTGGTGCTGATGCCACCGATGCCGTACGGCTTGATCTCCAGGTTGGCGCTGCCGCTCGGGGCGTCGAGCCCGACCAGCGTTCCCGCGTCCGACACGCGGAAGATGCCGCCCGGCCCCGACCCCGCCGAGATGGGCAGGGCCGTGATGTAGGCCCACTCGTTCTTGCGGCGCACGTTGCGCCGAAGCTGCACCCCCCAGATCTGGGACGGCCCCGGCCGGTACCGGAGGGACTTGAACGGAATCTCCATCTCCACCGTCCAGCCGCCGTCGAAGCGGCCGGTGCGGACGTCCCAGATGGGGTTCCAGTCGCTGTTGGGGTTGCCCTCGTTGGTGATCTGGAAGTCGGCGATCGCCCCGAGGGGATTGGTGTAGAACGCCACCCCGTTCCGCCGGTCGTAGAAGGTGTCTAGGATGACCGCGAAGGTGTCGTTCTGCCGGAGCTGCCGCGTGTCGCGCCGCATCTCGTTGGCCACCCACTGGCTGGGCGGGGCCGAGTCCCACACGCGGGCGGCGACGTAGATGTTGTCGGCGTCGAACAGGATCCAGGCCTCGGTCTCCTCGGTGGCGGGGGCCCCCTCGTCGGGCGACTGCTGGATGAAGCCGGTGATGGCCGGCACCGTGAAGTAGACGTTCTCGTCGAGCTGGCCGTCGAGCCGGATGCCCTCGGGCAGCTCGACGGCGCGGATGGTGGCGTTGCCCTGGTCGTCGCGGCGGATGACGTCGGGCGCGAGCGGCGGCGGCGGCCCGTCGATGATGCCCGGCGCAAAGCGCGGGGCCTCGAACCCGGCCCCGCCCGCGGGCGTCGGCGCGATGGGCGCGCGCGGGGCCGTGGACGGCGGCGCG
>JAJEEA010000450.1 GCA_022821235.1 Vicinamibacteria bacterium
CTCGTGCTCGAACGCCCGGCGCGCCTCGCGGCAGGGCTCGCACTGCGTGCCGTCGCTGGCCGAGGGCCGCTTGCCGCAGCTCGTGCAAAGGCCCGCGGCGAGCCGTGCCGCGCGGCGTCTGGCGCTCTTCTCGCGCCCGATCCGGCGCCGGGTCTCGACGTTGCGCCCGCCGTAGAGCTTGCCCGCGGCCTTGCCCCTGGCGTAGCGGGCACGCGCGGTCTCGCGCTGCGCCTCGCCGCAGGGTTCGCACACGGTGCGCCCCGGCGCGGGCGGCGCCTTGCCGCACTCCGGGCAAAGCCCCGCGGCGCGGCGCTCGGCGGTCTGGCGCTCCCGGCTCCGCCGCTCGGCGATGCGCGCCTTCCCGGGGTCGCGGCGCGCCATGCCGGCGGCCCGCAGCCTCGCGTCCCTTGCTCGGCCCACGGCGGCGTCCTTCGCGAGACACGGCCCGCACTGGCTGCGTCCGGGCTCGGGCGGCGCCTTGCCGCACTTCGGGCAGAGTCCCTGCGCGACCCGCTCGGCGGTGCGGCGGTGGTAGCGCGCGAGGTCGCCGGCCCGCTGCTTCTCGGCGCAGGGTTCGCACTGGGTGCGGTGGGGCGCGGGGGGCCGCTTCCCGCACTTCAGGCACAGCCCCTTCGCCCAGCGCTCGGCGGTCCGGCGGTGGTAGCGCTCCAGGTCGCGCCTGCGCCGGTGGGCGATGTCGGTGTCGCACATGGTTCGTTCTCCTTGGCCGGAGTGGGCATGGGGGCGGGGGGACGTCCGGCCGGCGCGGGACCGGCGCAGGCATCCGGAGCGCGCCGCTCAGCCGCGCTGCTTGCGCTCGCAGAGAAGGCCCGTCGCGACCACCCCCCACGCCTGGCGTCCGCCGCGGGTGCGAAGGCCGGTGCAGATGATGATTTCGGTGACGTCCGGGCGAAGGGCTTCGGCCTGCCTGCGCGAGACCACGACGCGCTTCGCCCCGGCCCCGCCCTTCGCGCCGGGCGCCTCGGACGGGACGGGACGGATGTCGCCGTCGGCGAGCGCCTTGAAACGCTCGACCACGAACCGGTCGTCGCCTTCCAGGCCGGAGCCGAAGTCGTGAACCAGAAAGGTGGCCGGCGTGTTGCCGGGTAATGCCATCGCTGTCGTCATGGGGTCGTCTCCCTCGTGCCGGTGGTGGGCGACGGCGGCGATGTCCTCCCCCGGACACCCCCGCGCGCCGCCCCGCTCAAGGCCAACCTCTCCTCTGCGTGGCACGGGACCCCGCTCGGGCACGACGGCACGATTCCCCCCTGCCCGCCGAATGGGGGCCGGGGATGCGGAAGATGTGGGAGTTCGCCCGCGCGGCAGCGCTTCGGAGCGACGGGTCCGGGGCGCAGGCGGGCTCGCACGACGACACGCCGCAGCCGCCGCATGGGACGGCACGCGCAAAGGCGTCAAGGGCACCCTCGCAGCACTTGGCTCTCGGCTCCGCCGGTCTCGCACAGCGAGCCGGCGGATCGCCCATCAGAACTCAGCTACCCCACGCCCGCCCCGGGGCCGCGTGATGCGGTCCCGGGGCGCGGTCGATCGAACTCCGTGCCCGCGCGAATCGGCGGCGCGCAATCCGTGGCGGCGGAATCCGTCAGGCGATGTATGCGGCCCAGTCGTTCATCAGGAGCCTGCGCCGGTCGAACAGGTCGCTGCGCCGGTAGGCCGCTTCCACGCGATCGGAGTTGACGTGCGCAAGCGCGAGCTCGCACACCTCGCGCGGCGCGTCGGTGCACTCCGCCGCCCAGTCCCGGAAGCTGGAGCGAAACCCGTGCGCGACGGCGTCGATGCCGAGGCCGCGCAGCAGGTTGGTCAGGGCGGCGTGGTTCAGCACCCGCCCGGTGGGCGAGGGGAACACGAGACCGGCTCCGTCGAAGAGCTCGGCCGCATCGTCGAGCACCTCGAGCGCCCGGGGCGAGAGCGGCACCCGGTGCTCGCGGCCCGCCTTCATGCGCTCGGCCGGGATCGTCCACACCGCCCCGTCGCGGTCGATCTGCTCCCACCGGGCGTTTCGCACCTCGCCCGAGCGCGCGGCGGTGAGCACCAGGAACTCGAACGCGAGCATGCTGGCGCGCCAGGCGCCGGAGCCCTTCACGCGCGCGAGCGCCGCCCCGACCTCCGCGTGGGGCAGCGCCCGCATGTGCTGCTTGCGCACCGCGGCCTTGGGCAGCGCCGCGGAGATCGCGTCGCCCGCCGGATTGTCGTCGCGGTATCCTTGCGCGACCGCCCACTTCATCACCGCGCCGATGCGCTGGCGCACCCGCCCGGCGGTCACGCGCTTGGTGGACCAGATCGGCAGCAGCACCGCCATGACGTCGGCGGTGGTGACGGCGTCGACGCGCTTGCGCGCCAGACGCGGCAGGACGTAGTCGCGCATGCTGGCGCGCCACTGGCCCCTGGTGCGCTCGCTCTTCCAGTGCTCGGCATGGATCGCGAGGACCGTCTCATTGGCCTGCGCGAAGGTGGGCATCTGGCGCCGCCGGGGGTCGCGGCCCTCGGCGATGGTGCGCGCGTTGGCGAGCGCGCGCTCGCGGGCCATGGCGAGGGTGACCACGGGGTAAGATCCGAGGCCGAGGCTGGTCTTGGTGCCGTTGGGAGCGATGGCCTGCGCCCAGGTCTTGGAGAAGCCGCCGGACTTGCGGGGGGTGACCAGCAGGCTCAGCCCGTGCCCGCCGTACCCGTCCCCGTACCGGACGGGGACGGTTACGGTCTTGACGAAGGTGGCGCAGAGGCGAACGGAGTGACTTTTTCCGGGAGGGATCATGGATTTTCCTACTCTTCGGTTTACGGGATTTTGGCTGCGATGCAGCGTATCTCCGCGACAAGAAGAGAGTCAAAAAAATGATGTTTATCAGCGTGTTAAGAGAATATTGCGATTCCCTCTGGCACCCCGAGAAACACCCGGTAAGCAGGCATCTTGCCCGCGT
>JAJEEA010000506.1 GCA_022821235.1 Vicinamibacteria bacterium
GCCGGGCGCGGCGGGCGGGCCGCAGGGGCCGGTCGAGCCGGCGGCGACGCCGTTCCTGGCCGCCCGCTACCAGGCGGACCTTGCGGCGATGGCCGAGCATCGCCCCGCGCACCCGTTCTGGGAGCACGTCTTCATGATTCCGGACGGTCGCATCCTCTTCGCGAGCGGGGTCGACGGCCGCCTGCTGGCCTCGTTCCCGACGAATGCCCGCAACTGGGCCGAAGAGGGCGTCTGGTACGAGCCGGCCCTCCGGGCGGCCCTCGACGGGGTCCGGCTGCCTTCGCCCCTGGGGCGCCGGCGGGACCGCGTGGCCGACCTGCTGGAGCCGCTGGCCGGGGGACGGGTCATCCACAACGCCACGCGGGGAGGGTTCATCGCGCCGAACGCCGAGCGCTACGGTCGCTTCCTCCAGGAATGGGCGACGATCTACGAGCGGTTCGGCGTGCCTGCGGACGTCGGTCTGGCCAAGGCGCTGCTGGAGTCGGGGCTGAACGGCCGGGCGCGGTCGCGGGCGGACGCGCTCGGCTTCTGCCAGTGGCTGCGGCGCAACTGGAACTCGCTGGATCGGCTCGATCCGAACGTCATCGAGGTGTACAACCAGACCACGCAGGCGCCGTACTGCGCGGCGCATCTCACCATCCTGGCCACGATGTACGGCAGCTTCATCCCGGCCCTGTCCGAGCATCACGCGGGCGGGGTCAACGTCGGCCGGGTGGTCATCAACGGCATGCGGCTGGGGGGAGACGATACCCGCGAGCAGTATTTTCTGGGGTCGCGATACGCGCGCGACCTGCGGGGCGTCTCCATTCGGCGTTTCCGCAATCTGTTCCGCACCTACGGTCCCGTTTCGTACCTGTATTCCGAGATGGTGTTCGGCAACACCGTCAACGTCGCCCGGTTGACGGCCAACACGCCGCAGGCGCCGATCTTCGCGATGCGCACGCCGCGCAGCCTGTCCCTCGCCGAGCTGCGCCGGACGACCGGACTGTCGACCGACGAGCTGAAGCGGTTCAATCCGGCGCTGGTGCGGCGGGTGCCGGCCGGGGCGAACGTCTATCTGCCGTCGTACGTCGAGGAGTTCGGGCCCGACGTCTCGTTCTGGCACCGGCCGCCGCCGGCCGAGTTCGTGGCCGTGCTCGAGGAGTTCGTGCGCCTCGAGCCGGGGGTGGAGCGCTGGCACGCGCCCGCTTTCGCGGCCACGCTGCGGGACTTCCAGCGCCGGTTCGCGGCGACCGGCACCGAGGAGGGCACGGTGATGTCGACGACGTTGCGGTTCATCATCGGGAGCCTGCGCACGAGCCGCCGCGCCGAGATACTCGCCGACTTCCGCACCAGCAGCCAGATCGAGCGCCTGTTCCAGCGCGGGCTGACGGCGTTGCGCGCGAGCAACTGAAGCGGGGGACCCGCCGGGGGGGCGCGGTGCTGCCGGGCCGCCCGGACGCGGTCTTCCCGGTCGAGGCCGGGGCGGCGAGCGCGCCGCAGAGCGAAGCGGACGGCCGGTGGCGTCGGTCCTCGGGGGAGGGCCGTCGAGACCGGGCGCGGTGGGCCGCGTGGTTTCCCGTCGAGTCGGACCGACAGCCGAGTCGTCGAGTGGCGGGGGCGTCGGGCGCAGAGCGCTGCCGGACGGGGTTCGGGCGGCATCGGTTCAACATGGAAGGAGCATTCCCATGCCTCGTCGAATCGTCCTCTGCCTCGGCGTCGCGGGCTTCATCTGGGCGGCAGGACCCTCCGCCGCGTCGGCCCAGGCCGGTTCCGACATTCCCCGCACCCCGTCCGGCCGCCCGGACCTGTCGGGCACCTACGACACCGCCACCGTGACCCCGCTCCAGCGGCCGCGGGAGTTCGGCGACCGGCTGACCCTGACCCGGGAAGAGGCGGCGATCATCGCGTCGGACCCCGACGGGCTCGCCCGGGTGTTCGGCCTCGCCCCGGCCGGGTCGGACGAACGCGCGGCGGCGCGGGCGGAGCAGCAGCGGGCCGGGTTCGAGACCGGCGACGGCAACCGGGAGGCGCCGCCCGTCGGCGGCGACGGATCGGGCGGTGCGGCCGGGAACGTCGGCGGCTACAACACCTTCTGGATCGACCGCGGCGACGCCGCGTTCCAGATCGACGGGCTCGTCCGCACCTCCATCATCACCGACCCCCCGAACGGCCGGCAGCCGCCCCTGACCGAGAGCGCCCGCGCCGCGAGGGCGGCCCGCGCCGGGTTCGCACGGGCCAACGACGGCACCGCGTGGTGGCTCGAGGACGACCTCGAGGCGCCCGGCCCCTACGACAACCCCGAGCAGCGCCCGCACGCCGAGCGCTGCCTCATGGGGTTCGGGTCGACGGCGGGCCCGCCGATGCTCTCGGTGCTCTACAACAACATGAAGCGCATCGTGCAGACCGAGGACACGGTGGTGATCCTGGTCGAGATGGTGCACGACGCCCGCATCGTCCGCATGAACGCGGAGCACGACCCCCCGGAGATCCGGAGCTGGCTCGGCGACTCCGTCGGCCACTGGGAAGGCGACACCCTCGTCGTCGACACCACCAACTTCACCGACAACCCGTCGTTCGGCGCCGCGTCGCGCAACCTCCACGTCGTCGAGAGGTTCACCCGCCTCGACGCCGACACGCTGCTCTACCAGTTCACGGTGGACGACCCCACGGTGTGGACCGCCCCCTGGAGCGGCGAGTACGTCTGGCCCGCCTCGGACGACCGGGTCTACGAGTACGCCTGCCACGAGGCGAACTACTCGTTCGGCGGCATCCTGCGCGGCGCCCGGGTCCTCGAGGAGGACGCGCGGCTCGCGGCCGAGGCCGGCGCGCGCGACTGACGGTCCGCGCGTCGGCGGGGCGACAGCGCGACACGGAAGCCGATGCAGGGCCGCGGGTGCCGGGGGGCGATGTCGCCGCGCGTGGTTGTGCGCAGGGGTGTCGCTCGGGTCGGTGACGCGTCAACTCTTGCGAAGGCGCTTGGCTGGCGACGGAGGCGTTTGCGGCGTATCTCGACGTCGAATGCCTGACCCGGTGTGGCGGGGCGTGGGATTGTCCGAGGGGGACGCAGCGATGCGGTCGAATCGCCGCGGGAGTATGATGAGAGTACCGTGGCTGATTCCTTTCCGCAGAATCCCTTCAAGCCGGGGGCCGGGCGGCCGCCCGCCCACATGGGGCGCCGCCCCGAAGTCGAGCGCCCGCTGCTGGAAGTTCTGACGGGGCTGCGGACCGGCGAGGCGGACAACCAACTGGTTTACCTCTACGGACCGCGCGGCAATGGCAAGACCGTGCTGCTCGGGTGGCTCCGCGAGCAGGCGAATCGGCAAGGCGGGGGGTCGATTGCGTTCGTCCGGCTCATCCCGGAAGATCTGGAATCGCCCGAGCAATTGTGCCGGCGCGTTGTGGGCGCTCTCCGACGGACACCCGGGATTCTGGACCACCTCTCGGTCGACCTGGAGACCGGAATTCCAGGACTGTTCAAGGTCAAGCTGGGCGGTCGTGATGACCCGATTCTCGGCTTGTCGGACTGGTTGGACCGGGATCGTCATCCAGTGCTGTTCGCCGTGGACGAGGCGCACGAAGCCGACCCGGCGAGCCTCGGTCGGTTTCTGAACGCCGTGCAGCGCGCTGGCGAGCACCGCCCGGTCTGCGCGGTTCTGGCCGGCACCCCGGGGCTGCAGGATGCTCTGAGCGCGGGCAAGGCGTCGTTCTGGACTCGGGGACGGAGTCTGGCCGTCGGACTGCTGTCCGAATCGGAAGCATGGGCGGTGTTGGCGCGGCCGTTCATCGACGCCGGCTTCGGCGGCGATGACGACGCGGGCGCGGAACTCGCACGCGCTGCGGACGACTATCCATTCTTCCTTCAGCTCTATGGAGCGGAGGCCTGGGATGTCGTGAGGACGTCGGGGTCCCGCCGCCTCCTGACGGATCACGTTCCCGACGTGATCCGAGCGACGAGCGCCGTACGGCGGCAGTACTACGCCCAGCGCTACGACGAGTTTCTGAGGGTCGGCGCTCTGCCGTTGGCGAAGGACGTCGCGTCTGCGTTTCAGCGTTCAGCCGCCCCGATGACCAACGCGGAGATCAATCGTCTCTTGGCCCGTCATGCAGGGAATCCTGCCGAGCTGCGCTCGCTGCTGAACGCCGGGGGCTACGTCTGGAGGGACGACGACGATCGTTGGACACCGGGTATTCCGAGTCTCATGGACTACGTCCTCGAGGAGACCGCACCGGAACCGGATCGCCGGGAGCCTGCGCCTTAGAACGGCGGGGTCCACGGCGGGTTGGTTGGGCGCCCGGCGGAGCTGCAGGCGACGATGGGCGGGCTACGGCCGAGGCGGCGAGAAGGCGACTCGGAAGCCGATGAAGGGCCGGCGGGCGCCGGGGTCGGCGCCGCCGCGGGTGGTGGTTCGAAGGTTGCGGGCGGGGTCGGTGAACGAGCCGCCACGCATGACCCACAGGGCGTCGGCGTCCAGGTCCCCGCGGTCTTCCTCGTCGAACGGGTAGGGCTGGAGCGGGCTCTGCGTCCATTCCCAGACGTTGCCGCTCATGTCCAGCAGGCCGTGGGCGCACTCGGGGCACGGGCTGCTGCCGACCGGGACGGTCGCGCCGTCCTGGAGGGCGGCGCGGTCGCGGCGCATCTCCTCGCCCCACGGATAACGCTGCCCGCCGATCCCGCGCGCCGCCTTCTCCCACTGTGCTTCCGAAGGCAGGGTGATTCGCCAGCCCGCGCCGAGGCGTTCGGCCAGGGCCGGAGGCGTCTGCGGCGAGCCCCGCAACTCGGCGTCGAGCCACCGGCAGTACGCGAGGGCGTCGGGCCACGACACGTTCGCGACGGGGTGGTCCGGGGGGGTATCGAAGGCCTGCGGGTCGGCCGGGAACCCGGTCGCGGCAACGAAGGCCGCGAACTGTGCAACGGTGACCTCGTAGCGGCCGATGAAGTAGGCGGGCAGATCCACCGTCCCCTGCGCGGTCGTTGCCGACCAGCGCTCGTTGTCGAACGCCTCGGGGTCGGTCGTCGGATCTGCGCCCATCGAGAACGGCCCGGCCGCGATCTCCACGAAGCCGAGCTCCACTTCGTCCGGCAGGAACCAGGCGTCGGCGCGGAATCCCGGCATGGCGGCGGGGGCCGCCGACGTCGGAGGCGCGCCGGTGGCCGGCTCCGTGTCGCCCGGAGCCTGCCGGAGCCCGAGCCAAGCCGCCGCTCCCAGCACGAGCACCGCCAGGATCGCCGGTCCGACCACGCCGGGCGAGTTGGCATCCTGGGAATCGGAGAGAGGTGGCGAATGGGTTTCGGGCGGCATCGTCAGGGGTCACGGCCGGCAGGCGAACGACCAGCCGTGGTCGCAGGCTCGCGCATAGAGCATCGGCTCGGGCATGTCCAGCAGGTTGGGGCCGGCCTCCCTGAGCAGCAGCCGGAGGTCGAGGGCGCGCGGGTCGGCCCGGACCGTCGACGCCGGGTCGAGCAGGTTGACGCAGCCGGCCTGGAACCGCAGCTCGCAGGCCTGGGCGAAGTACTCGAGCGCGCGTTCGGGGTCGGCGGGAACCACCGTTCCCTCCCGGTGATGCCGGCCGAGCTCGTTGCACGCCCATCCCGCGTTGTCGCCGCAGTAGTTGGTCTCGATCTGGATGAGTCGCTCGCACGCCTGCGGCCGGCCGTCGGCGCAAGCCTGCTCCCAGAAGGGGACGGTGTCGCCGCGGTGCCGGCCGTCGGTCGCTCCCGCCACCGTCATCGCGCCGAAGAAGAGCGCCCACACGGCCATGTGGAGCGGATTGGCCTGCAGCAAGCCGGCCGGCGCCGGCGCCCGCATTCCCGCCGGCCGCGGCGCCGCCTCGCGCCGGGCCCGGATGGCGGCCGCGAGCCTGTCGATCTGCTGCACGCTCAGGTTCAGCAGCGGCACGCACAGCAGCTTGTCGTAGAACGTGGGGAGGCCCATCGCCCCCAGCAGCGCGTAGAGCGCGAACACCCCCGCCCCGTAGAGGGCGCCGAAGACGGCCTTGCCGAGGGGCGTCCGCGGCGAGGTCGACGGGTCGGTGACGAGCAGGTGCAGCCCCAGGAACACCGCGCTGGGAATCTCCGAGTCGATGAAGTACGGCACGCCCGTGACCGCCGAGTACAGCGCGCTCGACCCGAAGAGCACGATGGCGGCCGAGCCCGCGACCAGGGTGATCGAGAACGCGTACATCACGACGAGCCCGATCAGGAACAGGAACAGGTAGATGCGCGGGGCGAGGGTCAGGGTCGAGGCGATGTCCTGGCCCCACGTCAGGTCGGTGGTGCCGGTCGCGAGCAGGATCAGCGAGAACAGGCCCAGGGAGAACGCCGACGGGTTGAAGATGTGGGTGCTGTGCCCGTCGCGCCGCCAGCGCACGAACTCCTTGCCCATGAAGCCGGCCGCGAGCATCACGAACTGCAGGTAGAACCAGTCGTCGCGGAACCAGAGGAAGAGGTTGGTGCTGAAGATGATGGGGAACGGCCCGAACCCCAGCGTGTACCGCTCGCGGCGCGACCAGGCGAGCAGCAGGTCGAACGCGTAGGCGAAGAGGAGCTGGCCCACGAGCAGCCACGCGTGGTCGTAGACGGGCCGCCAGAAGTACCCCCAGTAGAGGAACACCGAGAGCTGCACCGCGGCCTGCAGGTAGTGCTGCGGCCGCAGGACGACCTGGAACGAACGGCCGGCCGGCTCCCCCCGCAGGCGCAGCCAGAGGACCGCCTGCCAGACGGCCAGCGCCGCCGCGGCGGCCTGGAACGAGCCGGCCAGGATCGCGTTCGACTGCACGCGCGGCGCCAGCGACACTGCGAGAAGCGCGAGGGTCAGCCCCACGGGAACTGCCCAGACCGGGAGGCTGGACGCACTGCCGGCCGGTCCGGAATCAGTGGCGGCCCGGCCGGGATCGGCCGGGGACGGTGCGTGCCGTTTGGGCGGCCGGGACCGCCGGCGTCGCGCGGCTGACATCGACCATCATGATAGCCCGGCACGCGGCGGCGCCTGCTCCCGACCTGGTCGGCGCCAGCCGGCCGCGGTGCTTCCGTCGCACCGGCCCCGGTCCCCGGAGCGTACGCACACAGGTCTGTATCGAGGCTGTTGCGTGGGGCGAGGCCATGGTCTCACCGGCTTCCGTCCCCCCGTAGCGTACGCACGGAGGTCGAATCGAGGGAGTGGCCTGGAGCGAGGCAACGGTCTCACCGGCTTCCAGCCCCCGAAGCGTACGCACACCGTATAATTGTTGCGGTCCCGCCGCTCGACCGGCGGGGGAGCGCCCGGTGACCACGGCTACCGACATCTTCGTCAACGGCGTCTTCGGGGTCTTCACCGGCATCGCGGTCCTGTACGTCCTGATGCGGGTTCTCGCGGCCGTCCTCGGCCGTCCCGCCCCCGAATCGGCCCCGGCCGACCCGGCATCCAAGTAGTGGCGTTCCTCGATCAGCTCGGCGTCCTGGCCGTCACCCCGGGCATGGTGGTCATGTGGGCGATCGGGTTGACCCTGATCCACCTGGCCATCCACCGCCAGTACGAGCCGCTGCTGCTGCTGCCCATCGGGTTCGGCATCCTCGTCGCCAACCTGCCGCTGACGGGGCTGATGACCCCCGGCGAGGGGCTGATCTGGCGCTTCTACCACTACGGGATCGAGTGGGAGGTCATCCCCCCCCTCATCTTCCTCGGGCTGGGCGCGCACACCGACTTCGGCCCGCTGCTGTCGCAGCCGCGGCTGATCTTCCTCGGGGTGGCGGCGCAGGGCGGCGTCTACGTCACGTTCTTCGCCGCCCACGCGGCCGGGTTCACCCTGGAGGAGGCGGCGGCCATCGGCATCATCGGCGGCGCCGACGGGCCGACCACCATCTTCCTCGCCTCGCAGCTCGCCCCCGAGCTGCTCGGGGCCTGCGCCGTCGCCGCCTACTCCTACATGGCCCTGGTCCCGATCATCCAGCCGCCGATCATGCGGCTGCTGACGACGGAGGGCGAGCGCAGGATCCGCATGAGGAAGGCGCGCAAGGTGACCGCCCGCGAGAAGCTGGTCTTCCCCGTTGCGGCGGCGATGGGCATCATTCTGCTGGTGCCCGCGTCGGCCCCGTTGATCGCCATGTTCATGCTCGGCAACCTCTTCCGCGAGTCGAAGGTCGTCGAGCGGCTGACCGACACCGCGCAGAACGCCCTCATGAACATCGTCACCATCCTCCTCGGGGTGAGCGTGGGGGCCACGATGGACGCGCCGACGTTCCTGCGGGCCGACGTGCTGTTCATCTTCGCGCTGGGGCTCGTCGCCTTCGCCCTCGGCACCGCGAGCGGCGTGCTGCTGGCCAAGGCGATGAACCTGTTCACGAGCGATAAGATCAATCCGCTCGTCGGGGCGGCCGGCGTGTCGGCGGTGCCCATGGCGGCGCGCGTCGCCCACAAGGTCGGGGCCGAGGCCGACCGCAAGAACTACCTGCTGATGTTCGCCATGGGGCCGAACCTCGCCGGCGTCATCGGCACCGTCATCGCGGCCGGCATCTTCCTGACGATGCTGCGGTAGGGTGGCGGGCGGGCGTCGAATCCGAGTGTCCTCGCCTCGGTGGCGGGAGCGGGGAAGCCGCGCCCGGAACGGCAAGGCGGCGGAACGTCGGTTGGCGGACGGGCGGAGCCGGGACGCGCCGGTCGGGACGGGATTCGGCGTCGGGGAAGGGTGCGGACCCCGGCGAATCGACCGGGGGCCGTGGTCCGACGGAGACGGATCGAGGCGTCAACCGGCGACCGCGACCGGACCGAGTTGCGTCGCTCTCGTCCGGACGACGGGAGCCTGCCGGTCGGCGGTCGCCGGGGCCGACGGTGAGTAGAGGCAGGGAGAGGACGACGACATGGCGGAAGACGTGGCGGCCCCGTTGGCCGGGAAGGTGCTGTCGATCGCGGTGGCGGTCGGCGACACGGTCGAGGAGGACGACGAGCTGCTGGTCCTCGAGGCGATGAAGATGGAGACGGTGGTGTACGCGCCGTCGGACGGCAAGGTGACGGCGCTGCGGGTCGCGGTAGGCGACCAGGTCGAGGAGGACGATCCGCTGGCGACGATCGGGGAGTGACGACGAGCATGGACTTCGAGCTGACGGACGAGCAGAAGCTGGTGCAGGAGACGGCGCGCGAGTTCGCCGAGAACGACATCGCGCCGACTCTGGTGGAGGAGGAGAGGAACCACGAGTTCCGACTGGACCGGGTGCGGCGGATGGGCGAGCTCGGCTTCTTCTCTTGCGCCCTGCCGGAATCGCTGGGGGGCACCGGGTTCGGCTTCCTGGAGTCGGTGCTCATGGCCGAGCAGATTGCCAGGGTCTCGGCGTCGTGGCGGCTCCCGTTCAACATGCAGAACCTCGGGCCGGCCCTGACGGTGGCGAAGTTCGGCACTCCCGAGCAGCAGGAGCGGTTCGTTCCCGGCTGGGTGGCGGGCACGCAGATCGGCTTCTTCGGGATGACCGAGCCCGAGAGCGGCTCCGACGTGGCGAGCATGACCACCGTCGCGCGCGACAGGGGCGACCACTGGGAGCTGACCGGCAGCAAGATCTGGGTCTCGAACGCCACCCAGGGCGACGCGGGGCTGCTCTACGTCATGACCGATCCCGAGCGCAAGCACCGGGGCATGAGCGCGTTCATCCTCGAGCCGAAGAAGGTGGAGAACTTCGTGGCGACGGACATCGAGACCAAGCTCGGCCTCCACTGCGCGCCGACCGGCGAGATGGCGTTCCACGGCACGAAGCTGCCGAAGGACGCCCTGCTCGGCGAGCCCGGCGACGGGTTCAAGATCTGCATGTGGCAGCTCAACAACACCCGGCTGGGTTGCGCGGCGGGCGCCCTCGGGGTCGCCGGCGCCGCCCTCGACGCCGCCGTGGGCTACGCGAACGAGCGCACCCAGTTCGGCAAGCCCATCTCGCACCACCAGATGGTGCAGGCGCAGATTGCCGAGATGGCGCTCGAGCACGAGTCGGCCCGGATGCTCGTCTACCGGGCCGCGTGGCTCAAGGACAACGGCCGGCCGAACCAGTACGAGACGTCGCTGGCCAAGCTGCAGGCGAGCGAGGCGGCGGTGCACGCGGCCAACGAGTGCATGAAGATCTACGGCTCGTACGGCTACTCGACGGAGTACCCGGCCGAGCGGCTCTACCGCGACGCCAAGTCGCTGCAGGTCGTCGAGGGCACCTCGAACGTGCAGAAGCTCATCATCTCGGGCATCGCCTGCGGCCACGCGCCGAACCGTTGAGCGGCGCGGCCGCGACCGGCGAGTGCGTCATCCGGAGTGGGGGAGACTCCCGGAATGGATGGCGGGTCCAGGCCGGCCTCGCCGCCGCTCGAACGCGGTCGGGCAGGTGGATGGTCGACCATGTTGGAGACAGTCGTCCGCGTTGCGGTCGTTCGTGCGCGTGCGGCACCGGTCCGGCGGTCCACCTGCTTCCAGGTCGATCCACTGGTCCGGCGTTCGTTCGAGGTCGGACATTTCGGTGGAACCCGGCGCCTGACGCGGGGGGGCCGTTGCGGCCGCCCGCGGGTATCGAGGATCGTGCAGTGAAGCCCTATTTCGAGACGATGGACCGTTTCGGCAAGGCCCTGAAGCCGGGCCGGGTGAAGCGGGCCGCGGCGAGCGCGGAGGCGTTGCGCGCAGCGGAAGCGGAGATCGCGGCGGCGGCTCGCGCGGCCGAAGAGGCCGGGTTCCCCACCGAGAAGATCAACCAGCGGGGCTGGATGACCGTGTACCAGCGGCTCGAGTACCTGCTGGATCCCGGCACGTGGCGCCCGCTGCACACCCTCTACAACCCCGCCGAGAACGAGGAAGGCGTCACCAACGTCGTCGACGGCCTCGGGCGCATCGAGGGCCGCTGGGCGGTGGTCATCGGCTTCGATAACAAGGTCATGGCGGGGGCGTGGCTGCCCGGCCAGTCCGAGAACATCCTGCGGGCGACCGACCTCGCGCGCCGGCTCAACGTGCCTCTCGTCTGGCTCGTCCACTGCAGCGGGGCGAAGCTGCCCGAGCAGGAGAAGTTCTACGCGAACCGGCGGGGGGCGGGGACGCCGTTCTTCCGCCACGCCGAGCTCGAGCAGGCGGGCATTCCGGTGCTGGCCGGCATCTACGGGACGAACCCGGCGGGCGGGGGATACCAGTCGGTCAGCCCGACGATTCTGCTCGCGCACAAGGACGCCAACATGGCGGTCGGCGGGGTCGGCATCGTCTCGGGCATGGCCCCCAGGGGCGGGTTCGACGCCGCCATGGTCGAGGAGCTGATCGCGCGGACCCGCGAGTTCACGGCGCGCCCCCCCGGGGATGTCGCGACCCACCACGAGGCCACCGGGTTCTTCGCGCGGGTCTACGACGAGGAGACCGGCGTCCTCGACGGGCTGAAGGAGTACATGCGGGCGATGCCCGCCTACGGGCCCGAGTTCTTCCGGGCGGCCGAACCGAAGGCCCCCGCGTTCCCCGTCGACGACCTGTATCACCTGCTGCCGGCGAACCAGAAGGAGGTCTACGACTTCGACGAGGTCCTGGCCCGGCTCGTCGACGGCAGCGAGCGCCTGGAGTTCCGGCCCGACTACGGCCCCGAGGTGTTCACCGGGGTCTGCAAGGTCGACGGCCGCCTCGTCGGCTGCATCGGCAACCGGCAGGGCTACCTGGGGAAGGGCTATCCCGACTACGGCGACTACCCGGGCATGGGGGGCAAGCTCTACCGGCAGGGGCTCGTCAAGATGAACGAGTTCGTCACCCTGTGCGGCCGCGATCGCCTGCCCGTCGTGTGGTTCCAGGACACGTCGGGCATCGACGTCGGCGAGCGGGCCGAGAAGGCCGAGGTGCTCGGCCTCGGACAGGCCCTCATCTACTCGATCCAGCAGACCGACGTGCCGATGATGCTGGTGGTGCTGAGGAAGGGGACGGCGGCCGCCCACTACGTCATGGGCGGCCCCACCGCCAACCGCCACAACGCGTTCACCCTCGGCACCCCCGCCACCGAGATCGAGGTCATGCACGGCGAGACCGCAGCCGTCGCCACCTACGCCCGCCGCGCCGCCAAGGAGCACGCGGCCCGGCGCCCGCTCGACCCGGTCATCGACCGCATGAACGCGCTGGTCGACCGCTACCACGAGACGTCAAGGCCCGCCTACTGCGCCCGCCACGGCTTCGTCGACGAGGTCGTGGCCCTCGCCGACCTGCGGGGCTACCTGCAGGCGTTCACCGCCGCCGCCTACCAGAACCCCGTCTCCATCTGCCCCCGCCACCACATGCTGCTGCCCCGCGTCATCCGGGGCTGAGCGCACCGGGCCCCTGCGGATCTGCCCACCGCCGGGCCAGTTCGACCATCCGTGGCCCGGCATCGGGCCAATCGTGGAGAATCGTCGGATCGAAATCCGCGCCGTTCGGCCATACGAGGGTGTGTGCCTCGGGGTCGATCTCGACTCGTTCGAACACTTCGGCGTCGCGGAGAGGGCCGTACAGCTCGCCGCGCAACAGGGAGCGGAAATCGATCCGCTGTTGCGTTCCGTCGTCGAACCGGACGTCGAGCACGAACGGCTCGATGATCTCGAACGCAGTAACGCGGTGAATGGAATGCTGCATGCCGCTCCGGCTACTGTAGCGGTTCAATCTTCAACGGCGGCTGCCCGGCCTGTAACCGTTTCCAGTCTGTGGCGAGCTCCGCCTGGTGAATCTCGGCCCACGCTTCAACCAGCCGCCGCTGCGTTCTCGGAAGATGCCCGCCGATCAACTCGACGGGTTCGATGGCAAAGACGGCGGCGGCGTCCTGATAGTAGGCGTGAAAGTGCGCCCGGTGGTGCGGTGCGTCAGGTTCGGCAAACATCCTGATGATGATTCCAAAGAACCGCGAGATCTCCGGCATGGGGAATCGCGCCGTTCTAGTCCGCCGTCTCCTTCCGGGATCTCGAGTCAGCGGTTCACCCGCCGAGGCGGTCGAACTTCTGCACGCGCTGGCCGACGTTGACCTCGGTGGTGTAGAGGTTGCCCCGCGAGTCGACGGCGAGGTTGTGCAGCCGGTAGAACTGGCCGGCCATCTTGCCGAGGCGGCCGAAGCGGCCGCGCACCTCGAGGGTCTCGCGGTCGAGAATCCAGATGACGTTGTTGGTCCCGTCCGGGACGTACAGCCACCGCTGCTCGGGGTCCTCCGACAGGGTGACGCCCGAGACCGAGCCGCTGCCGAGCGTCGCCGGGCGCACGAACGCCTCGCGGATGAACGTGCCCTGCTTGTCGAAGACCTGCAGGCGGTTGTTCGTGCGGTCGGCGACGTAGACGAGCCCGTCGTGGGCGATGCCGACGTCGTGCACGGGGCTGCGGTAGTGGCGGACGGGCTCGGCGTCGGGGTCGTAGGCCGGCAGCGGGCTGTCGTCGGGGCGCTCGCCGTAGGCGCCCCAGTGCCGTCGGTACTCGCCGGTGTCGGCGTCGAACACGATGACGCGACGGTTGCCGTAGCCGTCGGCGACGTAGACCTCGTTGGTCTCGGGGTCCACGCGGATGCCGGCGGGGCGCCCCAGGTTGGCGGTGTCGTTGCTGCCGCCGCTCCGGCCGGCCCGGCCGATCTGCAGCAGGAACTCGCCGTCCTTGGTGAACTTCAGGACGTGGGCGTCGCCGGCCGCGTTGCCGCCGACCCAGACGTGACCCTGGTGGTCGATATGGATGCCGTGCTCGCTCTCGGGCCACTCGTAGCCGTCGCCGGGCCCGCCCCACGACCGCAGAACGTTGCCGTCGGGGTCGAGCTCGATGACCGGCGGCGCCGGCACGCAGCACATGCCCTCCTCGCCGCGCTGCCGGGCGTCGAGGGTCCGCGGCCGGTGCAGGACCCAGACGTGGTCGTCGGCGTCGACGTCGATGCCCGAGACCTGCCCGAGCATCCAGTTGTCGGGCAGCTCGCGCGCCCAGAACGGGTCGATGCGGAACTGCGGGACGTCCTCACCGGCCGGGGCCGGCTGCGCCTGCCCGGGGCCCGCGGCGCCGGCGGCCAGCGCGAGCGACACGAGCACGCCCGAAACAACGATCCGGTGCAGTCGATTCATCATGCCGCCTACGATAGCATCACGACGCCGCGCCGGGGGCCGACGCGGACGACGGCCGGGTCGCCTGAGCGGTCGCCCGGCGTCGGGCGACCGAGCGGCGGCGATGCACTACAATTCCAGACCGACGCGCCGTCAGGCGTCCGCGGCGCGTTGACCGCGCCGACCTTCTGCAGGGAGGCGCCGACGCTTCGAGGGTCGGACGGGCGGCAAGCGTGGCCGCAAGGGGACGACCGGCGGACCGGCCGACCCCGGCACCGGTGACGCCGCGACCGAACCACGAGACCCGGGACAGCGGCCGATGCCGCTGAGGAGGAACTCAGAATGAAGTGGCTGATGACCGTCGTCGCCGTGCTGGCCCTCGTCGCGCCGGCCCAGGCCCAGCTCGCCGTGCCCAACGAGGCCGGGATCACCTACGGGCACGTGCACCTGAACGTCAGCGACATCGAGGTCCACAAGAAGCTGTGGGTCGAGTGGTTCGGCGGCGAGGTCGTCGAGAGGGGCCCGCTGACCGCCGTCCGGCTGCCCAACTTCCTGATCGCGCTGACCGAGCGCGAGCCGACCGGCCCCATGCAGGGCTCGGTGCTCGACCACTTCGGGTTCAAGGTGCGCAACACCACCGAGTTCGTCCAGCGGTGGCGCGCCGCCGGCATGGAGGTCGGCCCCGAGTTCATCGGCTCGGAGGGGATGCCGAACGCCTACGTCATGGCCCCGGACGGCGTCTGGGTCGAGCTGCAGGAGGACCCGTCGCTGCACGTCCCCATCGCCGGCTACCACATCCACTTCTTCACGCCGCAGTACGAGGAGCTGCTCGACTGGTACTCGGAGGTCTTCGGCCTGCGCATCCGGCCGCGCGGCCGCATTCAGACGACGACCGACGTGCCCGGCATGAACATGAGCTTCGGGGCCGGCAGCGTCGACGAGCCGGCCGGCACGCGGGGGCGCGCCCTCGACCACATCGGCTTCGAGGTGGACGATCTCGAGGCGTTCTGCGAGCAGTTGAAGGCGAAGGGGATCGAGTTCGACGTCGAGTACCGCGAGATCGACAGCATCCAGTTGAAGATCGCCTTCCTCACCGACCCGGCGGGCACCTACATCGAGCTGACGGAAGGCTACGACGCCTACTGAGCCCTGACGGGGTACCCATGGCCGGCCGCACCCGGCGGCCGGCCACGAGCGCGTCGGACCCCGCGTCCGGCATCGGGGCAAATGCGGGGCACCTCGACGGTCCCTTGAGGTAGGCCGAGAACATGAACGTCGAGGTTCTCACGGTCGTGCTGGCGGGAGCCGGTGTCCTCGTCACGGTCCCGGGGGCACCGGCCCCGCCGCCAGGAAACCTCCGGCGGCCCTGGCCGCTCACGCAGCCGCGACCGGTGGGTTCCCGCTGCAGTTGAAACGACGTTGGGTCTACCTCGAACAAGCGTTGGCTAGCAACGATCCCTCGAAGCTCGACTCTTGCCAGCCGCCGTCATCGGCCCGCCTTCTGGAGCGAGCGGTCCGGGGCGATCGTTCGGCGGTCGACGAACTCTTCGCACGCTTCCTGCCCCGTCTGCGCCGTTGGACTCGAGGACGGCTGCCGCGATGGGCGCGCGGCGTCGTCGATACCAGCGACCTCGTCCAGGACACGCTGCTCCACGCCTTCACCCGGATCACCGCCTTCGAGCCCAAGGGGGAGGGCGCGCTTCGGGCCTACCTCCGGCAGGCCGTCGAGAACCGCATTCGGGACGAGCTGCGGCGGGTCGCGCGACGTCCGGCCGTGCACAACCTGGATGCCGACATCCAACTGCCGGGCGGCGAGCGATCCCCACTCGATCACGCCATCGACGAGCAGACCTGGTCGCGTTATCTGTCGGCGCTGAAGCGCCTGACGCCGCGTGAGCGGCGACTGATCGTCGGGCGCGCGGAGCTGGGCTATTCCTTCACGCAGCTCGCGCACATAGACGGCAGGGCCAGCCCGGACGCGGCGCGGATGGCGCTCAAGCGGGCGCTGGTGCGGCTCGCGAGCGAGATGGGCGATGACGACGCGCCAAGCCGCGGGAAGCCCAATGGCTGATGACCGCGTCCTGCTCGACGTCGCGGACGCCGTGGCGTCGAGCGAAGGCGTGGACTGGGACCGTGCGCGCCGCGCGGCGCGGTTCGATCAGCGCCGGGTGCTCGACAACCTGCGCGCGCTGTCACGGATGTTCGCCGGCGCCGGGCCGGGGAGTCGGGACCGAGCCCGCGCCACCGCCGGTGACCCCGTCGGCACCGCTTTCGTACGGCTCGCGTTCGGAACGTTGGTGGCGGTGGCGGCGCTGCACGTCGCGGCTGCCCTGGTCACGATCGCGTGGTCCTGGGACCGGGCGATGGGCGAACCGTTCGCGGTGCCGCGCACGCTGTCGCTCGTCAGTTTCCTGCTCTGCGCGGTCCTGCTGCTGATCGGGGGGCGTCGCGATCATCGGGCGCGGCTGATGGGCGCGGTCTTCCTCGTGGTCGCGTCCTCGTTCTGGGCGTCGTTCACCGGCATCGAGTGGATTCTTCCCGAAGCGTTCCTGGCAGCGCTGCTGTGGGCGTTCGCTCGGGAATTCCCTCGGGCGGCTCGACGCACCCGGCTCGATGACCTGGCGCGCCTTGCGGTTCCGCTCAGCGCCACGGTAGGGGCCGGGCTCTGCATCGCCAACCTGCCTCCGGTGCTCGAACGGCTGCCGTTGCTCAGCCGTGGGGCCGACATCCCCATCTACTGGATGTTGCTCGCGCTTCTCGCCCTGCCGGCCCTGGCGGCAGTGGCCTGGCGTGAACGCGATGCGCACGGCGAGGAATCGATGCGCGCGCGGCTGCTGATCGGGGGAATCGTGACAGGCGTCACCCCACTGGTCCTGGACATCATCATCGAGACGCTTTGGCCTGCCGCGCGCCGGTTCGGCGATGACCAGCGGGCCTTCCTCGCCGTCGTCGTGTACACGTTCCTCCTCTCGATGCCGTTCTCGATCACCTGGGCGGTGCTTGCCCGGCGTGCGCTCGACGTACGGACGGTGGTGCGCGCATCGTACCGGCGCTTGCTCACGCGGCGCCTGCTTGCTGCGGCGACAGCCGCACCGGTGGCAGCCCTCGTATGGGCGTTCTTCGGCCAGCCCGATCGCACGGTCGAAGCGGTCATGGCCACCTCGGCGGCTCGGCTGAGCGTTGCGGCCCTCGGCGTGGCGGCGTTGGTGGCGGTCTTTCGTCGTCGCCTGCTCGTGCGTCTGGATGCCTGGGTATTCCCGGAGGCCGAGGACCACGGACGTCTCCTGGGTGCAGCGGGATCGGAGCTGATGCAGGCTGCCTCCGTGTCGCGAGTGGCCGAAGTAGTCGCCGAGACGATACGCCGCGGCTGCGGCGCGCGGGCGACGTTGATGACCCTCGATGACGCCGCCGACGTCTACACCGGCCTCGGCACGGTCCCCACCGCCGCCGCGCCGCCCCTGCCTCCCCTGCCCCGCACCTCGGCGGTCGCGTTCATGCTGGAGTCGGTCCGCGAGCCAATCCTCGTCGATCCGGACGACCCGGCCGCCGTCTTCCGTCTGTTGCCGGCCTCCGACGCAGGGTGGCTCGTCGCCGCGGAGGCGGCAGCCGTGGCTCCGGTCCCCGGTCCCGGAACCGAGCTCGACGGCGTCCTGGTGGTCGGCCGGCGGTTCGACGATCGACGGTTCAATCCCATCGCGCTCGGGTTCCTCCGCACCCTGGGGGTGACCGCGGGTCTGGCGATGGCCCGCTTGCGATCGGCGCTGCCCTCCCGATCCGAACTGGACGCCCCCCCCGCGCGAGAATGTCCGCTGTGCGGAGTCGTCGCGGCGGGGGAACCGGGGGAAGGGAGCGGCCGGCAGGGCGCGGCGTGCGGTTGCGGCGCGGAATACGCCCCGGCCCTGGCTCCCTCGGTGCTGGCCGGCAAGTTCCGCCTGGAGCGCCGCCTGGGAGCCGGCGGGATGGGCGTCGTCTATCTTGCGCAGGACGCTGCTCTCCATCGCCACGTCGCCGTCAAGACGCTGCCTTCCGCGGCCGTCGAGGGATTGGTGCGGCTGCGGCAGGAGGGCCGCGCCATGGCCGCGATGGCGCATCCGGCCATCGCCCAGATTCACGGCGTCGAGACCTGGCGCGGCCGCCCCCTGCTCGTCGTGGAGTACCTGGCCGGCGGCACGCTCGTGACCCGGCTCGAGCAAGGGCCCGTGCCCACCGGGCAGGCGGTGGGCGTCGCCACCACCGTGGCGGAGGCGCTTGCAGCGCTGCACGACGCCGGATACGTGCACGGCGACGTAAAGCCGAGCAACATTGGATTCGCGTCGAACGGGGCCGTGAAGCTGCTCGACTTCGGTCTGACCCGTCCCGTGGACGAGGGTGATCGGCCTGCGGCCGGCGGCACCCTGTCATACCTGTCGCCAGAGGTGCTGCGCGGAGCCCCGGCCGGGGGCGGGGACGACGTCTGGGCGTTGTGCGTGGTGCTCTTCGAGATGCTCACCGGTTCGCGGCCCTTCGCCGGCCACAGCGCGGAGGAGCTGGCGGACCGGATTCGCCGTCAGCGGATTCTCCGGCCGCTCCCTGCCGGTGTCGAGGCGGCAAGACGGCGCGCGCACTCGTTCGTAGCCTCGATCCTGACCGCCGCCGCGTCAGCGCGTCCTGCAAGCGCCCAGACATTCGCCGACGCGTTGCGCCGCCTCTGAACCGACATGTTCGGTTCGGTGATTCCCGACGTTTTGATTCCATAGCCGGCAGATGGCTCACGGTGCGACGCACAGCGCCGGCGCGAGCACCTTGCTTTTCCAGGGAGGAGTCGATGATGGCGACCGCAGGCGACGCAACCGACGTAGTGGAAAGGGCCCTCGTTCAATGCGAGGCGTCGTTCATCCATGGAGTGCATTCGTTTCACGGAGGTCATCAATCAGACTTGTTGATTCGGCGCGACGCGTTCCACGGCTTGAAGCAGGCGATGCTGCAGTCGTTCGAGAACCGTCTCGGTGGTGACGATGGGGCCGAACGTTGGGCTGCAGACGGTGAACGGGTCAGGCGCGTCGGATTCTACGCGGGCGCCTTGGCGGCCTTTCACGCGTATGCCGACTTCTCCGAGTGGGTGGAGCAACGTCACCTTGAAAGAGCGATGACGCATGTCAAGGCGCACTGCAACGACCCGGCGAAGCGTCGAATCGCGTGGGTCTATTGCCCCTGAGAATGACCGCGTTCGTCCGACTCCGCCAAGCCGGCCGATAGCGAAGCTCAGCCCGGGGCTTCAGCCTGTTGACCGCCGAGCCGCGTCTTGGCACTCCGGAGCCTCCGATCCGCACGACATCCGGGCGTGCGGCGATTGGATGCATGGGATGTCAATCGTCCGCCCAACCCGCCGCCGGCGAATGTGAGCCACGGGCACTCGGCGAGGAACCGAAACGCGCGGAACTGCTGACGGGGCGACCGTGATCGGGGTCGCCTCGCTCGTCGTGGACATCCTCATCGAGACGCTCTTTGTCGGCGGCGCGGCTCGGCGATGAGCACCGGGTCGCCCGCGCGGCGGTGGTGGTCACGACAGTGCCGACCCCTCACCTGACGCCGCCGACGTGTTCTCCGGCGGCGACACGGCCCCACCGCGGCCGCGCCGACTCCACCCCGCACCTGGGCGGTAGCGTTCAGGCTTGAGTCGATCCGGGAGCCAATCCTCCGCATCCCTGCATGACGGCGGCTACGCCCACGGCCACAGCCGAGCAACGCGCGGAGCTGGGCTGTGTCCTCGCGCCCCGCAGCGCCGCGCATTCTGCGACGAGCGGCGCCGCGGCCGAACGAGCATGTTCGGTTCGGCGGTTCTCGACGTTTCCAACCTGTAAGCGGCAACGGTTCCGCCGGTTGGCGCACAACGTGGTCAGCGAGCAGGCCGCCGCTGGGGTGAGGGCCGCTGCCTCTGGGCAAACGCCGTCGAGCGGCGGCGACGACGGCCAACGGCCGCCACTGCGAAGACTGCTTGCTCGACCCGTCAGGTCACCGGTCACTGCGACTCCATTGAGCGGGGTTTTGAAATGAGAACTCATATTCTTGTGCTCGCGCTGTTGACGGCCCTCTCGACGAGCTGTGAAGAGTTGAACGAAACGCTGCGCTCGATCACCGCTCCGACTCCTCCGACTCCTCAGGAAGACTTCGCGCCGTCGACGATCGACGGGCGGACGCTCGACCTGACCTTCCAAGGGTGTGGACTGGTGCCTGTGTCGTTCGTGTTCAGCGGCGGCCTCATGGCTGCAAGGGCGGGCTCGGCGACCTTCACGGCCGTGCCGCTGTATTCGCGCACCGGCGGAACCACCGCGACCCTCGACATCTCGTGGCAGGACGGGTCGTCTGACAGATTCACGCTCACGTTCACCGGCCAGACGCGGGGTACATTCGACGCGTACATCGGATCTCAGGCATGCAACGTCTCGGGCACATTTCGCCTGAGTTGAAATTGTCGGCGGATTTCGTCGCGGCGGGCGGGGACGTTCGGCCCGCGCGAACCGACGAGGAGACCAGACGTGACCCTCCACAACATGGAATGCCGTGGCGGCACTGGCCCCGTTGGACGAATCTCGGCGGGCGAGGCGCCGAGCGGGTTCCCCTTGAGCTCACGGTCATCACGTTGAGTGTCGATCACGTGAACCGCTGGTTGGTCCGTCCAGACGGCATGCGCGTGAAGTGAGAAGCCAACCCGACGAACGGGCCGCATTCGTCATCCCGCGCAACTTGGAGGTCACACAAATGAGACTAGCGACTCTCGTTGGCGTCGTGTTCTCGGGTGCGGCGCTACTTGGCGCTCCGGGGACGGGCAAGGCTCAGGGCATGTTCGCCGGATATGCCGAGTTCTGCGGTGTGCCGGTCTTGGTGGCGAGAACTCCACAAGACGCAGTTGCCACGCGCGATGGATTCGGCCGGCCGGTGATCTACGTTGATCCGGGAGTCATGGCCAATTGGACCATGTCGAGGGTCTTTGCGATAGCTCACGAATGCGGCCATCACATGCGGGGGCACGTTACGCCACAAGGCATGTGGTGGAGAAACACGGACTTCTGGGCGACCAGGGCTCAAGAACTGGAAGCGGACTGCTGGGCGGCGTCCGCTTTGGCCTCGCAAGGATACTACGTGGGAGATCTGGAGCGAGCGGCTCATGACCTTGCGCGGCGCGGCCCGTTCATGCAGGGCAGGTATCCCTCAGGACAAGAGAGGGCGACAGTGGTCGTCAGTTGTGCCCGAGGATTCTAGACGGGCGTTTCGGCGGGCCGGAGGTTCCGCGCGGCCCGGGTCGCCTCGGGGCCGTCGGGCGGGGTAGAGGGCGACAACTGGCGAGCGGGTCAGGTCGTGGTGGCGCAACGGGTACACGTTCAGGAACGGACTGCGCGGGACCTGACCGTGGACGCCACCCCGTCAATGGTCGGCCCGGCGGCTGGCGTCGGGCGCGAGCAGCGGCCGACGCCAGCCGGCGAAGCGGGGCGCCTAGTCCGACGCCCCGCCGACCCAGGCGGCGCTGAGCGCGGCTCGGTCGACCGCCTCCCCCCGCAGGTAGACGTCCACGATGCCGCGGGTGTTCGTGATGTCGTCGAGGGGGTTGGCCTCGAGCACGATGAAGTCGGCGCTCTTGCCGGCGTCGAGGGTGCCGAGGTCGTCGAGCCGCATCATCGCGGCGGAGTTCTGCGTCGCGGCGACGATGACGTCGGCGGCGGTCATGCCCGCCCGCACCATGTCCTCCATCTCGGCGTGGGGGCTCCAGCCGGCGCCGCCGTCGGTGCCGAACGCGATGGTGACGACCCCCTCGGCGCTCAGCCGCTCGAGGTTGCGGGCCTGGATGCCGAAGGCGTCCTGGGCCTCGGGCCGGTCGACCTGCTGGGCCTGCATCTGCTCGAGCTGGTCGGCGGGGATGGTGCCGGCGATCCAGCTCAGGTCGACCGGCACGCCGGGCCCCGGCAGGTTCGGCACGAGGTAGACGCCGGGGCGCTCCCTGAACATCTCGACCACCTCGTCGTCGACGTCAATGTCGCGGATGCCGTGCGCGAAGCCGTCGACGCCGGCCTCGAGCAGCCCCTTGGCGTCCTCGAGCGTGAAGACGTGGGCGGTGACGCGCAGACCGTTCTGGTGCGCCTCGTCGATCACCGCCCCGTACAGCTCGGGCGTCAGCTTGTCGAACTGGCCGCCGCGGTCGTCGACCCAGATCTTGATCCAGTCGAGGCCCAGGGTCGACAGCTCCTGCACGGCGGCGCGCGCCTCCTCCTCGGTCGTGATCCAGAACGGGACCTCGGTGCGGCCGGGCTCGGGCGCGGTGATGCCCCGGTCGACGGTGAAGTAGCGGGCGGCGTCGGGGATGATCTCGTCGCGCACCGCGAACGCCGCCTCGCCGGTGCCGCGCCCTAGGCTCAGCACCGCCGCGACGCCGTAGTAGGCCTTGCGCTGCAGGTCCTCGACGAGGGTGTCGCGGTCCTCGGCGCGCAGGTGGACGTGGGTGTCGATGATGGCGGGCATGACCGTGCGCCCCGACAGATCCACCCGGGCCGCGCCCTCGGGCACCTCGACCGAGGCGCTGTCGCCTACCGCCGTCAGCCGGTCCCGGTCGACGACGAGCGTGCCCGTCTCGATGACGTCGCCGTTGCCGACGATGACCCGCACCCCCTCGTAGGCGGTGACGCCGGTGGCCTCCGGCGCCGGCGCCTCGCCGCCGCAGGCCGCGGTCAGCAGCACCGCGAGCAGCGAACCGGCGGCGGGCCATGACTTCGTGAGCTTCACTGGATGCATGTGCTGTCTCCCGTTCATGCCGCCGTCATGGCGGCTGTGATCACCCGCGTTCCCGAGGCGCCGGCCCGGCAATCGCCGCCCCTGCGGCTCCTCCGGGCCGACAAGCCCTCTCGTCAGACCCTCGCCGGCGTCCGTCGGATGCAACGCGCGATCTCGACGATCGCCGCTTCGTGCGGCGCCCTCTCGTCAGACCCTGCGGGCGTTCGTCGGATGCACGACCCACGGTCTTCGCCACGAACGCTCAGCCCGCCCGACGAATCGGCCGGAGGTCCGAGCCGGGATACGGCCAAGGCCCCTTGGACGACGGGCCGGCACCGCCCGTTTCGTGCGATGCCGGCCCGTTCATCCAACCGGTCCGGTGACGGCGCGGGGAGGCCGCGGCGACAGGCCGCCGTGCTCTTCCCGCGGGCGGCTACGGCCGCAGCTCGCGGCCCTGGCGCTCGAGCTCGCGGGCGCCGGCGAGGATGCCGTAGAGGCCGATGTTGCCTTCGTGGCACGCGTACTCGAAGAGCGGGCCGTCGGTGCGGCGGAACGGCATCAGCACCGTGTGCGGCGCGGTGTAGACCGTCGGGTCGGTGACGGTGTACTCGTAGGCCACCCGGTCGGGGTTGATCCGCGTGAACTTCTCGATGAGGTGCTTGTTGGGGCTCGTGCCGCGGCTCTCGCCCCCGCGGAACTGGGTGGTCTCGACGACGAACGTCTCGCCCTCCCAGTGGCCGCGCGACACCCCGGAGAACTGCTTGAACGGCGGCTTGGCGACGTCGTCGATGGGGATGATGCGGGCGTTGTGCACCATCTCGTTGAGGATGACGACGTGGTCCTCGGTCTGGAAGATCATCACGTTGTTGTTGTACGCGCTCGACGACATCGGCGGCCCGGCGTTGAAGCCCATGATGCAGCGGTCCATCAGGCTGCGGTTCTCGTACGAGTCGTACATGTGCTCGCGGCGGTAGGCCGCGCGCTCACGCCCTGCCTCGATGGCTTCCGGGGTCCGGGGCGGCAGCCGTCCGTCCGGCGGATCGATGATCAGCGAGGTGCGCTTGTCGTCGGTGAGGTCGACGCCCCGCTCGTACCAGAACTCGTTGTACGACAGCACCCCGCCCTCCGAGCGCGGCGCGTATCCGGCGCTGCGCGCGCCCGCGATGGGGTCGAAGAGGTCGCGGTTCTGGCGGGTGCGCTCCGACGCCTCGAACGCGGCGGCGGTCTCCGGGTCCAGGGTCTCCTGGTCGGCGAACTGCTGGGGACGCTGCAGCGGCGTCAGCGTCCGGAAGGTGAAGATCCCGGAGATGTCCGGGTCGCCGTGCGGCCGGCGCATCGGCATGGTCGGCTCGTCCGACTGCGCCAGCACCGGCGCGCCGAGGGCCAGGGCCAACGCGAATATGAACAACCCCGCGACGCATCTCGTTCTCATCTCTGGTTCTCCTGCGGGTGGACGCCGCGGCTGCCGGCGTGTCGACCCTGTCGCTCCGGGTATTGCGCCAACCCGCCGGAGCCATCCACAAACCACCGGCGGCCTCGGCCGAAATGGCGCGGCGCATTCCGTCGAACGGGCGGCGCGACAAACGTATTCGACTCGTCAGCTTACGCGCCGGAGAACGCGAATGCAAGCCGCCAGCAGTCGGCGGAGCCCCGACGCGCCCTTCGAGTCCGATTGACGCGCGGCCGGCCCCGCCGCGGCGCTGCGACGCGGCGCGGGGGCGTCGGCGTCGGTCTCGCCCCGCCAGAGGGCCTCGATCTCGTCGATCTGGTCCTCGTCCAGCCCGAAGTAGTGGCCGAACTCGTGGATCACGGTCTCGCCGATGGCCTTGACGACCTCGTCTTCGTCCTCGCAGTCCTCCAGGATCGGCCGCTGGTAGATGGTGATGACGTCGGGCAGCACGTTGCCGTGGGTCCACTCCCGCTCCGGCAGGGGGATGCCCTCGTAGAGGCCGTACAGCGTGTCCGGCGGCTCGATCTCCATCTCGGCGAGCCGCTCCGGCTCCGGCTCGTCCTCGACGACGAGCGCGACGTTGTCCATCTCGCGGCGGAACCGGGGCGGATAGTCGCGCACCGCGCGTTCCACGCCGCGTCTCGCGCGCTCGACGAGCCGCTCGAACCGTCTGCGGGTCATGTCGGCAACATGATAGCCGCAGCGGCGCGCGAACCGGCGCCGGTCGCTCCTCATCGTTCCGTCGGGGCCGCCGGACAGCCGGACGCGGGGAAGCCCGATGGGTCTCCGCGGCCGGTTGGACGGCGCGGCGAACGGTGTCCGGCGGCGCCGGCTGCCGAGAGACCGACCTCTCGGGGGAGTCGCCGCCTCCCGGCGGGAGGCGGCGCGGCCACGCGCCGCGTGGCCGGTCCGCGCCGCGTGGCCGGTCGGCTCCGGGGCCCTGCGTGGTCGCCCCGAGAGGCGCGCGACGGCGCGAGATGGCGCGGACCGTCTCGACGGTAGAGGCGGCGCGGCCTCACGGCGTGAACGCCGGTCCGCGCGTGTCCGGTCGGCCCCGGTGCCCTGCGTGGCCGCCCCGGGAGGCGCGCGACGGCGCGAGATGGTGCGGGCCCTCTCGACGGTATACGATGCCGCCGGCGCGTCCCGACGTGAGGACCGGCCCGCAGGGGCGGCGCGTCCGCGTCGGCGAACCGGCATGCGGCGGTCGACCGGCTGCCGACGACGAGAGGATGTGTGACGATGCGGAACCCTGTTCTGACGTTATTGGCGGTTATGGCGTCGGCCGCGTCGGCCGTGGCCCAGCCGCCCGGCGAGTGGCGCTACTTCGGCGGCGACGAGGCGTTCACGCGCTACTCGCCGCTCGATCGGATCGACCGCGACAACGTCGGCGACCTGGAGATCGTGTGGCGCCGGCCGGGCCTCGACCCCGCCGTGCAGGAGGCGTTTCCGGACCTGGGGGTCAACGCCTACCTGCGGTCGACGCCGGTCATGATCGACGGCGTGCTCTACGCCCCCAACGCGGTCGGGCTGATCGAGGCCTTCGATCCGGCTACCGGCGAGACGGTCTGGCGGCAGGCGCCGTTCGCGGCGACCCTCGAGGAGGTCGCCGGCCGCAGCACGCGGGGGGCGGCCTGGTGGAGCGACGGCTCGGTCCGGCGGCTGCTGTTCGTGCGGGGCGGGTACCTGTACTCGCTCGACGCGCGGACCGGCCGGCCCGCGCCGGCGTTCGGGCTCGCCGACCAGGGCCGGGTCGATCTGCGGTGGGACCATCCGCTCGCCGGCGACTTCGACTGGTCGGCGGGGCCGATCGTGGTCGGCGACGTCGTGGTCGTGGCCGGCATCACCGGCGGGGCCGGCGACGGCGGCATCGTCCGCGAGGCGGCGCCCGAGGACGTCCGCGGCTTCGACGTCCGCACCGGCGAGCTGCTCTGGACGTTCCACGTCGTCCCCCGGGACGGAGAGTTCGGGGCCGACACCTGGGGGGGCGCCGCGGCCTATTCGGGCGACCTCGGGTCGTGGTGCTGCCTCGCCGCCGACGAGGCGCTGGGGCACGTGTACGTGCCCCTGTCGGCGCCCACGGGGATGGTCTACGGCGGGCACCGGCCGGGCGACAACCTCTTCTCGGACAGCCTCGTCGCCCTCGACGCCGCCACCGGCGAGCGGGTGTGGCACTTCCAGATGGTGCACCACGACGTGTGGGAGTACGACACGGTGGGGCCGCCGACCCTCGGCGACATCATCGTCGACGGCCGGCGCATCCGGGCGGTGATGCAGCCCAGCAAGACCGCGTTCCTCTACGTGTTCGACCGCGAGACCGGCGAGCCGGTGTGGCCCATCGAGGAGCGCCCGGTGCCGCAGTCGATCGTGCCGGGCGAGCGCACCTCGCCGACGCAGCCGTTTCCCACGAAGCCGCCCCCGTTCGACCGGCAGGGCGTCACCGAGGACGACCTGATCGACTTCACCCCCGAGCTGCGCGCGGCCGCCCTCGAGGCGGTCGAGTCCCTCGTGCTCGGGCCCCTGTTCACGCCGCCGTGGCCGCGGACGGGGGCGCCCGACGGCAAGGTGGGCACGTTGGCCGCACCCGGCGGCTGGGGCGCCGGCAACTGGCACACCGGGGCGTTCGATCCCGAGACCGGCATCTACTACGCGGTGTCCCACACCATGCCGACGGTCTGGAGCGTCGCCCCGACCACCGACGAGGATGCCACCCTGGCCTGGGCGACGCCGCGGGGAGACGAGCTGCGGGTGCCGACGCCCCGGCCCCACGGGCTCCCCATCACCAAGCCGCCCTACGGGCGCATCACCGCCCTCGACCTCAACCGCGGCGAGCTGGCGTGGATGGCCCCCAACGGCGACGGGCCGCGGAACCACCCGCGCCTGCGGCACCTCGACCTGCCGCCGCTCGGGACGCCGAACCGCCCCGCGCCCCTCGTCACCGGCAGCATGCTGTTCCTCGGCGAGGGCAGCGACGCCATCATCGGCACCCAGCGCGGCGAGGGCGATCCGTCGGACCCCGAGCAGGACCAGTCCTGGCGTTGGGGCCGGAAGTTCCGGGCCTACGACAAGGCGACGGGCGCGGTGGTGTGGGAGACGGAGCTGCCGGCCGGCACCACCGGCGGCCCGATGACCTACCTGCACGAGGGGCGCCAGTACATCGTCGTCGCCGTCGGGGCCCGCGGGGAGATCCCCGAATGGGTGGCCCTGGCCCTGCCGTAGACGCGTCCGCCAAGGCCGACAGCATGGCGGCGTCGGACGGCGGCTCAGCCACGGGTCGGCTCGCGCAACTGGCGGGCGGCTGCGGAGAACGAACTGCGCGGCGCGGGCCGCGTCGGCAAGACGCCGGGCGGGCATTCGCCGCAGCGTCTGCGCAAACAGGGAACCCGTCGGCGGGTCGGGTTCGGCCGAGACTGACGAGAATCTCGAGGCCGGCGGCCCGGACTGGCCACTCGACCCAGGTCGGTGCAACCGGGCCACCCTACCTCCGTACCTACCGGCTCCGATCGGCCGGACGACGAGTCAGCCGCACCCGTGGATGCGCGAGGCCCTCGCCGAGGCGCGGCCTGCGGGCGGGCGTGGTGCCGGTGGGCGCCGTCGTGGTGCTCGACGGCGCCGTCGTCGGGCGGGGGTGTGGCGCCCGGCTTCCGGCATGGAGACGTCCGGCCTGGAATTCCTACCGGGTCTCCCGCAGGATCTCGCGCAGCACCGGGATGTCCTCGGCGTCGGGCGACGCCGACGGCAGCGACTCGAGAAACGCGTAGATGTCCGCCAGCTTCTGGTCGGAGACCTCGGCCTGCCGGTACGGCGGCATCTGCCGGGGGTTCGGCGGGTTCCGCAGATAGCCGATGAACTGCGCCTGCCGCAGGCGGGGCGGGTTCAGCCGCGGTCCCCGTCCGGTCTCGCCGGTGTAGCCGTGGCAGCCGTAGCAGGTGTAGTCCTCGAAGAGGGCGGCGCCGCGTTCGGCGTCGCCCTCCAGCGCCGCGGGGTCCTGCGCCGCCGCTGCGCCAGCCCCGAAGCCGAACGGGACTGCGACGGCGGCCAGCAGCAACCCGACGAGGGCGGCAGCGGCCCGCGAACGACACGGCGTTGCAGTCGTCATCTCCCACCTCCTCACCGCGGCTGGCTCACCACGTCGATCAGGGCCGGCTCGCCCGCCTTGACGCGCTCTACGCCGCGCCGGAGGGCCGGGGCGAGATCGGCCGGGTGCTCGATGGGGCCCTCGGCATGCATGCCGTACGCTTCCGCCAGCTTCGCGTAGTCGATGTTCGGATCGGTGATCGTCGTGCCGATGGCGGCGCGGTCCACGCCGCGGTTGCGGGCCGCGCTCTGCTGCTGGAGGTACATGACCTCCTGGTGGTAGGCCCGGTTGTTGTGCACGATGGTCAGCAGCGGAATCCGGTGGTGCACCGCCGTCCACAGCGCCCCCGGCGCGTAGTTCAGGTCGCCGTCGCCGTTGATGTTGACGGTGATGCGTCCGTGCTCGCGGTTGGCGAGCGCGGCCCCGACCGAGGCGGGCAGGGCGTAGCCGATGCCGCCCCCGCCCTGCGACCCGAGAGCATGGTAGGTGCGCTTCATGTCCCACAGCCGGCCCGGCCACCCCCCGATGAACCCCTGGGGCGACGAGAAGGACCAGTCCTCGTTCCTGATCAGGGGCCACAGCTCGGCCGCGATGCGGGCGAGGCTGACGGGGCTGGCGTCCCAGCCGTGGCGGGCGTTCCGGATGTCCTGCCGGCGGCGCTCGGCGTGGGCGGTGGCGACCGCGGCCCCGCGCTCCTCGAAGAGCCGGCGCCGGTCGTCCGTCACCAGCCGGCGGACCTCCTCGATCAGCGCGGGCAGGGTGGCCTGCGCGTCGGCCGCCACGAGCAGGTCGGCGGTTCCCGAGCCCGCCTCGTAGACGCTGAAGTTGCGGCTGACGAGGAACTCGGCCGAGCTGATGGTGATCGTGCGGACACCCGCCGGTACCCTCGGACCCCCGCGGCCGGCCGGCTCCAGGTTCAGGACGAGGTCGGGCCGGCCGGTCCCGGCCCCGGCCAGGGGATGGCGGGACGGGAAGTTGAGGCGGGCGCCGCCGCCGTCGACGGGGGCCTGCAGCAGCTCCGCGAGCTCGACGAGGAGGTCGATGCCCTCCTGCGTGCGCGCGGCGAGGCCGGCGGTGACGAGGGGGTTCTCCGCCTCGACCAGCATCCGCGCGATCTCGCGGACCGATCCGGCGTCGGCGCTCGGGAACCGCGGCGGAGAGATGGGCGGGAGCCCGAGGGCGTCCTGGGCGGGGTCCTTCTGCAGCTTCGCGTCGACCACCAGCAGCACCGGCGCCATCGGCGGCGTCGTCGCGACCCGGTACGCCCGCACCGCCGACGGCCCGAACTCCGCCAGGGAGCCGGGCTGGCCGTCCCACTTGACGAACTCCCGCACGAGCGCGGCGAGGTCGGTCGCGTTGTGCGCCGCCACCGGACCGTCGTAGTCGAGGCCCGCGACGAGGTAGATGGGCACGCGGTCGCAGTAGGCGTTGTAGATCGCCATCGAGGCGTGCTGGATGCCGACGGTGCCGTGCAGCAGGGCCATCATCGGCTTGCCGGCGACCTTGGCGTACCCGTGGGCCATCCCCACCGCCGACTCCTCGTGCAGGCAGGTCAGGAACTCGGGCTTCCGGTTGCCGCCGTGGTTGACGATCGACTCCTGCAGCCCCTCGAAGCTC
>JAJEEA010000052.1 GCA_022821235.1 Vicinamibacteria bacterium
CACCACGCGGACAGCCAGCCGCCGAACGCGGCGCCGCCGGCGGCCAGCAACCCCGCCGCGAAGGTGATCAGCCGCGCGTGGCTCAGCCGGTCGGCCTGCCGCCGCCCCGCCGCGGCCGCCTCCCGGCGTTCGGCCAGCAGACGCCGGTAGGTCGCCAGCGGGTCCACTACCGGTCATGCGGCAGATGGCGGTCGAACCACGCCACCATGGCGCCGATGTAGTCCGGCGGATTCGTCGCGCCGGGGAACGTCGGTCCGTGCCCCGCGTCGGGAACGCGCAGCAGGTCGACGGGAACCCCGGCCTTTTCCAGCGCGGCCTTCATGACCTCCGAGTTGCGGTAGGGCACGACCGCGTCGGCGTCGCCATGGATGAGCAGCACCGGCGGGTCGTCGGCCGTGACGTGGGTCACCGGCGACGCCTCGACGAAGCGCCGGTACTCGACCGAGTCGGCGCGGTCGGACCGGCGGAACCCGAACAGCGGGTGGTTGCTTCCCGCCGCCGCGAGGGTCAGGTCGGTCGGCGCGGCCCGCGCCACCACCGCCTGCACCTTCGCGCTCTCCCGGTTCACGGGGCTCGCGTCGTCGGCGTCGCCGCGCCCGTCGAGCACGCCGAGCAGGCTCACGAGATGGCCGCCGGACGAGCCGCCCATCGCCCCGATGCGCTCCGCGTCGATGCCGTAGTCGGCCGCGTGGTGGCGCACGAAGCGCACCGCCCGCTGCGCGTCCTCGAGATGGGCGGGATGCCGGAACCGCGGCGACGCGCGGTGGTTGATGGCGAACACCGTGTAGCCGGCCGCGGCGAGCGGGACCGCGTAGATGTCCTCCTGCCCGGTCTCCTTCAGCGGCGTCGCGTCGAGGCCGAGCTCGCGCGTCCACCCGCTGCCGGAGATGAACACGATGCCGTACCCGTTGGGCTGCTCCGGGTGGTAGACGTCCATCAGCAGCGCGAGCCCGGAGTACATGCCGAAGACCACGTTGCGCTCCACCCGCTCCTCGGCGGCGAGGCCGGAGAGGCCGCCGGCCAGGACCATCGCGAGGACGCCGGCTCCAATCAGTCGTCTCATGAGTCTGCTCCTTACCTGTCGATGTCGATCCTCGTCATCGCGTTCCGTCGACTACGGCTCCTCGTCGGCCAGCGTGAACACGAAGAGCCCGTGGCCGCCGGCGGCGGGGCGCTGCTTGTCGGGCGTGAGCTGTCCCGAGATGCCGCTCCACAGCGAGGGATCGGTTCCCACCGGAATCGCCAGGTACTGGCGCCCGTCGACGGCGTAGCTGACGGGGAACCCCGACACCGAGCTCGGCATCCGCGTCTGGAAGAGGATGTCGCCCGACCGCGCGTCGTGCGCGTAGAGGTTCCGGTCCCAGTCGCCGGCCACCACCAGGCCGCCCCCCGTCGTGAGCACCGCGCTGTCGATGGCGGTGCGGGTGCGGTGGCGCCACAGGACGTCGCCGTCCACGTCGATCGCCACGAGCTCGCCGACCCCGTCGGGCCGGTCCGGGTGCATCAGGTGGACGCGGCGCGACAGGCCCACGCCGCCCCCGCCCTCGACGAGCTCCGGCCCCGGGCCGAAGGTGGTGCGCTCGCAGCTCACGAGCAGGGGCACGTAGAAGGCCTGCGTGTCGGGGTGGTAGGCCATGGACCGCCAGCTCTTGAAGCCGGCGATGCTCGGGCAGAACTCGAGCTCCACGCCCTCCTCGGGGATCATGCCGGGGCGGTAGGTGACAGCGCCGGTCTCGGGATGGACGTCGAGGATGGTCTGGTAGCCGAGATCGTGGGCGGCGAGGAAGCGGCCCGTCGTGCGGTCGAGCTCCCAGAGAATGGCGAGCTTGCCCATCTTGAAGAGCGAGCGCCCCCCGTCGCGGTCGACGAGGAGGTTCTCGAACGTCTCGTCCATGTCGTGGGTCTCGCCGGGCAGGAGCTGGTTGTACCAGACGATGTTCCCGCTCGCCGGGTCGAGCGCGAGCACGCTGTTCGTGTACAGCGCGTCCCCCGAGTGTCCCCGCTGGAACCGCGCCCACGGCTTCGCCTGGGCCGTCGCCCAGTAGATGAGGTTGGTGTTGGGGTCGAAGCTGCCCGCCGTCCAACTGTCGCCGCCGGTGCGGAACATCAGCGGCGTGTCGCCCCACGTGTCGCCCCCGGGCTCGCCGGGGCGCGCCACCGTCGACGTGCGCCACACCTCGTCGCCGGTCTGCGCGTCGCGCGCGGAGATGAAGCAGGGCATCTCCTTGGCCTCGTGGTACCACTCGCAGCCGTTGGTGCTCGCGACCACGTTCCCCCGGACGACGATGGGCCCCGCCGTGTAGCGGAACCCGAGCCGGTGGTCGGCGCCGGCGACGTTCCACGCCACGTCGCCGGTGCGCGCGTCGAGGGCGACGATGCGCGCGTCGACGGTCGTCAGGTAGACCTTGTCGTCGTAGATGGCGAGGTTCCGGGTGGTGACGATGCCCGTGAGATCGGTCTCGTGCTCGTGCCGGTAGCGCCAGCGCAGCTCGCCGGTGGCGGCGTCGAGGGCCTCGACGATGCCGGGGGGACTGGCGACGTAGAGCACGCCGTCGTAGACCAGCGGGTTCGGCTCGGGCCGCCCCTCGGACGACAGCGCCCACGACCACGCGAGCCGCAGCCGGTGCGCGTTGCCGGTGTCGATCTGGTCGAGGGGGCTGTAGCCCCACCCGTCCAGCGTGCGCCGCCAGTTGATCCAGTCGGCGGGGTCCGGGTCGAGCAGCATCGCCTCGGTGACCGGGGTGAACGGCACCTCCTGCGCGTGAGCCGGCAGCCCGTGGGCGGCGACGGCGGCGGCCAGCATCAGCGACTGGGCTGCGGTTCGCATGCGTTCTCCTCTCCGATCGGCGCGCATTCCGCGGCGCCTCGACCGTCGGAACCCGGGGTTTCCGGTCCCGCCGAGGGTTGTCAGAATAGCGCGGCTGCTCGTCGGGCATCGGCTTCGTCAACCTCGAAGGCACAGCCCGCCGGAAACCGTAGCGCGCGGCCTTGCATGCGGGCGACCGCCTTCCCGCGGCGCTCTTCCATCACGACCCCATTGCGGGTCGACGTGGCCGCCACGACGTGGAGATCGTCGCCGGGCTTCAGGCCGAGGTCGCCGACCAGTGCTCCACGCCGCCCGCCGAGGCCGTCCCGGTTCGGAAACCGGCACATGCTGGCTCCAGCCGGCTCCCGGCTACCCCCCCGGCAGGCTATCATGGGTCGGTCAGGCTCATCGAGCGGGACCGGCAAACGCGTCAGCCGGGTCGATGCCCCGGACCGAGTGTCCGCGCCGAGGAGGGGCGCGGGCTCCTGCCGGATTGAGTGGGGCGGGACCGGGTCGGTCGAGCCCGCGGCGCGGTGAAGGGCGCTGGTCGGACATGCCGGCCCGCGGCCGTTGCGGGCGACGACGGGTCGATGCGGATCAGGCACAAGGGGCTGCGGGCGCTGGCCGAACAGGATCGGCCAGCGCGGGTGCCGACCGTCCTGGTCGCCCGGCTGCGCCGCATCCTGACGGTGCTCGACGGAGCACAGCGCCCGGAGGATGTCGGCACGCGGCCCGGCTACCGGCTGCATCCGCTGCAGGGCGACCGGGCGGGCCAGTGGAGCATCCGCGTTTCCGGCAACTGGCGTGTCGTGTTCCGGTTCGAGCACAATGAAGTCGTGGACGTGGACTTGGTGGACTATCACTGAGCTGCCGAGGAGCCGATGCAATGACGATGCTGAACCCGTGCCATCCTGGGGAGACGCTGCGCGACGACGTGCAGGCGAGCGGCCTGACCGTCACCGAGGCCGCGTCGCGCCTGGGTTGCACGCGCCAGGCGCTGTCGCGGCTGCTGAACGGCAAGGCGGGGATTTCGCCGGCGATGGCGCTGGCGCTGGAACGCATCGGGTGGAGCAACGCGAGCCACTGGATGCGGCTGCAGGCGGCATACGAGCTGGCGCGCGAACGGCGGAGGCGGGCCGCCTGACCTCGGCCGAGCCGTACGACGCGATGCACGCTACGGCCGGTCGCGCATCCTCGCGGACGGGGAGTCGTGGGCGCGGCCGTCGTCGCGATCGAACCGCGGGCGGACCGGCGGCGTCGGCTCTACGGGCTGCTCGCCTCGGTCGAAACCTCGCTGCCGGCGACCGGGCGCGCACCACGAGCCGCTGGCACCTGCGTTCGGCCACCACCACGCATCTTCGTCAGGGTTCCAAATGCGCCGCGTGCCACTCCCGCGCGCGGCGTTGCGCTTCGCTGAGGTCTATTGGCGTCATCTGCTCGGCTACACGATCGCGCACAGCTACTGCCCGCTCGCGATTCCCGCCGGACAATCGGGCGGCGGCGAGGTTCAACCACATGTGGGCTTCGACATAGTCCTGGTGCACGCCTTGACCGTAGGCATAGAGGCGCCCGAGGTTGAAATGGGCGCTGGCGCTACCCTGCTCGGCAGCCAAGCGGTACCACCGCACGGCTTCAGAGTAATCCTGCGGTACGCCCTCGCCGGCGTCGTACGCAACTCCGAGGTTGTGCTGTGCGCTAGCGCTACCCTGCTCGGCAGCCAAGCGGTACCACCGCACGGCTTCAGAGTAATCCCGCGGCACGCCCTCGCCATTGCCGTACCTAACCCCGAGGCTGAATTGGGCGCGGGCGTTGCCCTGCTCGGCAGCCAGCCGATACCACCGGGCGGCCTCCACGTCGTCTTCCGGCACGCCCTCACCGTCGCCGTACATGAGCCCGAGGTTCAGACTGGCGTCAGCGTACCCCTGCTCGGCGGCCAACCGGAACCACCGAACGGCTTCAACGTAATCCTGCGCCACAACCTCACCATTGGCGTACATGGACCCGAGAAGGAACTGGTCGCCGGCGGTGCCCTGCTCGGCGAACAGGCGGAACCACCGGGCGGCTTCAGCGTCGTCCTCCGGCACTCCCCGACCGTTGCCGTACATGAGCCCGAGGTGGAACTGGCCACGGGCATGGCCCTGCTCCGCAGCAAGTCGGTACCACCGGACGGCTTCCGCGTAATTCTGTGGCACGCCCTCACCGAAGCGGTACATCCATCCGAGCATGACCTGAGCACGGGCGTAACCCTGTTCGGCGGCCAACCGGAACCACCGGACGGCTTCAGCTTTGTCCTCCGGCACATCCAAACCGATGTCGTACCTGTCCCCGAGGTAGTACTGGGCGCTGGCGTCGCCCGCCTCCGCTCGGGCCCGCAACTCGGCAAGTTCCTGTGTTGTCCATGTGTCCTGAGCCTGGACCGGTGGACCAAGCACCGCGAGGCTGAGGGCCGCAGCGACAGCGACGGTGGCACCCAAGGTGTGGTGACTCATGCGCCTACTCCTTTTGGCGTCTTTTCGGCCGAGCTGGCAGAGAAGCTCCGAGCTTCTCAATTCCCCCGGGTAGGACGAGTGAACGATGGATGAAGGTCTCTACAACTCCGACCATCGTGCCGATTTCGTCGACTGTCGGTCGCCAACCGCGATGAACGGCGGCGCTTCCGGCGTCCACAAGAAGCTTCAAAGTCTCCTTTTCGTGCGAGCCTATTCCGCCGTCGGCACAGAGACGACGTAGCTTCTCTTTGAAGTTAGTCGCGGGGTCGACTCCGAGTAGCTGCGATGCGCAGTCCCAGACGGTCCGCGCGGCGATGGCGGTGAGTACACGAAGGTCGCTGTCCAAAGCCGTATACATTTCGTCCAAGAGCATACCGAGATTACGGTCGGACGCCTTAATCTTCTCGAGCCAGGTCGGACGTTGGCGCCGGACCGGCGCGGGCCAGTACGATGTCTCGACGCCTTCCCATTCGGAGAGCCAGAAGTCCCTTCGGAAGTAAATCCGCTCGCATCCACAGCACTCCAGAACCATCCCGACCTCTCTCGCGGAGATTCCGTCATCCGGGTCGGTCGAGTGGACCGCGTGTTCGCCTCGGACGTACGCTTTGCATCCGCTGCCGCAACTCGGACAGTGGCCCCTAACGCTCTTCGGCTCACCCGGAGACATCTCGCTATTGTGGCAAGCTGGCCGATTCTCTGCAACTGCGACGGTTCAGCCGCCGGCAGCGCACGATACTCGCGTCCGGCTCGTGATCGTCTGCTGTCTCCAACTCGGGCGGGGCACGGCCCGCTGTCCGGCACGGATCTGTCTTCGGCAGTGGCCAAGGGTCAGATGGCGGGACCGGCAGCCGGGGCACGAGAACGCCGTACGCGGGGTGGCGTCGGCGGCGATGGGCCCACCCGGGCGCGTCGGCGGTGGCGCCGGACGGTGGACCGGTGCTTCGACGTGCGGGTCGAGGGGGCGCGGCGGGGCGGCTCGGCATCCGGCGGCGAGGCGTCGCACTCGGTGCACGTGGGCGGCGGCGTGACGTTGTGATCGCATCGGGGTGGCTGCCACGAAGCGGCTACGGCGCAGGCGCGGATCTCCAGCACATCGGCCGTGTTGACCTCGGAGACGGGGCGGCGGCCGATGCGGGGGAAGGCGTAAGGCTCAGGGGTCGGTCGTGCTCATCGAACGGGACCGGCAACGCATCACCCCGGACGACTTGGTGCTGAACCGGTAGGCCCCCGCCGGGCGGCCCCGGCCGTTCGGCGGCGGGCGGATCTCAGCGGTCTGGCATGGCTCTCAGCAGGAACTGATCGAACAGCGGGACCGTGAACGCGGTGTCGCCGTGCGCCGGGCTGTAGATCATGCCCTTGGCGATGAGACCGGATCGGCGCGGAGCGACCGATTCGACCTTGACCCCGAGCGCGGACGCGATGTCGCCGGAGCGGTGGCGACCGGGCCCGAGAACCGCCATCGCGCGGAGGTAGTCCTTCTCCTTGGGCGTCAACCGGTCGAACCGGACGCGGAAGAAGTCGCGGTCGAGCGTATCGATGACGCTCGATCGGGCCGCGTTGACGTCGTCGTCCGTAATCGGGTTCGCCGGCGCCGCGTTCCAGACGTGATAGCCCCACTCCTGCAGGAAGTAGGGGTAGCCGCCGGATTCCGTCACCACGCGGTCCACCGCGGCGGAGGTCAGCTCGACGCCGAACTGACCGGCCGGAACCGCGATGGCGGCGGCGGCTTCCTCCGGCGGCAGCGAGCTCACGGCGGGGAACTCGAAGAGACGCTCGGCGTAGGACCGGGCGGCGCCGACCAGCGCCGGCAGTCGAGGCAGTCCGGCTCCGGTCAGGAGGACCGGCAGTCCGAGCTGCGTCGTCCGGTGGATGGCGGTGACGAGAGCGGCGAGCTCGTCGCCGGACAGGTACTGGACCTCGTCGACCGCCACCATCAGGCCGGAATCGCACGCACCGGCGGCCTCGCCGGCTGCAACGAGAAGATCGGTCAGGTCCTCCGCCAGCAGCCCCGAATCGGCCCGCCCGGCAAGGGCATCCACGCCGACGGCGATCGAGGCCCCGCCCGGCAGCTTGAGCGTGAACGACTTGAGCACGCCGAGCGCGGTGGTGACCGCCCGGCTGACGCGGCTGTTCCACTCGAGCAGGATTCTCCGCAGCCGAACCGCCAGCAGCGTGCGGAAGTCCCCGTTCTCGGGCGCCTCGATGAACCCGACCTTCACGCCCTCGGCTTCCGCGATCTCGGCGAAGCGGTTCAGGAGGACCGTCTTGCCGACGCCTCGCAGGCCGACGAGCATGCAGCTCTTGCCGGATCTGCCGGTCAACGTCCGTCGCAGGGTCACGCCGAACCCGTCGATCAGCTCGTCGCGACCGATCAAGGCCGGCGGTCGCGTGCCTGCGCCCGGCTGGTACGGGTTCTGGAGACGGTCCATGATTGACAAATCTTATCATGTCTTATCTCCGCACAGATTCATCCTACGCTTCAGTCATAAGGTCGCAGCCGCACGCGCGGAGCCTGAACATGCGCGGCTACCCGCCCGACTCGGGCCGAGAAAACGATGGACGTGCTGCGGATGACGGCGCCCATCGCGCAGACTGAGGCCGTGCTGGCTCCTCGCGGGACGCAAGCAGGCGGCTTGTCGTCGGGGGAACCTGAGGAGGAGCTCGGGTGCCGTGCCGGGGCCCGCACGGCCCGCACCGAGAGTCGTCACTTCGCCCAGTCGGCGAAGCCCTTGCCCTGGTCGGCGAGCCGCTTGAGCAGCGGCGCCGGCTCGAGCCACTCGCCGTGCTCGTCGTGGAGCCGGCTCATCGTGTCGTAGATGGTTCTGAGCCCCACCAGGTCGGCCCAGAACATGGGGCCGCCGCGGTAGCGGGGGAAGCCGTAGCCGTGCATCCAGATGACGTCGATGTCGCTGGCACGCAGGGCGAGGCCCTCGTCGAGGATCTTCGCGCCCTCGTTGACGAGAGGGTAGAAGAGCCGCGGGACGATCTCGTCGTCGGAGACGGCGCGGCGCTCGATGCCGAGCTCGGCCGACACGCCGGCGATGAGCTGGTCGATGACGGGGTCGGGGATCGGCGTGCGGCTGCCCGGCTCATAGCGGTACCAGCCGGCCCCGGTCTTCTGCCCGTAGCGGCCCATCTCGCAGACGCGGTCGGCGATAGGGGAGTAGCGCAGGTGGGCGGGGCGGGTGGCGGCCTGCGCCTTGCGGACGCGCCAGCTCACGTCGAGGCCGGTGAGGTCGTTCATCTGGTACGGCCCCATCGGCATTCCGAAGTCGTAGACGACGCGGTCGATCTGCGGGGGCAGGGCGCCCTCCTCGAGGAGGAAGTCGGCCTGGCGGCGGTAGGCGTAGAGCATGCGGTTGCCGACGAAGCCGTCGCACACGCCCACGAGCACGCCGATCTTGCCGAGGGTCTTCGACAGCTTCATGACGGTGGCGATGGTCTCGGGCGAGGTGTGGGCGCCGCGCACGTTCTCCATCAGGCGCATGACGTTGGCGGGGCTGAAGAAGTGGGTGCCGACGACCTGTTCGGGCCGCGACGTGGCGGCGGCGATGGCGTCGACGTCGAGGGTCGAGGTGTTGGTGGCGAGAACCGCGTCGGGCTTGCACACGCGGTCGAGCCTGGCGAAGACCTCCTTCTTGAGGGGCATCTCCTCGAAAACCGCCTCGACGGCGATGTCGGCCGCGCCGAGGTCGGCGTAGTCGAGCGTCGGGGTGATGCGGGCGAGGCGAGCGTCCATCTCCGCCTGGGACAGGCGGCCCTTCGACACGGTGGCGGCGTAGTTCTTGCGGACGGTCGCGAGCCCGCGGTCGAGGGCCTCTTGCGACGATTCGAGCACGGTGACGGGCAGGCCCGCGTTGGCGAGGCTCATGGCGATGCCGCCCCCCATCGTGCCGCAGCCGACGACCGCGGCCGACGCGACGGGCCGCGCGGGCGTGTCCTTCGGCACGTCGGGGATCTTGGCGACCTCGCGCTCGGCGAAGAAGGCGTGGCGCTGCGCCGCGGACTGGTCCGACGCGCGCAGGCGCTGGAAGACGGTGCGCTCGTTCTTCAGCGCCTCGGGGTAGGGCAGGGTCAGCGCCGTCTCCACGCAGTCGACGCAGGCGTAGGGCGCGTCGAAGCCGCGCGCGCGCTTCGCCATCTTCTTGCGGAACTCGTCGAAGATCTCCGGCCGCCCGCGCGCCGCCTCCAAGTGCTCGGTCAGTTGCGAGGCGCGCCTGAGCGGCGCGCCGCTCGCCGCGAGGTCGCGCGCGCGCGCCACCGCCGTCTCCTCCAGGTCGCCCTCGACGCGCTCGTCGGCGAAGCCCAGCGCCACCGCCTTCTCGACGGGATGGAGCTTGCCGCCCACGATCACGTCCAGCGCCGCCTCGACCCCGATGAGCCGGGGCATGCGCTGGGTGCCGCCGGCGCCGGGCAGGATGCCCAGGGTCACCTCCGGCAGGCCGAGCCGGGTGCCCGGCGCGGCGAGCCGCATGTGGCACGCCAGGGCCAGCTCCATGCCGCCCCCGGCAGCGACGCCGTGGATGGCCGCGACCACCGGCTTCGGCGACGCCTCGACGTCGTCGAGGATCGCGGGCAGGTGCGCGGCGCCGGGGGGCGGCGGGGCGCTGAACTCGCGGATGTCGGCCCCCCCGCAGAACATCCGGCCCGCCCCGCAGACGACGACGGCGGCGACGGAGTCGTCGGCCAGCACCTCCACCATCCGCTCGCCGAGGGCGGCGCGCATGGCGAAGCTGAGGCCGTTGACGGGGGGGTTGTCGAGACGCAGCAGCGCGACGTCGCCGCGGCGTTCCAGCGCGATCGAACCGGGCATTCTCTATCCTCCAGGCCGACGGATCGCCGCCGGCGGAACTTGCGGTTGGTCTGGTGTTCCTTCGCGAATCTCACCGACACCCGGATCGCGAGCAGGTCCGAGACACGAACGAGAGCCGCTTCGATCGCCTCGTGAACCAAGGCTCGGAATTCTGGGCCGGACGCTGAACGACGTCGTCTTGCCGTGTGACAAGCAGGGGGAACCCCATACCGCCACACGACTTGTACTGCACGCTTCGATGCGGCGCAGGCCCGGACCGACCGACCTTCTTGGATGCCGCGGCGTCTTCACGGTCCCGAACAGCCAGAGAAATTCCGCATGGAATTCAGGGGGATGGCGTACGGGGCGCCTGCCACGGCACCGCGGGCTCACCTCGGGCGCCTGCACCGGCAATCGTCAATCCAGCCTGGCCAGCGCCGCCGGGCCGACGGGCTCGGCGGGGCCGTGGAAGATGGCGTTGAACAGCAGCTTGAAGGTGCCCCGGGTCTGGGTGCGGAAGGCGATCTGGCTGCCCATCGTGACCACCTTGCCGGCCCCGACGTCGAACGCCACGACGTTGGCGCGGTTCCGCAGCAGCTCGTCCCCGAGCAGCCAGCCGCTCGCGACCATGTCCTCTTCATCGGGATAGCGCGAGACGGTCTCGGCCGCGATGTCGAAGCTCGGGGTCAGCCGGTAGGCCTGGTCGAAGCGGAAGAACACCGGCCAGCGCTCGGGCATGCCGAACGCGACGGGGTGCCGCGGGTCGAACTCCTGCTTCAGCAGCGTCCCCGGCGAATAGAAGAGCGACGTCGGCTCGACGACCCGGTCGCGCAACGTCGCGAGCAGTTGGGCGGGGCTCCGGAAGGCGTCGGTCAGGGCCCGTTGCGCGTCTTCGTCCTCCTGCGACGCCGGAGACCGCGGGCCGCCGGCCGGCAGGACCGGCTCGATGGGCAGGTCGAGCAGCGCGCGGGCGGCGCCGACGGCGCTGCCCAGGGCCACCAGGGTGCCGCCGTCCCTCACCCACTCGGCGAGCTTCCGCCACCCCGCGTTCCCGACCCCGAAGGCCCAGCGCCACGACTCGTCGTGCCGCTCGGGGTCGAGCCCGGCCACGATGCTGCGGCGGGTGGTGCCCGACGGCAGGACGATGACGTCGTAGCGGTCCGCGAGGTCGCCCTCGAAGTCGAGCGACGAGACCTCCAGGTGCCCCAGCTCGTACTGCTCGAAGAGCCAGCGCATCCAGCCGCCCGGCATGTTGTTCGCGGCCCGCCACAGGCCGATGCGGGTCGGAGAGCGCAGCCGGAACCCGGAGACCGTCGGCGCGGCGTCGGCGCCGTGCACCTCGAGCCCCGTTTCGCGGGACACGGTCTCGAGGATCGAGGCCGCCTCGGTCGAGGGCGGAACGAGCCAGGCCCCCGGGGCATGCTCGCGCCCGCCGCTCGCGAACCCCTCGGCCGAGCGGTACACGGGCACGCCGGCCCGCTGCAGCCGCGCCGCGGCCAGGAAACCGGCGTTCGACCCCGGCCCGACCACGTAGGCCCAGTCGGGCGCCTCCGGCATCGGCGGAACATCGGGCCGGATCTCCTCCCACCGGACGAGGTCGGCCCGCACCGGCTGGTCGATCTGCTCGACGTCGACCCCCATCAGCAGCCCCAGCGTCTGCGCGGTCACGTCGTAGGGGGGAATGGGGGGACCGCCGGGGTAGTAGCGCAGGTCGGGGTAGACCTGGCGCTCGAGCATGGTCTTGGCGAACGCGCCGGCGGGCTGGGCGAGCCGGATCACCCACGAGCCGGCCGGAAAGCGCCGCCCGCCCGCCGTGAACCGCGCGCGGGCGCGGTCTATCTCCACCTCGCCGGTGTGCAGCAGCTCGAGCAGCTCCCACGTCGCGTAGGGGTCCCGCTGATCGGCGGAGATCACGAAGGCCCAGGGCGCCTCGTCGCGGCTCGTCCAGTCGCGGTGCACCCGGTAGTAGTTCGCCATCCAGTCGACGCGGTTCCGCGCCACCTCGGTGAGCCCGGCCCAGGCCGCGGTGAGCCCGTAGTCGACGATGTCGCCGAGCCGCCACACGCCGCGGTCGTAGGGCACCGGGAAATTGATGCGGGCCTCCTGGGGGCCGAGGGGCACGTCGGCGCCGGCCGGGTTCACGTAGGGGTCCGCGAGCCGCGCGCTCGCGATCTCGGTGAGGATGCGCGGCTGGCCGTGGTAGAGCATGTACTGCCGCGCCGGCGCCCACAGGTCGTACTGCTGGCCGTAGACCACGCCGGTCTTGTTCTCGACCGCGAGGGCGGCGGCCATCGCCATCCCGATGCGGGCCTGCCCCTGCAGCAGCAGGGGATGGATGTTGGGGTCGTGGGGGTCCTGGAACGGGGGCACGAACATGCGCGCCGCGTTCGGCCCCATCTGGTGCATGTCGTGGGTGACCTGCGGCTTCAGCTCGCGGTGGATGTCGAGGGCGAGCCGGGTCTCCTTCTGCGTGAACATGAACCAGTCGCGGTTGTCGTCGTGGCCCGTGTAGTGGTGGTAGAGGTCGGGATAGGTGCGGTCGTAGCCGGTGCCGCGGGTGTCGTACCAGTGGTCGATGACGAGGTGCTGCCCGTCGGGGTTCTGCGACGGCACCATGAGCAGCACCACGTTGTCGAGGATCTCGGCGATCTCCGGTGACTGCTCGGTGGCCAGGCGGTGGGCCACTTCGATCAGGGTCTGGGTGGTGCCCACCTCCGTCGCGTGGATCGTCGCGTAGAGGAAATAGAACGGGACGCCCTCGCGGGCCAGGGCCATGGCGTCGGCTTCCGACAGGCCGCGCGGGTCGCCGAGCCGGTGGTTGATCTCGACGAGACGGCCGAGGCGCGCGAGGTTGCGCGGGGCGCTGATGGTCGCCATCACGTAGGGATGGCCCAGGGTGGTCGTGCCCCGCCGCTCGTAGGTGATCCGGTCGGAGCGCTCCGCCAGTAGCTGCAGGTACTCGAGGATGCGCGGATAGCGCGCGAGCTCGCCGTCGGTCCCGATCTCGAAGCCGAAGAAGTCGGCCGGCTGGGGGATGTCCGGGGCCTGGGCGCGCGGGGCGGCGGCCGACGCGACCGACAGCACGACGATGCAGACGGCGGTTCTGATGTGTGGCATGGCCTTGCGCCGGGTCCCGTCGCCGGGACCGCGTGCCCGTCCGGGCGGATTGCTCGCAGCCCGCTTGCCGGAGCTGCCCGATTGGGCGATTTCCGAAACCGGCAGATTATCACGTTCCGCGAGCCGCCTCCGGGTGCGAAGCGGGGAGCCGCGGTACCGAACCGCTGGATGGCGAGCTGCAGCCCCCTCCGGGTGAAGGACAGTGCCGTCGACTGCCCCACGCGTGCTGCCCCGTTCTTGACACCGGGCCGACCGGCAATCGAGACTCCGAGAGGGTCGGCGCGGCCACGAGATCATGGCGCGCCAGTCGGAGATCCGCCCAGCGGTCGAGGTCGCTGGCGGCGGCGAGTGAGGCCCCCGTCGCCTCAGTGGCGGGGAACCGACGCCGCGGCCGCCGAGCCGGGAGTCTGCGGCCGTGAACCGGCGCGGCGCCTGGAGGGATGGTTGGGCGTCCGGCGGAGCCGAGGGCGCCGATTGGCGGGCTGGGATGACGAGAAACCGACCGTTCCGCCGGGGGTGTCTCGCCGCTCTGGGAGCGGCTGCCGTTCTCGCGGCGTTCGCGCCCGGCGCGACCGCCCAGGACGACGCCGCGTCGGACCGGGCGGTGCTCGAGGCGCTGTACGACGCGACCGGCGGCGATGGCTGGACGAACCGAACCAACTGGAAGACGGCGGCGCGGCCGGGCGACTGGCACGGCGTGACGACGGACGCCGACGGCCGCGTCACGGGCCTCGACCTCCACCGGAACGGGCTGACCGGCCCGCTCCCGCCCGCGCTGGCCAACCTGACTCGCCTCGAGTCGCTGGACCTCGGCCGGAACTCATTGAGCGGTCCGATCCCGGGCCCGTTGGGCAGCCTGGTCGATCTCGAGCGGCTGGTCCTCTCCCGGAACGACTTCACGGGCCCGGTGCCGCCCGCCCTGGGCGGCCTGGCGAGCCTCGAGCTGATCTCCCTGGGGTCGAACGCGTTGACGGGTCCCATTCCGGACGCCCTGGGGAGCCTGGCGAAGGTGAAGGAGCTGTACCTCTACGACAGCCACCTGACCGGCCCGGTTCCGGCGTGGGTGGGAGACCTGGCCGGCCTCGAGACGCTCGTGCTCGCCTACAACCCCCTGACCGGGACGCTGCCTCGCAACCTGATGGGGCTGTCGAGCCTCGCGGACCTGGACATCAGCGAGACGGACGCGTGCGCGCCGGGCGACGACGAGTTCCGGGCGTGGCTGGCGGAGGTCGAGGACTTCTCGGGAGCCACGTGCAACGGCCCCCCCGAGGCCGTCGGCACGATTCCGGCGCAGGCGCTGACCGAGGCGGGGCCGGCCGGCGGGGTGTCCATGGAGGCCTGGTTCAGCGATCCCGACGACGACGAGCTGACCTACGCGGCCGCATCCAGCCACGCCGTCGCGGTCGCCGTCACGGTGGCGGGCGACATCGTGTGGCTGGCGCCGGGGACGGCGGGTACCGCGACGGTGACGGTGACGGCGAGCGACCCCGAGGGCCAGCGCGCCACCCAGATGATGACGGTGACGACGGCCGCGTCGGCCGGCCCGCGGGGCGATCGGGAGGCGCTCGAGGCGCTCTACGACGCCACCGCCGGCGCAGACTGGACGAATGCCGCGAACTGGATGACGGAGTCTCCGCTGGAGTCGTGGCACGGCGTGACCGTCGACGAGGACAGCGGCCGGGTCACCGACCTGCAGCTCGCCGACAACGGCCTCGTCGGCCCGATCCCGGCCGCCCTGGCGAACCTCGGGGGACTCGAGGAGCTGGACCTGCGCAGGAACGCGCTGACCGGCCCGATCCCGGTCGCTCTGGGCAACCTGCCGCGCCTCGAATACCTGAGCCTCGAATCGAACGACCTGAGCGGTCCGATTCCGGACGCGCTGGGGCGCCTGTCGAACCTCCGCCGGCTGCGCCTCTCCTGGAACGACCTGAGTGGTCCCGTCCCGGCGTGGCTGGGGAACCGCAGGAGCTTGCGGACGTTGTATCTCCTGGGTAACGACTTGACCGGCCCGATCCCGAGCGAGCTGGGACGCCTGGTCGACCTCGAGGGACTGGGCCTCTCCTGGAACGACCTGGACGGCGGCCCCTTCCCGGCGTGGTTGGGGAACCTGACGCGGCTCCGGTGGCTGTACCTCTCCGGGCTCGAGCTGACCGGCCCGATTCCGCCCCGGCTGGGACGGCTGACCGCTCTCGAGGAGCTGTACCTCGGATGGAACGAGCTGACCGGCCCGGTCCCGGGATGGCTGGGGGACCTGGGCGCTCTCGAGGAGCTCTCCCTCGCGGGAACCGCCCTGACCGGGCCCGTTCCGGACGCGCTGCAGCGCCTGGAGAGCCTCGAGTCGCTGTACCTGAACCATGCCTGGGGCCTCTCGGGACCGCTGCCGCGGGGCCTCCGGTGGGTGGACCGTCTCGATGACCTGAACATCTTTCTCGACCAGACTTGCGCGCCGGCCGACTGGGACGACTGGCTGGCGACGATCGACTTCGTCGGGCGGGTGTGCGGAGCGAGCCCGGAAGCGACGATCGACGTGGCCGTGGTCTACACGCCGGCCGCGAGAGAGGCGGCGGGCGGCCCGGCCGGGATCGAGGCAGTGATCGACCTGATGATCGCCGAGACCAACCAGGCCTTCGAGGCGAGCGGAGTCGGCCACCGCATCGCGCTCGTGGCACGGTCCGAGGTGGCGTACGCCGAGTCCGGCGAGGCTCGCGTCGATCTCGTCCGCCTCGGGAACCCGTCCGACGGTCATCTGGACGAGGTTCACGCCCTCCGCGACGGAGTCGGGGCCGACCTCGTGCATCTGATCGTCGCCGGCGAGCTGGGTCGCATCGGCGAGCTCAGGATTTGCGGCATCGCCTTCCTCAACGGCGCCTTCGGTCTGACTCGCCACGATTGCGGGGGACGGATCTTCGCGCACGAGCTGGGGCACAACCTGGGCCTCCGGCACGACCGCTATCAGGATCGGGACGCCGGGATCGGCCTGACGTCGAATCCGGCGTACGGCTACGTGAACCAGCGCGCGTTCGCGGAGACCGCCGAGCGGTCTCATCGCTGGCGGACGATCATGGCCTACGGCACCCAGTGCGCTCACGCCCATGCCCTCTGCGGGCGGCTGCTCCGTTTCTCGAATCCGCGCCAGCGTTACGACGGCGCCGCGTTGGGCGTCGCCTACGAGCCCGGCGCGTCGGACGTCGCCGGCCCGGCCGACGCGGCGGCGGCCCTCGAGGCCACCGGACCGGCGGTGGCGCGGTGGCGCGAGCGCCCCGCCGACGCCAACCGGCCCCCGGCGGCGATGGGGACCCTGCCCGACCGGGACCTGATGCGGCACGACAGGCTCGACCTCGACCTGTCGGCGGCGTTCGTCGACCCCGACGGCGACCCGTTGCGCTACGCCGTGTCGTCGTCGGCGCCGGAGGTGGTGACGGTCCTCGCGTCCGGCGCTCGTCTGACTCTGGCCGCGGTGGGCACGGGCGCGGCGACCGTCAGGGTGACCGCGGTCGACCCCGATGGCCTGAGCGCCACCCGATCCTTCGCGGTGACGGTGGCGATTGGCGACAACCTGCCGCCCAGGGCGGTGGGCGCCCTCCCGGACCGGACCCTGCAGGTGGGCACCACGCTGGACCTGGACCTGTCGGCGGTGTTCATCGACCCCGACCAGGACCCGCTGGTCTTCGCGGCGTCTTCGTCGGTGCCGAGCTTGGTGGCGGTGCGCGCCGCGGGGGCTCGCGTGACCCTGACCGCGGCGGCTCTCGGCACGGCCGCGATCCGGGTGACCGCGACCGATGCCGTCGGTCAGAGCGCCGCGCGGTCGTTCACGGTCACGGTGGCGCGGTCGGCGCCGTTCACCGACGACCCCCTGCAGCCCGGGGTGACGCCGCTCCGGGCCGTCCACTTCACGGAGCTGCGGACGCGCATCGACGCCCTGCGGCGCGGGTCGGGGCTGGAGCCGGCCCCATGGACGGACCCGGTCCTGACGCCGGGGGAGACGCCGGTCCGGCTCGTGCATCTGCTGGAGCTGCGGGCGGCGCTGGCCCAGGTCTACGCGGCGGCGGGCCGGGCGGAGCCGCGCTGGATGGACGCGACGCCCGTGGCGGGGGCGACCCCAATCCGGGCGGCGCACGTGACCGAGCTGCGGGCGGCGGTGTTGGCGCTGGAGTGAGGCGGCTCCGGCGCTAGTCCGGGCGGCGCACGTGACCGAGCTGCGGGCGGCGGTGTTGGCGCCGGAGTGAGGCGGCTCCGGCGCTGGCGACGAGACCGCCGGACGGACCTCACGAGGTGTGTGCGGCGGCGAAGGTGGGCGGCCCGCCCGCCGCGGACGCGGCTGCGCGCACCGCAGCGATCCCGTTGCCGTCGGAGGCCGGCTACGGGACGAGGAGCCGTCCGCGGTCGCGCTCCCCGGCGGACGAGGCGCTCGCGGGTCCGTCCAGGGAGCCGGTGGACGCCGGCGGTTCACCACCGGCTGGTATGCTGACGGGCACGGGGGGGACAGCATGTACATGGACAGGCTCATTCGGGCGTCGTTCGCCGCGCGGGGGACGGCCGCCGCGCTCACGCTCATCCTGGCGGCCGCGGTCGGCGCACCGGCCCAGACGCCGCCGACGGACCGGGCCGAGCGGCACCGCGTGCCGGCCGACTTCATGAGCTATCAGGGCGCCGGGTGGCTCGAGCGGGCCGAGCGCGAGCTGGAGGAGCAGCCGGAAGCGGTGCTCGACGCCATGGGCCTCGAGCCGGGCGACGTGGTCGCCGACGTGGGCTGCGGGTCGGGCTACTACGCCCGCCGCGTCGCGGGCCGGGTCGCGCCGGGCGGGCGGGTCTACTGCGTCGACATCCAGCCCGAGATGCTCGACATCATGCGCGAGCTGGCCGAGCGCGACGGGGTGACGGGCATCGTCCCGGTGCTGAGCGAGCCCGACGACCTGAAGCTGCCGGCCGGCTCGGTCGACTGGATCGTGCTCGCCGACGTCTACCACGAGATGTCCGACCCGGAGACGATGCTCGCGGACATGCGCGCGGCCCTCGCCCCCGGCGGGCAGGTCGCCCTGCTCGAGTACCGGATAGAGGACGGCACCGGCGACAACCTCAAGTCGGACCACGCGATGTCCGTGCGGCAGGTCCTCGCCGAGTGGCTGCCGGCCGGCTTCGCCCTCGTCGACCTGCACGAGTTCCTGCCCGGGCAGCACCTGTTCATCCTGAAGGCGGCGGGGGACGACTCGGTCGCCGGCGGTCCCGTCCGGAACCTCGATCTGGCGGAGGCCCTCGCCGAGGGCCTCGTCGAGGCGGAGGCGCGGGGGGCGGGGGAGACCGGCGTCACCGTCCGCATCCGGAACCTCTCCGGCGGGCCGCTCGTGGTGACGATGCCGGTCGGCGTGTCGTTCCCGGCCGAGGGCGGGCGGCGCGACATGGTGTCGCGGCGCGACGCCGTCGTCCGGCTGTTCGACGCCGAGTGGCACGACTGGGCGGTGCGCTCGGTGGGGCGCCAGCCCGACCGGCCGGTGGCGGGGCCCGGCGACGGCCTGCGGATCGAGGCCCCCGAGACCCTCGGGGTCCTCGAGGAGCTGACGTACGTGATGCAGGTCGGCACCTACCGAGTGTCGAACTCGCCGCTGCTCTACATCCCCCGCACCCACGGCATCGAGCAGGCCGCGGCGTGGATTGCCGAGGCCGACCCCCGCTACGACGACATCGCCGCCGCCCTGCAGGATCCGCGGATGCCGGTGCAGTACGCGGTGGCGTTCGCGCTCGTCTACTGCGATCTCGCGGGCATCGACGTCCGGTCGCGGCGCATCTGGGCCGACCGCGAGCGCGTCTTCGGCCCGCTCCGCGACCAGGGGCTGAACGTCTGGTACCGGATCAAGACGCGTTGAAGGGGAGCGCGCGACGCCCGGAAGACCTGCCGCGGGCCGGCGGCGCGCCGCGGCATTTCAAGACGCGTTGAAGGGGAGCGCGCGCGACGCCCGGAAGACCTGCCGCGGGCCGGCGGCGCGCGCCGCGGCATTGCATCCACCGTCCCCGGTTCTTACGCCCGGTTCTGCTGTCGGGGTAGCGGATCGGCAGGAAGCCCGAGTGTTGCGCCTTGACGACGATGTCGAGCCCTTCGTACGCCCGACTCCGGGCGACGTTACGGCCGTACGGGCTGGCAC
>JAJEEA010000501.1 GCA_022821235.1 Vicinamibacteria bacterium
CTCGCCCACCCGTTGCGCCAGCCGCACCTCGAGGGCGACCTCCTCGAGGTCGCTGCCGGTCGAGATGATGGTGCCGACGCCGTAGTAGGCGTGGCGGTGCAGATGGTCGACGAGGTTCTCGCGGGTGAAGTTCTCCGAGCCCCAGCTCGCGTACCGCTCCCAGCCGAGGTGCGCGTGGGTGTTGACGAGGGCCGGCATCACCGTGCGCCCGGTCAGGTCGACGACCGCCGCCCCGGGCGGCGCCGTCACCTCCCCGGCGCTCCCGACCCGCACGATCACGCCGCCGCGCACCAGGAACGCGGCCTCGTCGATGACGCGGCCGTCCCCGACGATCACCCGCGCGCCGGTGAACAGTTGGACGGTCGGCGTCGAGGCGGCGGCAGCGGGCGGTTGGGCGTAGGCGCCACCGGCGAGGCCGGCCACGAGCGCGAGCGCCAGCGGCCCGCTGGCGCGTCGGCGGACCGCGGTCGTGGCGTTCGGTCGAGTCGTCATCTCGAGCATGGCTTCACCCTCGGCCGTCGGGGCCGGCGATCGATGCCGGTTGCCGGCCGGCATCCGGTCGCAGCCCGTCTTCCATCCGTCTCGCGCGCTCGCCCTGGCGGCAGCATCCGCCGCCGTTGTCGCTCGGTTGGCGATGAGGGCCGTCACGCCCGCCGGCCGTGCCCCCGCGCGCGTGCAGCGACACGCCCGTCCACCACGTCGACCCGGCCGGCGTGCGGCGTGCTCCCGCGCGCGTGCGGCGACACGGGCATCGTAGAGGCGACCGGCGAGCTGGCCGAGCGTGCTCCCGCGCGCGTGCGGTGACACGACGCGGGCCGGGCCGATGCTCACCGGTCGAAGGTCCACGTGCGGGGCTCGCGTCCCGGCTCGGGCAGCACCTCTTCCACCACGACGCGAGGCGACTCGGCGCGCCGGTATCTCAGGACCCATCTCAGGCCGGCGCGGTTCGCCTCGGGCACCGGAATCTCGTGCGTCGCGAGCTCGGGCCCGTCGAAGACGTTGATCTCGCAGAGGTCCTCGCCGGCGCACAGCGCGATGGCCTCCTCGACCCAGTCCTCGACGGCGGCCCCGGGGGTGACCCAGGCTCCCCACGCGTGCGCGGTGGTTCCCACCCAGCGGAACACCACCGGCTCGGCGCCCGTCGCCTGGCCCGCGGGCGCCGGATCCGCCGTCGCGGCGCCGAGCGGCGACCCGACCCCAACCGCGATGACGAGCAGCACGCCGCCGCCGATCTGTTGCACCAGCTTCATGGCGATCTCCTTCCGTGAGACCGGCCTTGCCGCCCATCCCGGAAGCTCGCGGAATTCACGAGGCCGTCCTTGGCCACGCACCCGGCCCAAGCGTGAGGGCCGCCGAGTCTCATCAGGGAGTTGTGCCGCAAGCACGCAACCCCGGAAGCTCACGGAATTTCACGAGGTCGTCCTTGGCCACGCACCGGCCCAAGCCTGGCGGCCGCCGAGTCTCATCAGGGAGGTTGTGCCGCAAGCACGCAACGGAGTGCGCGGCCGACGCGCCGAGGTACGGCGGGCCCCTGCGAGTAGCGGCGCGTCACGTCCCGGTCGTTCGGGTGTGCGGCGCTGCCATTCGTCGACGATTGCGCGCTGCAAACCCATGTCCGTGTCCGAACGTTCAGTCATGACACAGCACCGGGAGGGCATGCGCGCCGTGGCTACCCGCGCGACTCGACGCGGAACGTCCACCAGCTCTCCGGCCGCGGCGTGTCCAGCGGAGGCGGTTCCCCGCCGCCCCCCGGCTGCCGCGCCTGCACCGCCGGCTTCTGCAGCTTCCGGATCCGTGAGGCCCAGACGTGGTCGAGCATGGCCGGGTCCATCTCGCGGTTCAGGACGACGGGGTAGACGACGCCGTCGAGCCGGAGGCGGCCCGGGTGGTCCTCGCCCACCCGCGGGCACCAGTACTTGTTCTCGCCGACCGAGCAACTGATGAAGAGCTCGCCCTCGGGCGTCGCCATGCAGTTGACGTTCACCGAGTGGGGCCTGCCCCAGATGCCGATCTGGATCGCGCACAGCGAGACGTCGTTCGCGAAGCTCCAGTCGTCGACCGGCTCCTCGTGGGCGTCGCCCAGCAGCACGAAGCCCGGGGTGGTCTCGCAGGGACAGTTCACCGTCCAGACGACCCCCCCGGCGACCACGACCACCCCCAGGGCAATCGCGATGCCGAGGACGATCTGCCGGACGGACTTCGACGACAGGCCGGCGGCCCGTGCCTTTGCGCTCATGTTCGACCTCCTCCGGCGGTGCGCCCGGGGCGCCCGCGGGACATGCCCTGCCCGGCCGACGAAGGTTCCGGTAGTCGGGACTCCCCCCTCCGGTCGGCCGGATCGGACTCGTTATACACCCGATCCAGCTCTCCGCGCCATCGGCGCCGCAACCGCGGGCGGCGGCATCGCGCCTCCCGGGGCTTCCCACGACTGGAGCCGATCCGCGGCCGGCGACCCTCCCGGTCCCCCGACCGGCACGACCCGCGTTCCCCGGCCGGCACGCGCCAACGCCCGGCCGGCGACCCGCCCGGGCCGTGCGGTGGTATCGTCTCAGGCACGCCGACGTCAGACAGGGAGCGCCGTCATGATCACGACCCGTCTCCGCACGTGCCTCCGTTTCCCCCTCGCGGCGGCGCTGGTCGCGGTCGCCGCCGCCCTCCCCGCCGCGCAGACCTTCGACGGCGAGCCCGACCCCCAGCCCTCGTCGGCCGACCTCGCCATCGTCGGCGGGCTGCTCATCGACGGCCACGAAGGCCCGCCGCTGCCGGGCGCGGTGGTGCTGGTAGAGGGCAACCGCATCGTCGCCGTCGGCGGCCGCGACGAGCTGACGGTGCCGGACGGCGCCGAGGTCGTCGACGCCCGCGGCATGACCATCCTGCCCGGCCTCATCGACGCCCACGTGCACCTCGACATCCTCGGCCACTCCGACTACCAGCACTGGCACGGGCGGTACCGCGAGGGCCGCTACGCCGAGATCATGGCCGTCTCGACCCGGCAGCTCCTCATGAGCGGCGTCACCACGGTGGTCGACCTGGCCGGGCAGCCGGACGCCCTCGGGGAGATTCAGGCGCGCATCGAGAGCGGCGAGCTGGCGGGGCCCCGCATCGTGGCCAGCATGGGGTGGATCACCAACTGGACCGACGGGCAGGTGGCGCGGCACCACCGCCGGTCGCACACCGTCAACGTGCGCACCGTGGACGAGGCGCGCGCCGCGGCCCGGACCGCCATCGCGCAGGGGGCCGGCATCGTCAAGGTGCACACGGGGCTGACCGAGGCCCAGCTCGGGGCCATCCGCGAGGAGGCCGACGCCGCGGGCATCCGCATCACCGGCCACGTGGGCACCCGCGACGACCTCCTCATGCGCATACGCGCGGGCCAGGACGGCATCGAGCACCTGGGGCTCGGGGCCGGCCGCGGCCCCGCCATCGCGCCCGACGTGCTGCAGGGCCTCGTGGACGAGGGGACGTACGTCATCCCCACCCTGATCCAGACTGCGATCCAGGGCCGGGCCGTCGAGTGGCCCGACTGGCGCGACAACCCGCGGGCCCGCGCCCTGACGCCGCCCGACATCTGGGCCGACATCCGGCGCAGCATCGAGAACCCGCGCCGGTTCGGCTACTTCGGCGGCGCCCTGCGGGCGCGGCGCATCGACGAGATGGGGGCGAAGCTGCGCCAGCTCCACGACGCCGGGGTGCGGCTGCTCGTCGGCACCGACAGCGGCACGCCGCTCAACTTCCACACCGACGCCACGTGGCAGGAGATGGACCTGATGGTGTCGTACGGCCTCTCCCCGATGGAGGTGCTGGCCATGGCGACGCGGCGCAACGCCGAGTACCTGGGCCGCGGCGGCGAGCTGGGCACCGTCACCCGGGGCAAGCTCGCCGACCTGATCGTGGTCGACGGCAACCCGCTGCTGAGCATGCGGGACCTGCGGAACGTGGTGACGGTGGTGAAGGACGGCCGGGTCTACACGCCGTGAGGGCCGCCGGAACGTGCCGCTGAGCATGCGGAACGTGCGACATGTGGTGACGGTGGTGAAGGACGGCCGGGTTCTACACGCCGTGGGGGCCGCCGGGAACAGTTGGCGGTACGCTCCGCGTTCGACCGCCCAGGTCGGCTTCGATGCCAACCGGTCCCAACTCTGGCCGGATGGACCCGGAAGAGCTGGCTGGCGCCGCCGTGGGGTACGTGATTCGCTCAGGATTCGCACTTCGGCCGGACGAAGCAGACCGACCGCGGAACCTGAGGAGGGAAGTGCGCCGGGCTTCACGGGCAGTGCCCGCAGGGCCGTGCGCCTCGGGGGCGCGACCGTTCAGCACGGACACAGGGGCGACGACAATGAAGACACGCACGCTCGGAATGGCGGCGCGGGCGGCTGCGGCCGCGCTCATCCTGGCCGCCGGCGCAGCGGCGCAGGCCCCCGACCCCTACGACGTCGTCCTGCACGCCGGCGACGTCATGGTCGAGATGCGCGACGGCGTCCGCCTCGCCACCGACGTCTACCGGCCGTCCCGCGACGCTGTCCCCGTCGACACCCCCCTCCCGGTGCTGCTGCAGCGCACCCCCTACGGCAAGGAGGGGCGCGGGCTCGTCGAGCGGGCCGCCTACTTCGTCCGCCACGGCTACGTCGTCGTGCTGCAGGACACGCGGGGCCGCTACGAGTCGGAGGGCACGTTCTCGAAGTACCATGACTTCGACGCGACCGACGGCTACGACACCGTCGAGTGGATCGCCGCCCTGCCCTACACCGCCGGCGGCGTCGGCATGTTCGGCACCTCGTACGGCGCCCACACGCAGGCCGACGCGGCCAAGATGAACCCGCCGAACCTCGGGCCCCTGCTCCTCAACCAGGGGGGCATCTCCGACCCCTGGCTGCACAAGGTGCGCAACCACGGCGCGTTCGAGCTGGGGCAGCAGGTGGGCTGGGCCTTCGACCAGCTCCGTCTGTCGCCCGATCCGGTGGTGCGGGCCGCCTTCGAGGCCGAGGGCGTGGCCGACTGGTTCGCGGCGATGCCCCTCCGCCGCGGCCTCAGCCCCCTCGCGGCGGCCCCCGAGTTCGAGGACTACGTGCTCGACCAGCTCACCCGGGCCGATCACGACCGGCCGAACGCCGACGTCCGGCACTGGACGCGCCTCGGCGTCAACTGGAGCGCCTACTACGGCCGCACCGCCGACGTCCCCATGCTGCACGTCGCCGGCTGGTACGACCCCTACGTGGGGAGCCAGTTCGAGAACTTCGTCGGGCTGACGCGGGCCAAGACCTCGCCCATCCACCTGCTCGTCGGCCCCTGGACCCACGGCGCCAACACGCGGTCGTACGCGGGCGACGTCGAGTTCGGGCCCGACGCCGCGATTCCCGACTTCGCGACCGGGTTTCACCGGCAGTGGTTCGACCGCCACCTCAAGCAGGTGCCCACCGCGGTCGACGACTGGCCGCCGATCCGCCTCTTCGTCATGGGCACGGGCGACGGCCGCCGCGACGCCGACGGCCGGCTCGTCCACGGCGGCTACTGGCGCGACGCGCAGGCCTGGCCCCTGCCCGAGGCCGAGCCCACGGCCTACTACTTCCACGCCGACGGCGCGCTGAGCCCGCGCGAGCCCGCCGACGCGCCGCCGACCACCTACACCTACGACCCCGAGCACCCCGTGCCGACCATCGGCGGCTCGTTCTCGGGGGTGCTGAAGCGCGGCGCCTACGACCAGCGCGAGCGCGAGTTCAGGCGCCTCGGGGGCGGCTCGGAGAACGGCTTCTACGGCTCGCGGCCCCCGTACCTGCCGCTCAAGACGCGGCCCGACGTGGTGGTGTTCCAGACCGAGCCGCTCGAGGCCCCGGTCGAGGTCGTCGGCCCCATCCGCGTCGTCCTGTACGCGTCGTCGACCGTCGTCGACACCGACTTCACGGTGAAGCTCGTCGACGTGTATCCCCCCAGCGAGGACTTCCCGACGGGGTTCGAGATGAACCTCACCGACGGCATCCTGCGGGCGCGCTATCGCAACGACCCCAGCCGGCCCGAGCCGATGACACCCGGCGAGGTCCACGAGCTCGTCATCCGGCCCTATCCGACCGCGAACCGGTTCAAGGCCGGCCACCGGATTCGCATCGACGTCTCGAGCAGCAACTTCCCGCGCTTCGACGTCAACCCCAACACCGGCGAGCCCCTGGGGCGGCACCGGCGCTCGGTGCCCGCCGACAACTCGATCCACCACGAGCCGGCCTACCCGTCTCACGTGGTGCTGCCGCTGGTGGCGGTGACGCCGGAGTGAGCCGCGGCGAGATCCAGGGACCGGCGCCGCCAGCGCGCTCACAAATGATAAAGTTGTCGAAGATGCCGGAGATTACGAACCTCCTCACGCCCGCTTTGGTGATCGCCCTGTTCGCATGGCTGCGAAGCGACATCCGGAAGCTGCACGACCGCCTCGACACGACCTCGAAGGACTTCAGCGGCCGCCTCGATGCACTCTCGAAGGACTTCAACGAGCGCCTCGACGCATTCGCCAAGGACTTCAACGAGCGCCTCGACGGAACCGCGAAAGGCTTCAACGAGCGCCTCGACGCGTCGATCAGAGACATCCACGACCGTCTGGACAAGCGGTTCGATGCAGTGCTGCGGGAAATGGCCGACCTGCGAGAGCGCATGGCGAAAATGGAGGGCTCCCTGGACGGCTTCCTGGCCGGGCGCCGCGACCGCGACGCAGCCTGATTCCTCAGCTTCAGCGAGAGCATCCATCTCGCATGCGCAGCGTAGGGCAGCCACGAACAGGCGTTCCCGCTCGGTGGGGCGGCGAGCGGATCCGACGATGGCGACCGCCGTTCAGCTCAGTGCTGGTCCAGCTCGCCCGCCTTGTCCCGCATCGCCGAGAGCGCGGCCAGGCTGATGAGCGCGGTCGCCGACATGAACGCCGCGATTGCCGCCGACGTCCCGAACGTCTCGAACAGGTAGAGGGCGACGATGGGCGCGGGTCCGCCGGCCGTGATCGACGCGAGCTGGTACCCCAGCGACACCCCGCTGTACCGGCGCGACCCCGGGAACGTCTCGGCGATGAACGCCGCCTGGGGCGAGAACTGCATGTCGTGCACCGGCCCCGAGAGGACGATCGCCGCCGCCAGCAGCGCGAACACGCCGCTGTCGACCATCGCGAAGTACGCGAACGGGAACAGGACCATGACGCCGCAGCCCAGCATGATCAGCCGGCGGCGGCCGTAAACGTCCGAGAGGTGCCCCCACAGCGGCACGGCGACGAGCGACCCGACCGCGTTCATCATCACGAGGTTGAGCAGGGCGCCGCGGGCGAGGCCGAGCTGCTGGGTGCCGTACACCAGGATGTAGGTGACGAAGATGTAGAACGGCGCCATCTGGCCGGTCCGCATGAGCGCCACCAGCACGATCTCGCGCCAGTTGTGCCGGACCACCTCGACCACCGGCGCCTTCCGCACCTTCCCGCGCGTCCGGAGCCGGGCGAAGACGGGGGTCTCGAGGATGCCCACGCGAATGTAGAGCCCGACCGCGATCAGGGCCACGCTGGCCAGGAACGGGACGCGCCAGCCCCACGCGGCGAACTGCGCCTCGGTGGTTAGCCCGGCCATCAGCCCGAGGGCGCCGTTGGCCAGCAGCAGCCCCGCCGGCCCGCCCCACTGGGGCCAGCTCATGGCGAAGCCGCGCCGGTCGGGGTCGGTCCATTCGCCGGCGAGCAGGATCGACCCGCCCCACTCGCCGCCGAGGCCGACGCCCTGCAGCGCGCGGCCCGCCACCAGCAGCACGCCGCCCCAGATGCCGATGGCGTCGTAGCCCGGCACGAGGCCGATGCCGACGGTGGCCGCCCCCATGAGCACCATCGTGGCCACGAGCGCCGCCTTGCGCCCCAGCCGGTCGCCCACGTGCCCGAAGACGACGCCGCCGAGGGGCCGCGCCGCGAACCCGACGAAGTACGTCGAGAAGGCGAGCAGGGTACCGGTGAAGGGGTCCGACTCGGGGAAGAACAGCCGCGGGAACACCAGGGCCGCGACGATGCCGTAGAGGAAGAAGTCGTACCACTCGATGGTGGTGCCGATGGTCGACGCCGCGAGCGCCCGCAGCCACATCCGGCGCCGCGCCGCCGGCTCGAGATCGGACGGCGTGAGCGGCACCGGCGCGCCTGGTTCCGCCGAGGGGTCGGGCGGCTGGCTGGTCATGGCGGTCCCGGTTCGGTCCGCGGCCTCTCGGACGGTCGCGAGGAAGCGATCCTACGACGACGGTCCGTGCAAGCGCCCGTGGACTACGATCGGTTGCGAAGATAGCGGGTGGGTCGGCCTGGGCGATGCAGGCCGGACCGACGCCGGAGCCCCAAGACGATCGCACGAGGTCCACGCGACCATGCCGACGCGCCATCCGGATGTCGAAATCGTGCCCGACGCGACCCCGTCGACGCGACGGCTGGAGGTCGCGAGCGTGGCCGAAGGCCTGCTCGAGCTCCTCGAGTCGCGCGGGGTCCGGTGCTTCTTCGGGGGCGGCGCCGGCACCGACTTTCCCCCCGTCATCGAGGCGTTCGCGAGGCGGCAGGCCCTGGGCCGGTCGGGCGGCCTGCGGCCCATCACCGTGGCCCACGAGATCACCGCGGTGGCGATGGCCCACGGCTACGCCATGGTCACCGGCGAGCCGCAGGCGGTGATGGTGCATACGCTGCCCGGCACCGCCAACGCGCTCGGCGGGGTGATCAACGCGGCGCGCGCCCGCGTCCCCATGCTGCTGCTCGCCGGGCGGACCGCCATCACCGAGCGCGGGCTGCCCGACTCGCGCAGCCTGAGCATCCACTGGGCCCAGGAGTCGTTCGACCAGGCCGGGCTGCTGCGCGAGTTCGTGAAGTGGGACTACGAGCTGCGCCGCGGCGATCAGCTCGAGACGGTGGTCGACCGGGCCCTCGCCATCGCGTGCAGCCCGCCGGCCGGCCCCGTCTACCTGACCCTGCCGGTCGACGTCATCGGCGCGCCGATGCCCCCGCTGACCATCGGCGCGTCACCCCGTCTCCGGCCGTCCCGCCCGTCCCAGCCGACCCCCGCTGCGCTGCGCGAGGCTGCCGGGAAGCTCGCGGCGGCGGCCAACCCGCTGGCGGTCACCTCGTCGCTGGGGCGGGACCCGGCGGCGCCCGAGGCGCTGGTCCACCTCGCCGACCGCCTGGGGCTGCCGGTGGCCGAGACCTGGCCGACTCATCTCAACTTCCCGCGCGACCATCCGATGCACCAGGGCTTCGACGCCGGGGCCCTCGTCGGCGAGGCGGACGTCGTCCTCGCGGTCGAGTCGGACACCCCGTGGTTCCCGGCCCGGGCCGAGCCGCCCCGTGACGCCGTCGTCATCCAGGTCGACGACGACCCCCTCTACGCGGCCTATCCCATTCGCGGCTTCGCGACCGACATCGGCCTCGCCGGGCACGCCGGCAGCACCCTGCGGGCCCTGGCGGCGGAGCTGGAGCGGCTTCCCCTCGACGAGCCCGCCATCGCGGCCCGGCGCCGCCGGGGGGCGGCCGCGCACGAACGGCGGCGCGAGGCGTGGCGGACGGCCGGCGAGGCGGCGCG
>JAJEEA010000333.1 GCA_022821235.1 Vicinamibacteria bacterium
CTGTCTGGTCGATTCGAGCGCCCGCGCCCGCCGGTCCTCGAAGTCGAGCCGCCCCGCGACCGACTCGACCAGCATCCTGTGGTTCTTCATGTCGACGGAGAGCCGCGTCATCTCCGTCACCAGGTTGCTGGTCACCTCGTAGTTCAGGGCGTCGAGCTCCTCGCGCGCCGCGAACTTCTTGCCGGTGCGCTCGAACTCGGCGTTCACCCGATCGAGCAGGTCGAGGAGCCGCGAGTTGATCTCCGCTTGTCTCACCATGGCGAGGATGATCGGGTCGGGGTTGAAGAACAGCCGCAGGATCGGGTTCAGGAGCTTCCGGATCAGGTAGATCAGTTTCCCCATCGTTCCCCCGGACGACGAGACGTACACCGTGTTCTCGTCGAACTCGAAGGGCTCGGGCGCCAGGCTCCTCCCCTGCCCGTCGCGGTCGAAGCGTCCGGGAGGCGTGAGGCGCCGGTTGTGCTCGACCAGGTGCGAACGGTTCCGCCGGGGCTCCAGGCAGCGCTCCAGGGTGACCTCGGCCAGCTCCCGGGCCTGCCGTTCGGCGTCGTCGCCGCCCCGCTGCTCGCGAATGCCCCGGCGGATCCGCTCCATGAGCCGGGTCACGTCGACGGAATCGGTCCGGGTGTCGAACTCGGCCATGGGTGGGTCGCGGGGGGGCGTCAGGGTCGGCCCGGCCCGCCAATCGTCGCCGAACGCGACCGCGGGGTCGCGCCGGGGCCTCCGCTTGGCGTCCAACCGATCCTCCGGGGCCGGGACTCGACCGGGACCCGGGTCCGGCGCCAGCCGGGGCTGCGCCGCCGCCGGGCCGGAGGGTCGTCTGGAAGGCGGCCGGCTCGATGAACGAGACGAGGACCTCGGATCGCCCGGGCCGACGGCGGCAAGGAGATGGTCGATTCAGTCACACGACCGGCGGCCCCGCGTCGCCGACGCCGTGAGCGGCCGCGCACGGCCGGAACATCGCGACCGGGCGCCGGACGAGTGACTCGCGTTTCGTCAGTCAGTCGCTGAAGCTCTTCACGGCCTCGTCTTCCGACTCGTACGTCTCGAACACCGTCAACAGCTTCGTGATCGCGAGCAGATCGGTGATGCGCTTGGTGAGGTTGACGAGCTTGAGCTTGCCGCCCTGGCGGCTCACCGTGGTGTACGTCCGCACTATCTCGCCGAGCCCCGCGCTGTCGACGTAGGGAACGCCCTCGAGGTTGAGCAGCAGGTTCCGGTGGCCCTGCTGTATCAGGTTGCTGATCCGCTCCTTCAGGAGCTCGTCGCCCTCGCCGATGGTCAGTTTTCCCGTCAGGTCCAGCACCACGACGTCCTGAAGCGTTCGTTCCTGGATTTCCATGGATTTCTCCGCGCCTGCGGTTTACGCCGTCGCCTGGAGCAGTGACGCGAGATCCGGGCGGTCACGCGTTGTCGCCTAGTGGTGCGTCACGTCCCAATCTTCGGATACGGATATGGGTTTGGGTCCCGCAATCGTTGACGAATCACCGCCCACGAACCCGAACATTCAGTCATGACGCAGCACTAGTCTCCTAGCCGCGCAAAATTACTATGAACCCGGTGCACTGTCAATGCGCGGCTTCACGCGGAACTCCGCGATCTACTCGGTCTCGCGGCGCTGCTTTTTTCGCGTCCGCTTGCGGGCCAGCGCCTGCTTGGCCCGACGCTTGTCGCCCGGCTTGAGATAGAACGAGTGCTTCTTGATGTCCTTGATGATGTCTTCCTGCTGCACCTTGCGCTTGAAGCGCCGCAGCGCGCTCTCGATCGACTCGCTCTCCTGCACCTTGACTTCAGCCAAACCGTCCGTCACCTCCCTTGCGTGGCGAGTGTCGCGACTCGAAACCGGCGGCCCGGGGTCGCGCCCCGCCGGGGCCGCGACCGGGCGGCTCTACGCGCGTGCCGTCACCCGTCGGGCGGCCGCGCGTGGCCCCGCATCGCCGTCCCGCCTCCCGTTCGCGCTGAACGGGCGCGCCGGCCGCCGCGGAAACGTGTAGCATGGGGCCGCGCGACGGTGCGGCCCACGCGAGCGGGGCCGGCACCCTCGTGCGGCACGGGGCAAACGGGCATTATAGGAGGTGCCCGGCGGCGTGTCAAAGGACGGCGAAGTCGCCGGTCCGGAGGGTGCGGGACCGATGAAGGTGCTGGTCGTCGGCAGCGGCGCGCGCGAGCACGCGCTGACGTGGAAGCTGGGGCGGGAGTCTGCGGTCCGAGAGGTGCTCTGCGCCCCCGGCAACGCGGGGACCGGGCCGGACGCGCCGGCCCGTTCGCTCGACGTCGCGAATCCGGCGGCCCTGCTCGCGTACGCCGAGGCCGAGGCGGTCGACCTCACCGTCGTCGGGCCGGAGCTGCCGCTCGCCCGCGGGGTCGGAGACCTGTTCGAGGCGCGCGGACGGCGCCTCTTCGGCCCCGGCCGGTACGCGGCGAGGCTCGAATCGAGCAAGGCGTTCGCCAAGGAGTTCATGGCCCGGCACGGGGTGCCGACGGCCCGCTTCCGGGTCTGCCGCGGCCCGGGCGAGGCCCTGGCCGCGGTGGACGGGGCCGAGTTCGGGTTCCCGGTGGTCGTCAAGGCGGACGGCCTCGCGGCCGGGAAGGGGGTGACGGTGGCCCCGGACCGGGCCGCGGCCGAGCGGGCGGTGCGCGAGGCGATGGTCGACGAGCGGTTCGGCGAGGCCGGGCGTTGCGTCGTCGTCGAGGAGCACCTCTCCGGCGTGGAAGCGTCCTTCTTCGCCATCTGCGACGGGCGCGAGGCGGTCGGCCTTCCGGTGGCGCAGGACCACAAGCGGGCCCACGACGGCGACCGGGGGCCGAACACCGGCGGCATGGGGGCGTTCGCCCCCAGCCCGCTGATGACCCCCGCGCTCGACCGCCGCATCCGGCACGAGATCGTGGAGCCGGTGCTGCAGGGGATGCGCCGCGCCGGGCACCCCTTCCGGGGCTTCCTCTACGTCGGGCTGATGCTGACGGCGGAGGGGCCGAAGGTCGTCGAGTTCAACGTGCGGCTCGGCGACCCCGAGGCCCAGGTGGTGCTGCCGATGATCCGCGGCGAGCTGGCCCCCGTGCTCGACGCGGCGGCCCGGGGGGCGTTGGACGGGTCGGCCTGCGAGCACGCGGACGATCCGCACGTCGGGGTGGTGCTGGCGTCCGGGGGGTATCCCGGCCGCTACGAGACCGGCGCGGCGATCGAGGGGCTCGACGCGGCGTCCGCCCTCGACGGCGTGCTCGTGTTCCATGCCGGCACGGCGGAACGGGACGGGTCGGTGGTGACGGCGGGCGGCCGCGTGCTGACGGTGGTGGGCCGCGGGCGGGACTTCCCGGCGGCGATTGCGCGGGCCTACGAGGCGGAGGCGTGCATCACCTTCGCGGGCAAGCACGTCCGATCGGACATCGGGCGCAAGGCGCTGGCGGCCGCGGCCGGGGTCGGGGCCACCGCCCGGCAGCCCGCCTAGTGGTGCGTCACGTCCCAATCTTCGGATACGGATATGGGTTTGGGGCCCGCAATCGTTGACGAATCACCGCCCACGAACCCGAACATTCAGTCATGACGCAGCACTAGTGGTGGCGTCACGTCCCAATCTTCGGATACGGATGTGGGTTTGGGGCCCGCAAATCGTTGACGAATCACCGCCCACGAACCCGAACATTCAGTCATGACGCAGCACTAGCAGGGTTGGTTGGGCGGTGAGCGGAGCCGTAGGAGCGACGCTCTCCGGGCTAGGGCCGTGATCGCAACCAGGTTGCCCACCTCGCCCGCGCGCAGCAGGTTTTCTTCAGCTTCCGGCGCGTGGCAAGGTACCTTCCCGTCGGTGTCCACGGGCCGCCGGGGTCGAATCGACAGGGCAAAGCAGGGAGACACAGGGTCGGATGAGTGACATACAGGTGCAGGTCTTGATGGGATCCGCGTCGGACGCGGAGGTGATGGCGAACACCGTGCGCACGCTGCGCGATCTGGGCATCGCCTCGGACATGACCGTGGCGTCGGCCCACCGCTCGCCGGACCGGGTGCGCCGGGTGATGGAGGAAGCGGTGCGGCGGGGGGTGCGGGTCTTCGTGGTGGGGGCGGGAGCGGCCGCCCACCTCGCGGGGGTCGTCGCCGCCCATACCCCGCTGCCGGTCATCGGCGTGCCCGTCGACTCGTCGCCGCTCGGCGGGTTCGACGCGTTGCTGTCGACGGTGCAGATGCCCCCCGGGGTCCCCGTGGCCACGGTCGCGGTGGGGAAGGCGGGGGCCACGAACGCGGCGGTGCTCGCGGCGCAGATTCTCGCCCTCGGCGACCCCGACGTCCGCGCGCGCCTCGACGCCTATCGCCGGGGGCTGGCCGAGAAGGTGGAGCAGGCGGCGCCCGGGCTCGAGCCCGTTTGAGCGCGGCGGCGAGGTGGGGGTGACCGGGCGGCGGGGTCGCACCGTTGCCGGCGCCGCCTCGTCCGCCGGTCCGGGCGGGGCGTTGCGCCTTCCCGGCCCGGAGCGCGTCGCCTGAGGCTCCGCTCCGCGTGCCGCGCCCAGCATCGGCCGCGCCTGTGAGCCGGTCCGGGCGGGAGCGATTGCGGCCTTCCTACGGCGCCGGTTCCCGGCTCGGCCAGGGCGCGGCGCCGAGCATCAGCATCAGCAGCGCCTTCTGGGTATGGAGGCGGTTCTCGGCCTGGTCGAAGACCGCGGATCGCGGCCCGTCGATGACGTCGGGGTCCACCTCCTCGCCGCGGTGGGCCGGCAGGCAGTGCAGGAAGAACGCGTCGCGGCCGGCCTGCGCCATCAGGTCGCCGGTGACCCGGTAGGGCTCGAACGCCTCCCGCCGCCCCGTCGCCTCCGCCTCCTGCCCCATCGACGTCCACACGTCCGTGTAGACGGCGTCCGCCCCCCGCACCGCCTCGACGGGGTCGTGGCACAGCACGATCTCGGCGCCGTGCCGCGCCACCCGGCGCGCCGCGGCCACGGTCGCCGCGGGCAGGGCGTAGCCCGCGGGCGACGCGAGACGCAGACGGGCCCCGAGCATCGCGGCGGCGTGGGTGAGCGAGGTGGCCACGTTGTTGCCGTCGCCCACGTACGCCAGGGTCGCCCCGCGCACGCCGCCGAGCCGCTCGCGCAGGGTCAGGCAGTCGGCGAGGGCCTGACACGGGTGCTCCTCGTTGGTCAAGGCGTTCACGATCCGCAGCCGCGTCGTGGCCCGGGCGATCTCGCGCAGCCTCGACTGCTGGAACGTGCGGATGGCGGCCACCGAGATCCACCGCTCGAGGGTGCGGGCGACGTCCGCCAGGGCCTCGCGCGTGCCCAGGGCGTCGGCCGACGGCGGGCAGGTGACGACGCCCCCCAGCTCCTGCATCGCGATCTCGAACCCGGTGCGCGTGCGCAGCGACGGCTTGTCGAACAGCAGGGCCAGCGAGTGCCCGGCCAGCGAACGGCTCGTGGGGGCGTCCGCGCCCAGGCTTCGCTCGCGCTTCAGCTTCGCCGCGAGGGCCAGGCACGTCTCGAGCCCGTCCGGCGTCAGGTCCAGCACCGACAGGTAGGTCCGGGCCGAGGCGGACGGGAGGGACGGGGCGGCCACGCCGGCGTCCGGCAGGGCATCGGTGGTGCTCATGGCTTCGTCGGGGCGCCGCGCGCCCTCCGTGGCGCCGGGGCCCGGCAGGGCGCACGGGATGCGCCCGCGTCAGGTCCGGTAGTCCGCGTTGATGTGGATGTACTCGGCGCTGAAATCGCAGGTCCACACGGTGGCGGCGCCCGCGCCGCCGGTGCCGAGGTCGATCGTGATCGCCACCTCCGGCGTCCGCATGTGCTCGGCCGCCGCGGGTTAGCGATCGCTGAAGATCCGCTCGTCGCGAAAGAGCTCCACCCCGCCGACGGCGACCCGGGCGCGGCCGAGGTCGAACCGCACCCCGGCCCGGCCCGCCACCGCCACTATGCGGCCCCAGTTGGGGTCTTCGCCGTGGACCGCGGTCTTGACGAGCGGGGAGTTGGCGATGGCCCGCGCCGCCTGCCTGGCCTCGGCCTCGGTGTGGGCGCCGGTCACGCCGACGGAGACGAGCTTCGTGGCTCCCTCTCCGCCCTTCACGACGGCGAGGGCGAGCTCGTGGCAGACGGCGTGGAGGGCCTCGACGAACGCGGGGTACGACGCGTCGTCGATGGTGGTGCCGGAGCACCCGTTGGCGAGGGCCAGCACCATGTCGTTCGTCGAGGGCTCGCCGTCGACGGTGATGGCGTTGAAGGTCGTATCGGCCGCCTCCCGCAGGGCGCGCCGCAGGAAGGACGGCGCGACGGCGGCGTCGGTGGTCAGGAACGCGAGCATCGTGGCCATGTTCGGCTCGATCATCCCGGCCCCCTTGGCGATGCCGCCGACGTGGAAGCGGCCCGACGGCGCCTCGGCCCGCACCGCCGCCTCCTTGGGCCACGGATCGGTGGTCATGATGGCCTCGGCCGCCGCCGCGTGCCCGTCGGGGCCGAGCGACTCGGCGGCCGCCCCGATGCCCTGCCGCAGCTTGTCGCGCTCCAGATACGCCCCGATGACCCCGGTCGACGACACGAGCACCTGCTCGACCGGGCAGCCGAGGAGGCCGGCGGTGGTGACCGCCATGTCGCGCGCGTCGGCCAGGCCCCGCTCGCCGGTGCACGCGTTGGCGCAGCCGCTGTTGACGACCACCGCCGCGGTGGTGGCGTCCGACCGCCGCAGGTGCTCGCGGGTCACCGTGACCGGGGCGGCCACCGCGAGGTTGGTGGTGAAGATACCGGCCGACCGGGCCGGCGGCGTCGACACCAGGAGCGCCAGGTCGAGCCCCGACGCCTTGATGCCGCAGGCGACCCCGGCAGCCCGGAAGCCGGCCGGCGCGGTGATGCCGCTGGGAATGCGTTCGAGCATGAGTGTCGTCTGTCCTGGCCCGGAGAGCGTCGCCTCCGGCTCCGCTCACCGCCCAACCAACCCTCCAGGAGTCCGCGCCGTTCTACGGCGCAGACTCCTGGCCCGCCGAGCGTCGCGTTCGGTTCCGCTCGGCGTCCATCCAACCCGCCAGGAATCCGCGCCGTTTCACGGCGCCCGCCGCTGGTGTTCGGCAACCGGCCGCCCTCGCCGGTGGCGTGGTGCCCGCCAACCCTCCTACGGGCTTCCCCGCCGCGGCCCCCGGCCCCGCGAGCCGCCGAGCTCGATGACCACCGCGTACTGCGCACAGCGTCTGAACCACTCGCAGGCCTGGCAGTCGGTCATGATCTTCTCGGGCAGCCACGTGTGCGGCACGATCGAGAACCCCTGGGCGACGAAGGCGCGGGGTATGTGGGTGAACGCGCACACCCGCGCCGCCCCCTGCCGGCGTCCCCCGGCAACGACGGCGGCGAGCAGCCGCGAGCCGATGCCGCCGCCGCGCTCGGCGGCGACGACCACCAGCGACCGTACCTCGGACATCGTCTTGCTGAGCGGGGCCAGCTCTCCGCAGCCGATGACCTCGCCGCCGCGGGTCGCGACAAGGAATCGGGAGACGTGGCGCAGGATGTCCGCCGACGAGCGGGGCAACAGCAGCCCGGGGCCGACGTTCGCGGCGACCAGCCGGTCGATGGCGGGGGCGTCTCCCCGCTCGGCGGGGCGAATCGACACCTCGGCCCCGGCGGCGGCGGGATGGCGCCGGACGTCAGCGGCGGGCTCGACGGAAACGGTGGACGTGGTGATCATCGGGTCGTGCTCGCTTGCGGCGGGTCCTCGCTGCGGGGCCCGAGGCGCCGGCTCCTGCTCGCCCTGCGTCGCCTGACGGCTCCGCGGGCCCAACCCGGCCCTCCAGGAATCCGCCTTGTTCTACGGCGACTCCTCGCCCGCCAATCCTCGCCTGCAACTCCGCTTGGCGCCCGACCACCAACCCTCCCGTAGTCTGCGCCGTTCTACGGCGCCGACTACCGGGTGGCGATCTGCTCGAGCACCCCGTCGAGAATCTGCAGCCCCTCGTCAATCTCGGCGTCCGAGACGTTGAGGGGCGGCAACAGCCGCACGACGCGCCCCGCGGTGCGGTTGACGAGCAGTTGCCGCGCGAGGGCGAGCTCGACGGCGCGGGTCGCGGCCGCCTCGGGCATCTCCAGCCCCCGCATCAAACCCGCGCCCCGCACGTCGGAGACCATCGGATAGCGCTTCGCCAGCGCTTCGAGGCCGTCGGCGAGGCGCGCGCCCGCCGCCCGCACCCGCTCGAGCCCGCCCTGCTCCAGGGCGTCGAGGAACACCAGCGCGGCGCGGCAGGCGAGGAGGTTGCCTCCGTAGGTCGTCCCGTGGTCGCCCGGCGATATCGCGTCCGCCACGGCCTGGCTCATCAGGATCGCGCCCACCGGCATCCCCGCGCCCAGGGCCTTCCCGAGGGCCATCAGGTCGGGGCGCAACCCGAGCGTCGCCGAGTGGAAGGGCCGGCCGGTGCGGCCGAGACCGCACTGGATCTCGTCGGCCACGAGCAACGCCCCGGTCCGCTCGCACGCCGCGTTCACCGCCTCGGCGAACGCCGGGCTCAGGGGCCACACCCCGCCCTCGCCCTGAATCGGCTCCAGGATGATGGCGGCGACGTCCGGCCCCACCGCGCCTTCCATGGCCCTCGGGTCGGTGGGGGACACGAAGTCGACCCCCGGGAGGAGGGGCTCGAACGGACGGCGGTACCCGGGTTCCCACGTCGCCGACAGCGAGCCGAAAGTGCGCCCGTGGAACGATCTTTCGAGGGCCACTATCCGCGTCCGGCCGGTCTCTCCGCGCGTGTGCCAGTAGCGGCGCGCGAACTTCAGGCAGCCCTCGACCGCCTCGGTCCCGCTGTTGCAGAAGAACGTGCGCGGCAGGCCCGACAGGACCGCGAGCCGCCGGCCCACCTGTCCCTGCAGGGGGTGGAAGTAGAGGTTGGACGTGTGCACCAGGGTGCGGGCCTGGTCGGCGAGGGCCGCCGCCAGTCCGGGGTGGGCGTGCCCGAGCGACGCCACCCCGAGCCCCGACAGAAAGTCGAGGTAGCGCCGGCCGTCGGCGTCGTGGACGTAGCTTCCCTCGCCCCGGGTCAGGACCACCGGCACCCGCTTGTAGACCTGCAGCAGGTGCTCGCTCTCGAGCGCCCGGACGTCCTGCGCCCCGGCCGCGTCCGTCGTTCCTGTCGACATCGATGACTGCTCTTTCTCTCTCTACCGCGTTCCGCTTCCGTCTCTACTGCGTTCCGCCTACGGGCCGGCGCCTCCCGGCCCGCCGGCGCCTCCCGGCCCGCCGGCGCCCTCCGCGGTGCGCTCGCGGCAAGTCGATGGCGCCCGGCGCGGTTCGCCGTCTGCCCGCGGCCACGCGCGCCTCTGCGCGTCGCTATGCCATGACCGAGCCGGGACGACCCGCCCGGATCCCGCGTCCCGCCGGCCGTCGACGGTTCCCACCGGCGACTACGTGATGACCGAGCCGGGACGACCGTCCATGTCCCGCGTTCGCCGGCCATCGACAATCTCGACCCGCCCGACTCCGTGGCGCCGCGCGTGGCGGCAGGCGTTCAGCTTGGCCACCATGCCGGCGCTGGCGCGGCCGTCGGCGATGAGCTGCTCGAGCGTCGCGTCGTCGATCGAGGGCAGCGTGTCGCCGTGCGGGTCGAGGACGCCGGCGGTGCCGCCCGCGACCAGCAGCCGGTCGGCCCGGAACCGGGCCGCGAGGTCCCCGGCCAGAGTATCGGCATTGACGTTCAGCAACTGTCCATCCGCGTCGGCCCCGATGCTCGCGACGACCGGCACGAACCCCGCCGCGCCCAGGGTCTCCAGCAGGGCCGGCGGCGCGTCGCCCTCCGGCTGCCCCACGAACTCCAGATCGACCACCGACCCGTCGGCGGCCGCGTAGGGCGCGGCGCGCCCGACCGCGGCCACCCCGGCGTCGGCCGCGGTCAGGCCGACGGCGCGGACGCCGGCGGCACGGG
>JAJEEA010000508.1 GCA_022821235.1 Vicinamibacteria bacterium
CCCGGGCGCGGCGCGGGCGACATCGAGCGTACGCAAGCCGGACTCCTGTCATATAATGCCGTCGTGCGGCTCGCGACCTCGTCGGCGACGACCACCGGTTCGCCCCCGTCACGGCAGCCCCGATCCGCGCCGATGGCGACGGCGGCCGGCCGGGATCCGCATGCCGCCGTCGAGACCAGGCTCGCGGGCGAGGTCAAGCACCTCCTGGCCGCCGGACGGCGCGAAGAAGCGGCCGAGCGGTTCGGCGCCGTCGTCGACCGGCAGCAGCGCCGGGCCGCGCGCATCGCCTATCACTATCTTCGCGACCCCGCCGAGGTGGACGAGGTCGTTCAGGATGCGTTCCTGAAGGCGTTCACGCACCTGCCGTCGTTTCGCGAGGACCTGTTCTTCGAGCTGTGGTTCACGCGCATTCTCGTCAACGCCTGTCTCGATCGATTGAAGGCGCGGGGCCGCAGGGCGCGCTGGATGGTCTCGGCGGAGACCCGGGAGGGCCTGCTCCCGGACGGGCCGCCGACCCGCGAGCCGTCTCCGGAGGCGGCGCTGCTGGCCAAGGAGCAGCGGGCGCGGTTGGAGCAGGCCATCGACCGGCTTCCGTTGCGCCAGCGCACCGCCATGATCCTGAGCCACTTCGAGGGCAGGCCGGCGCGGGAGGTCGGCGCCATCATGGGGCTGAACGAATCGACGGTGCGCGTGCACCTGTTTCGGGCGGTGAGGAAGCTGCGGGACGCGCTCGACCGGGAGAGCTGGACGGGCCGGGAGGCGGCCGCGCCCGGCCGGCGGGCGAACCGCGGGCGGTGAACGGCGCCGCGGCGGTCGGAAGCGGCCGCGGCGGGTTCGACTCGAGAAGTAATGACTGCGCTCCTGCGACGATGGCGCGCCCGCACCGGCCGAGGGCATCCCTCCGAGGACCGCCTTCTCGGCGTGGTGCTCGGCGCCGCCGACACCGCCGTCGCGATAGGGACGGCCCGGCACGTCCGCACCTGCGCCCGATGCGCGCACCGGGCCCGCGAGCTGCGGGGACTCCTCGACACGGTCGCGGAGGAGGCCGGCGCCGCGTTCGACGAGGCCTTTCCGTCCGATCGCCTCCAGGCCCAGCGAGCGCGCATCGACCATCGGCTGGCCCGTGCCGTAGGCGCCGTGGACCGGGCCCGGGTCCTCGCGTTCCCGTTCCGCCGCACGCGCGAGCGCCGGCCGGACGTTCGTCCCGGCCGATGGGCGGCGGCCGCCACCGCCGCCGGGCTGGCCCTCGGGCTCGTCGCCGGACAGCTCGTGGACTTCCGGCTGGGGCCGACGGCGCCGCGCCTCGGACCGACCGCCGGGTTCGCGCCCGAGACGCCGGCCGGAACCGGCGCGGGAACCGAGGCAAATGCCGCGCTCGCCATGACCGGCACCATCGAGCTGCCCCCCGCCTCGACCTCCGACGCCGACCGCACCCCGCTCTCGCTCAGCGAGTTCGAGCAGGTCATGGCCGAGGCGGCGTTGCTCGACGCCCTCGACGTGGCCACCGTCAGCCTTCCCGTGACGGAGCTCGCGTCCATCGATGCGCTCACGCCGCGCGTGCCCGACCTCGCCGCCGCCCGATGATGCGCGGGGAGCCGTCGCCGGGCGGGGCCGTCACGCCGGACGAGGCACCGACGGCCATGACCGAAGCAGCGCAGCCGGTCCGGATGTTCCGCAAGGGACTCTCGTTGAAGCACGAGGTCGCGGGCGAGTTGACCGCGCACTATCACAGCACGCTCGTGGACGAGGTGCGGGCGGCCGGCTACCAGCGGAGAACGGGACGCCTGCAGCTCTACCTCGCGAGCGAGTTCGGGTTCTGCTACGGCGTCGACCGGGCCGTCGACTACGCGTACCAGACGCGCCGCCGCTTCCCCGATCGGCCCATCTACCTCACCGGCGAGATCATCCACAACCCGAGGGTCAACGACCGGTTGCGCGACGCCGGCATCCGGTTCCTGAGCGACGCCGGCGAGGACGACCGCGCGCTCGGGCCCGACGACGTCGTCATCCTCCCCGCATTCGGCGTCACCGTCTCGATGCTGCTGCGGCTCCAGCAGCGGGGCTGCACGCTGGTCGACACGACGTGCGGGTCGGTCCTCAACGTCTGGAAGAACGTGCGCCAGTACGCCCGCGACGGGTTCACCGCGATCATCCACGGCAAGGTGAGGCACGAGGAGACCGTCGCCACCGCTTCCCAGGCCCTGCAGTACCCGGACGGACGGTCCCTGGTCGTCTTCGATCGCGCCGAGACCGCGATGGTGTGCGACTTCATCCGGCGCGGCGGCGACGCCTCCGACTTCCTGTCGAGGTTCGCGGACGCCGCGTCGCCCGGCTTCGACCCGCACCGGGACCTCCAGCGCATCGGCCTCGCCAACCAGACCACCATGCTGATGTCCGAGTCCCTCGCCATCGGCGAGATGATCCGCGAGGCCATGATCGACCGCTACGGGGAGGGCGCCGGGCTCGACCGGCACTACCGGGCGTTCGACACCATCTGCAGCGCCACCCAGGACCGTCAGGACGCCATCGAGGCGCTGCTCGCCGACCGCGACCTCGATCTGATGATCGTCATCGGCGGCTACAACAGCAGCAACACCAGGAACCTCGCCCGCCTCGCCGGCCGGCGGGTGCCGACCTATCACATCGCCGGCGCAAGCGATCTGCTGTCGAGGCGCGAGGTCCGGCACCGCCCCGTGGACGACGGCCGGAACCTGGCGACGGCGGCGGAGACCCGCAGCTTCGACTGGCTTCCCGGCCTGCCGGTCGTCAGCGTCGGTCTGACCGCGGGCGCCTCGACGCCGGACTCGGCCGTCGGCCAGGTCATCGACCGGCTGGGCGCCCTCGCCGCCGAGGGGCCGGGGCAGTAAACGCTCGCCGTTTTCCGAGAGTCTTGGACTGGCAGGACGCCGTCATTCCGCTGGAGGAAGATCGATGCGCTGGTGGGTCAGTCTCCTGGTCGCTCTCGTGGTGGCGGGCGCCTCGGCGCCGCCCGACGCCGACGCGCAGAACCGGCGGCCGCATCGCTGGTGGCAATCGGAGGAAGTGACGGCGCTGCTCGATCTGACCGGGGCGCAGGCCGCCGACATCGACCGCATCTATCAGCGCTCGCTGCCCAAGATGCACGAGTCCTTCCGCCGCCTGAACGGGGAAGAACGGACCCTGTCGCGGATGATCGCGAACATGCAGGTCGAGGAAATCGACATCACCCGTCAGATCGACCGCGTCGAGGCGGCGCGGAGCGAGCTCAGCAAGACCCGGACCCTGATGGTCTTCCGCATGTATCGCGTCCTGAACCCGGCTCAACGCACGGCGCTCAAGGCGTGGATGGACGTGAGACGCGAAGGCGACCGCTCCCGGCATTCCGAGGGCCGGTGCGGCTAGGGGTCTGCCCCGTGGGGCGCCGCCTCGGCAGTAGGCGCAGACGCCCCGGCGGGCCGGTTGGGCGCCCCGCGGAGCCGTCAGACGATGGACGGGCCGGGAGCCCGCGCTCAACGCGGAAGATTCGGGCCACCCCGCGAGTCTACGTACACCGAAGGCGCAGCGCGGACGCCGGCACCCCGGCCCTCCTGCGGCCGGCCCGGCCGCCCGACGGACCGCGAAGGAGCAGCATCGTCATGTGGAGCGTCCCGTCCCGAGCAGTCGCCGCCGTCGCCCTGCTGGCGCTCGTGAAGCTGGCGGCCGTCGCCGGCGCCCAACCCCTTCCCGACGGCCGCGTCGACGATCTGATCGCGCAGGCCCGCAGCCGGCTCGCCGCGGTGCAGACGCCGGGCGCCGGCCCCCGCATCGACCTCACCCTGGACGAGGCGGTCGCCCGGGCCCTCGAGCGCAACCTCGACCTCGCCGTCCAGCGGCTGAACCCCCAGGTGTTCGATCTGAACCTGGCCCAGCAGCTCGCGGCGTACCGCCCCACGTTCGACACCAACTTCCAGAACAACTCGCGCACCAACCCGTCCCAGACGCAGCTCGACGGCGGATTGTCGGTCGTCAGCGACACCGTGAGCCTGAACAGCGGGGTCAGCCAGGAGGTCGGGTGGGGCGGCGGCCGCTACCAGGTCAACTTCAACAACAACCGCTCGGAGTCGACCAACTTCTTCACCAGCTTCAACCCCAGCTACCGCTCGAGCGTTCAGGCCTCGTACACGCAGCCGTTGCTCCGCGGGTTCCGGATCGATCCGATACGGCAGGGGATACAGGTCACCCGCATCAACCGCGACATCGCCGACATCGACCTGCGCCAGACGATCACGAACACGGTGTCGGCGGTCCGCGACGCCTACTGGGAGCTGGTCTACGCGACGCGGTCGGTGGAGGTGCAGCAGCAGGCCCTCGAGCTCGCCGAGGCCCTCGTCCGCGACAACGAGGCGCGGGTCGAGATCGGCACCCTGGCCCCGATCGACGTGGTCCAGGCGCGCTCCGAGGCGGCGGCCCGCCGCCAGACCCTCGCCCAGGCCGAGCAGGCCCTGGCGACGGCCGAGCTCGTGCTGAAGCAGTTGATCGTCGACGGCACCGGCGACGAGTACTGGCGGGCGACGCTGAACCCCATCGACCTCCCCACCCTCTCGCCGGCCCCCATCGACCTCGAGGCGACCATCCGCCGGGCCCTCGATGAGCGCACCGACCTCGAGCGGTCACGCCGGCAGCTCGACATCAACGAGGTGAACCTCTCGTCGATGCGTAACCAGAGGCTGCCCTCGGTCGACCTCACCGGCAGCTACCAGCTCCAGGGGCAGGGCGGCACGCGTTTCCTGCGCTCGGGCCTCGGCGGCGCGGTAATGACGGAGATCCCGGGGGGCATCAACGACGCGTTCGACCAGCTCGTCGATCTGGACTACCCGGTGTGGACGGTGCAGCTCAACGTGAGCTACCCCATCGGCCCGAGCGCGGCCGACGCCGCCTACGCGCGGGCGCAGCTCCAGACCCAGCAGGTGCAGGCGCAACTGCGGCAGCTCGAGCTGCAGGTGGCCACCGAGGTCACCAACGCGGTCCTCCAGATCCGGGCCATCGCCCGGCGCATCGAGGCCGCCACCGCCGCCCGCGAGCTCGCCGAGGAGCAGCTCGCGGCCGAGCAGAGCCGCTTCGACGCGGGGCTGTCCACCAACTTCTTCGTGGTCCAGGCGCAGCGCGACCTCTCGACCGCGCAGGACACCGAGCTTCGCGCCATCCTCGATCAGCAGAAAGCGCTCATCGAGCTCGACCGCGTGCAACGGACGTCGCTGTCGCAGGCAGGAATCCAGATCATCCAGTAGCCCGCTCGAGTGGGGTCGCCGGAGGCTCCGAACGACACGCACACGCAGTGAGGACCGTACCCCATGAAGAAGCTCTCCATCGTCGCCGCGCTGGCCACCCTCGGGATCACCGCGTACGGCTACCTGGGTTTCCGGACGTCGGAGTTCATCCCGGAAGTCAGCACCGTGAACCTCGCGCGGGGCGACGTGGTCGACACCGTCGGCGCGACCGGGGCCCTGGAGGCAGTCACCACCGTGCAGGTGGGCAGCCAGGTCTCGGGCATCATCGACGCGCTGTACGCCGACTTCAACTCCATCGTCCGCGAAGGCGAGGTCATCGCCCGCCTGGAGCCGTCGCTGTTCGAGTCCCAGGTCGAGCAGTCGCGCGCCAACCTCGCGCGCTCCGAGGCCGACGTGGCCCGGCTGACCGTCGCCCTCGAGGACGCGCGGACCCAGTTGCGCCGCTCGGAGGAGCTCGCGGCCCAGGACCTCATCGCCGCGTCCGAGCTCGAGGCCGCCCAGGTCGCGGTCCGGTCCGCCGAGGCCCAGCTCCAGTCGGCGGAGGCCAGCGTCATCCAGTCGCGGGCGTCGCTGAACCAGAGCGAGGTCAACCTGGGCCACACCGTCATCACCGCGCCCATCGACGGCATTGTCATCGCGCGGCAGGTCGACGTGGGGCAGACGGTGGCGGCGAGCATGTCGGCCCCCGAGCTGTTCATCATCGCGGCCGACCTGACCGAGATGCAGGTCATCGCCAACATCGACGAGTCGGACGTCGGCCGCATCCGGCCGGGTCAGCCCGTGACGTTCACCGTCGACGCGTACGCGGCGGAGGAGTTCGAGGGGACCGTCTCGCAGATCCGCCTCGAGCCGGTGGTGCTGCAGAACGTCGTGACCTACGCCACCGTCATCGACGTCCCGAACAACGACCTGCGCTTGAAGCCCGGGATGACCGCCACCGTGACGCTCGAGATCGCGAGGCGCGAGAACGTGCTGCGCGTGCCCAACTCCGCCCTGCGGTTCCGCCCGACGCCCGACATGTTCGCGGTGCTGAACCAGCCGGTGCCGGAGATCCTCCAGCGCGGCGGCGCCGACCGCGCGGGCGGCGGAGGGGGGGGATTCGGCGGCCCCGGCGGGGGGGCCGGCCGGCCGGGCGGCTTCGGCGGGGGGC
>JAJEEA010000239.1 GCA_022821235.1 Vicinamibacteria bacterium
TGGTGCCGCGGCATCCGGGTGGCCTACCTCGCCGACGCGTCGGAGGCCGGCGCCCTCGCGCGTGCGATCCGCGCGCACGTGTCGGCCCGCAACGAGGCGCTCGGGGGCGCGGCGGCCGATTGGCGCGCCCTGCACGCGGAGGTGGGCGCGGCCGCGCGCCGGCTCGCGGGCTGGGTCGGCGACGCGTCGGTGTTCCTCGCGCGGGCGTTCGAAGCGGGGGAGTGCGTGCTGTTCGAGGGCGCCCAGGGGACGCAGCTCGACGTCGATCACGGCACCTACCCGTTCGTCACCTCGTCGAGCGCGACGGTCGGCGGCATCTGCACCGGCCTCGGCATCGGCCCGCGCGCCATCGGCTCGGTGCTCGGCATCGCCAAGGCCTACACGACCCGGGTCGGCGAGGGACCGCTGCCGACGGAGCTGCACGGGGCCGAGGGCGACCTGCTGCGGGAGAGCGGCCGCGAGTACGGCGCCTCGACCGGTCGCCCGCGCCGGTGCGGCTGGTACGACGCGGTAGTGGTGCGCTACGCGGTGCGGGTGAACGGCCTCGACGCGCTCGCGGTCACCAAGCTCGACGTGCTCGACGGCCTCGACGAGATCCCGCTGTGCACCGGCTACCGCCACGGGGACCGCCTGCTCGAGGACTTCCCGTCGAGCCGCACCCTGCTCGCCGAGTGCCGGCCGGTGTACGAGCGCCTGCCGGGATGGTCGCGGCCCACCGCGGGGGTGCGCCGCTACGAGGACCTGCCGCCGGAGGCGCGGGCGTACCTGGCCCGCATCGAGGCCCTGAGCGGGGTGCCGATCTCGATCGTCTCGACCGGCTCCGATCGGGCCGACACCATCGTGGTGCGAGGCGGGCTCGTCGAGCGTTGGCAGGCCGAGCGGGCGGCGGCGCGGCCGGTCGTCGCAGGGAGATAGACCGTTGACGACTCGGATCATGCGGTTCGCCGGCCTGCTCGCGGTCCTCGCCGCCGCGTGCGGCGGCGGGCCTCCGCCGACCGCCGGCGAGGCCCGCGCGTTCCTCGACGACGCGGAAGCCCGGCTGCTCGACGCGTGGATAGCCACGGGGCGGGCGGCGTGGATACAGAGCACCTATATCACCGACGACACGACCGCCCAAGCGGCGGAGGCCCAGGCCGCGGTCATCGGCCTCACCATGGAGCTCGCCGCCGAGGCGGCGCGGTTCGACGGCGTCGAGCTGCCCGAGGACCTGCGGCGCAAGCTGCTGCGGCTGAAGACCTCGCTGGGGGTGGCGGCGCCCGCCGACCCGGCCCGGCAGGCGGAGCTCGCGGCCATCACCACGGGCATGGAGGCCGCCTACGGCCGGGGTGAGTACTGCCCGGAGGACGGCGGGGCGTGCCTGTCGCTGCCCGAGATCGAGCGGCGGCTCGCGGAGGTCCGCGACACCGACGAGCTGCTCGACCTGTGGCTCGGCTGGCGGACGGTGGCCCCGCCGATGCGCGACGACTACGCCCGCTTCGTCGAGCTGGCCAACGCGGGGGCCCGCGACCTCGGCTTCGCCGACCTCGGCGAGCTCTGGCGCGCCGGCTACGACATGCCCCCCGAGGCGTTCACGGGCGAGCTCGAGCGGCTCTGGGGCCAGGTGAGCCCCCTCTACGAGTCGCTGCACTGCCACGTGCGCGCTTCCCTCGCCGACGAGTACGGCTCGGCCATCGTCCCCCCCGACGGCCCGATTCCCGCCCACCTGCTCGGCAACATGTGGAGCCAGACGTGGGCCAACGTCTTCGATCTGGTCGCTCCCCGGCGGGCCGACCCGGGCTACGACCTGACCGACCTGCTCGAGGACGCGGACGTCGACGAGATCGAGATGGTGCGCTACGGCGAGCGCTTCTTCAGCTCGCTCGGGTTCGACCCGCTGCCCGACACGTTCTGGGAGCGGTCGCTGTTCGTCCAGCCCCCGGACCGCGACGTGGTCTGCCACGCCAGCGCCTGGAACGTCGACTACGACTCGGACGTGCGCATCAAGATGTGCCTCGACGTCGACGGCGAGGACTTCGTCACCGTCCACCACGAGCTGGGCCACAACTACTACCAGCGCGCCTACCGGCATCGGTCGCCGCTCGACCGGGACGGCGCCCACGACGGCTTCCACGAGGGCATCGGCGACACCATCGCCCTCTCCATGACCCCGGAGTACCTGGTCGAGGTGGGGCTGCTCGACCGCGCGCCGCCGGCCGACCGCGACATCGGGCTGCTGCTGCGGCTCGCGCTCGACAAGGTCGCGTTCCTGCCCTTCGGCCTCCTCGTCGACCAGTGGCGCTGGCAGGTGTTCTCGGGCGCGATCCCGCCCGATGCCTACAACGAGGGCTGGTGGAACCTCAGGACGGCGTACCAGGGCGTCAGCCCGCCCGCGCCGCGCAGCGAGGCCGACTTCGACCCCGGCGCCAAGTACCACGTCCCCGCCAACGTGTCCTACACGCGCTACTTCCTCGCCCACATCCTGCAGTTCCAGTTCCACCGGGCCCTGTGCGCGGCGGCCGGCCACGAGGGGCCGCTGCACCGCTGCTCGATCTACGGCAGCCGGGCGGCGGGGGAGCGGCTGCAGGCGATGCTGGAGGCAGGCGCGAGCCGGCCCTGGCGCGACGCCCTCGAGCTGGGCACCGGCGAGCGCGAGATGGACGCCACCGCCATCCTCGACTACTTCGCGCCCCTGCAGGCGTGGCTCGACGATCAGAACGCCGGCCGGTCCTGCGGCTGGCGGCGGGGCTGACGGCCGACTGAACGCGCGGCAGGGAGCTTGCGCCTGCCGGCGGGGTTGACGGCTGCGTCATTGTGCTCTATATTTCAGAGAACATTTATTGCGAGAGATTCCTTCGCGCTGCATTCTGACGGGAGAGGAGGGACTCGCATGTCGCGGAAGCTGGTCACGACAGTCGCGGTCGCCGCGTCGCTGTCCGGCTTGCCGGCAGCGACCGACGCGGGTCAGAACGCCCCCGAAACGGTGATTCGCGGTGTCGTACGCGATCCGGACGGGCGCCCGATCGACGGGGCGCAGGTCTACGTGCGGGGCAGCCAGACCCTGGAGGCGACCGGCGCCGACGGCCGATTCGAGCTGCGCGCGCGCGGCGCGGGCGCGGAGGTGCTGGTGGCGTTTGCGACGGACTACTGGCTGTCCGAGATGGCGGTGGAGCTGGACGGCGCCGAGCACGACGTCGACATGGTGCTCGAGCCCGCCGACCTCGAGGAGCTGGTCGAAGTCGTCGCCCCCGCGCCGGTCGCCGCGGCGCCGTCGGTGCAGGCGTTCGGCCCCCTCGACGTCGTGACGCTGCCGGGCGCCCAGGCCGACGTCATGCTCTACGTGCAGAACCTGGCCGGGGTGAGCCAGCTCAACGACGAGGCGGGGCTGTTCGTGCGGGGCGGCGACTCGGCCGAGGTGCTCACCCTGCTCGACGACGCGGTGGTGCACCACCCCTACCGCTACGAAACGGTGACCGGCGGCATTCGGGGCACTGTCGACCCGTTCCTCACCAGCGACATCTCGTTCAGCTCCGGCGGCTTCCCCGCCCGGTTCGGCAACGCCCTGAGCGGGGTGCTGGAGATGCGGGGGCACGGCCGGCCGGCGGAGCCCGGGGCGCAGGCGGCGCTGCTGCTGAGCGGCGTGTCCGGCGTGGCGGCGCTGCCGGTGCGCGCGCGGGGCGGCCTGCGGGTGTCCGGTAACTGGTCCGAGACGGGGCCGATGTTCCGCCTCAACCGGTCGCCGCGGGCGTTCACCCGCTACCCCGACTCGCGGGACGTGAACGTCAGCGGCCACTACGACTCGCCGTCCCTCGGGTCGTTCAAGGTGTTCGCGATGGGGTTGCGCGAGCGCGTGGGGATCGAGATCGAGGACCAGGTGTTCGTGGGCTTCGTGGAGTCGGCCAGCGCCAACGCCCTGGCCTACGCGCGGTGGGAGAAGGTCTCGGCCGGCGGGTGGCGCGCCGCCGCCACGTTCGGGGTCACCGGGTACGGGAGCGACGCGTCCGTGGGGGTGCTCGACATCGAGACCCGGGACCGGCGCCACTCGTGGCGCGCCGACGTCTCCCGCATCGCTCCGGCCGGCACCGTCCGCGTCGGCACCGACGGCGGCCGGTCGCGCAACGCCTGGGCGGGTCGCGTGCCCGCCACCCGCGGGGACCTGGGCGGCGCGGCCGGCTCCACGGTGTTCGACGTCACCCTCGCCGACCGCCACACCGGCGCCTACGCCGAGTTCGAGGGGCGGCCGGGGGTGTTCGTACCGAGCCTCGGCGTGCGCGTCGACCGGTTCCGTCTGGCCGGTGCGACCACCGTCGATCCCCGCCTGAACCTGCTCGTCAACGCGGGTGCCGGCCGGCGCCTGCGTCTCGCCTGGGGTCTCTATCACCAGGCGACGCCCGCCATCTACTACGAGCTCGCCCGCGGCCCCGTGCACTCCGCCCCGATGCGGGCCGAGCACTGGGTGGCCGGCTACGAGGTCGGGTCGGCCGGCGACGCCCTGCGGTTGACGGCCGAGGCGTACCACAAGCGCTATCGCAACCTGCCGCTGGAGACGGCGGCGGGCGCGCTGTCGTCGGGCGGCCACGGCACGGCGTACGGCGTCGACCTGTCCGCGCGCCTGGGCTGGTCGCGGGGCGGCGTGGAGGCGGTCTACGGCTGGCTGCGGGCGCGCCGCCGCTGGACCTCGACCGAGACGCCGCCGGGCATCGCGCTGCCGGACGGCGCGTGGGCGCCCTACTTCGAGATTCCCCACGGGTTCCGCGCCACGGTCGACATCGAGCTGACCGACACCGTCGACGTCGCGGCGAGCTGGCGCACCGCGTCGGGGCGGCCGTTCACGCCGGTCGACGGTGCGCGGCCCGCCGACGAGGGCTATCTGGTGCCCGTGTGGGGCGGCGCGATCAACTCGGCCCGGACGCCGCGCTACGAGCGGCTGGATCTCAACGTCAGCGTGCTCGGGCCGTTCGGCCGGGAGGGCCTGATTCTGTTCGCCGGCGTCACGAATCTGCTGGGCCGGCACAACGTGCTCGACTACGCGTGGTCGGCCGACTACACCGAGCGGCGCCCGGTGACGAGCGCCATGCCGCGGGCCGTCTACTTCGGATCGACCGTGCTGCTGCGGTGATCCACGACACGGGAGGTGTCATGAAGGTGGAGAGAAGCGTCGAGCGCGTCGGGCACGCGTGCCGCCGGCGGTCGTCCGCGGTGACCCGCGGCACGGGGGGTGTCATGAAGGTGGGGAAGAACGTCGAACGCGTCGAGAACTTGTCCCGCCGGTGGTCGTTTGCGGTGGTACGCGACACAGGGGGCGTCATGAGACCGGAGAGGAGCGTCGAGCGCATCGAGAACCCATCCCGCCGGAGCCGGCGGACGTCGGGGCCGGTTCGCCGGCCTATCGTCGCCCTGTTTGCGGTGTGCGCGGCGCTCGCGACGCCCGCCGCGCCGACGGGGGCGGCCGACTTCGACGAGACGTTCGCGGCGCTGGTCGAGCGGCTCGAGCGGGCCTACCCGGCCGGCGATGCGGCGGAGCTGATCGCCGTCCGGGCGGACCTCGCGGACCTGCTGGACGCCGGTCCGACCGCCGGCCAGCGGTCCATCACGCGCTACACGATCGCCTACGTAAACTGGCGGCTGTTCACCGTTCCCGACGCCGTACCCGCCGACGACCGGGCCGCGCTGCTCGACGACGCGGTGGACCTGCTGACGCGCGACCTGGAGGCCGACGACGGGAACGCCGAGTCGCACGCGCTGCTGGCCAGCGTCTACGGCATGCAGATAGACTCGGCGTGGAAGGGGATGACCCTCGGCCGGCGGGCGTCGCGGGCGTCCGCGCGGGCCCTCGAGCTCGCCCCCGGCAACCCGAGGGTGCTGCTGCAGGACGGCGTCGGCAAGCTGCACACGCCGCGCATGTTCGGCGGCGGCGCGGACCGGGCGGAGGCGCTGCTGCTCCGGGCCGTGGCCGCGTTCCGCACCGAGCCGCCCGACCGCCCGTGGCCGCGCTGGGGACACATCGACGCCTGGGCCTGGCTCGGGCAGATCAGCGCCGAACGCGGCGACCTCGCCCCGGCGCGGCGCTACTATGAGCGGGCCCTCGACCTGGAGCCTGGGTTCGCCTGGGTCCGTGACGCGCTGCTCCCGGCGCTGGAGGCGCGTGAACGGCAGGCGCGGGAGTCTGCACGGTGAGAACCTGCGCAAGTGGCATGGTCGGCAGGACGCGCGGGGTGAAGAAGGGGGCGCCCGGAGCCGCCGGCCGACGCGCCCCCGTGCAGGGCGGACGTTGGAGCGCATGATGACCGACACCGAGCAGATCAGGGAAGATATCGCCTACGTGCGGGCCGCGGCGGAACGGTCGGATGCGGGGCACGACCCCGCGTACTATCTGCTGTGGGCGGCCATCGTGCTGGGCGGCTTCCCGTTGTCCGACTTCGAGAGCACCCGGCCGTGGATCGGCACCTACTGGCTCGTGGCCGGGACCACCGGATTCGGCGTTTCCGCGTGGCTCGGCATCCGGGCGGCCTGGCGGACGGGGCAGGCGGATCGGCGAAAGGGTGTACGCACGCTCTGGCACTGGCTGTCGTTCATGACCGCGGGGTGGCTCGGCGGGATGCTGGTCGCGAGGGGGCAGTTGACGCCGGACGGATACGGCGCGTTCTGGGTGCTCCTGATGGCGCTGACGTACTGCCAGGCCGCCGTGCATCTCGACCGGCGACTGGCGCCGATCGGCGGGCTGCTCGCCGTCGCTTACGTGATGACGTTCTTCGTGCCGGGTTACCGCTGGACTGTCACGGGCGCGATCGTCGCCGCCGGGCTCGTGACGCAGGCGTTCCTGGGCGCTCCGACCCGTGACCGAACGAGCTGATCCGGACGTCGGCGGCCTCGACGAGCTCGCGTCGCTCGACGGGCTCTTCGAGCACCGGGTGCGGCTCGCCATCTGCGTCCTGCTCTCGAAGCACGACGCGATGTCGTTCAGCCGCCTCAAGAAGGTGCTCGACGAGACCGACGGCAGTATCGGCACCCATCTGCGCAAGCTCGAGAACGCCGGCTACCTGTCGATCGAAAAGACCTTCCGCGCTCGGCGGCCGGTCACCTGGTACACACTGACCCCGGCCGGCCGGGCGAGGCTGATGGACCACATCGCCAACCTCACGCGCCTGATCGACCGGGCCGGCTGACGTCTCCGGGCGGGTGCGACCACGCGCGTCATCGCCGAGCGCGCAGGGGCGATACGTCCGCCATCTTGCCGCTCTGTTCCACGCACGGCGGCGGCCGAGCGGGGCCGGCCCGAGGCGTCCGCCGCGTCAGCTCGCGCGTTCTCCGGTCGAGCCGGCTCGATCGGCTAGGATGAGCGTATGGACCGTGCGCCGCCCGAAGACCCGGTTCGCCGTCTCGTCGACGACTACCGCGTCCGGTGCCTGTGGTTTCTTCGTGACGACTACTACCCGGCGACGGCGGACGCACGAGAGCGGGTGCTGCGGCTGATCGAGCGGCACGGCGACCTGGCGGCGTTCCGCCGGGTCGCCGAGGTGCGGACATGGCTCTCACGCCGCTCCAGCGGGACGTCTGCCGCCTCCTAGCCGAGGGGCGCCGCCGCCACCGCGACAGCTTCGTGGCCGGCGGCGCGGCCTTGGGCCTCGCCCTGCGCTCGCACCGCCTGTCGCGGGACGTCGACCTCTTCCACGACACGACCGAGGCCGTCGCGCGGTCGTGGGACCGCGACCGTGCGGCGCTCGAATCGGCGGGATTCGAAGTCGCACCGCTACGCGAGCGCCCCGGCTACGTCGAAGCGATGGTCGCGCGCGGGACGGAACGTCTGGTCATGGAATGGACGCGGGATAGCGCGTTCCGCTTCTTCCCACTGGTCGAGGACGACGACCTGGGGCTCGCCCTGCACCCGTTCGACCTCGCGACCAACAAGGTGCTGGCCCTCGTCGGGCGGCTCGAGGCCCGCGACTGGGTCGACGTGCTGGCGTGCGACGAGCGCCTGCAGCCCCTCGGCTATCTCGCGTGGGCGGCGTGCGGGAAGGATCCCGGCTTCACGCCGAACGGCGTCCTCGCCGAGGCGCGCCGGTCGCGCTACTCGGCCGACGAGCTGGCGTCGCTCGCCTTCGATGGGCCGCCCCCGCGGGCGGAGGACCTGTCGCGCCAGTGGCGCACCGCCCTGGACCGGGCGGATGCGGTAGTCGATCTGCTGCCGGCGCCTCACGTCGGCGAGGCGGTGCTCACGAACGCCTCGACGCTGTTCACGGGCGACGCCGCGGCGCTGGCCGAGGCCGGCGCCGCGGACGGTCTGCGGTTCCACCGTGGCCGTCTTGGTGGAGCGTGGCCGCGGCTCAAGGCGTAGCCCGGTACTCGCGGTACCTTCTGATGGTCGTTGCGTAGGCCGAGAGACTCATCGGGTTCGGTACGGGTATCTTCGACGGGTTTGGTGCCTTCCTTCGCGCATCGTCCGTCGAATACCGAAGCTCCTGCAAGACTCCGGCAAGGCGGTCCTTTGCATGGAGTTCGTCGAGATCACCATAGTTTTTCTCGACCCGTTTGGCGTCCGTGACGAGTTGCCTGACAGTCTTGAGCTTGAGTGGGGGCTCACGCTGTTCAAGCCACGCTCTGTAGCCGTCAGTCCGCATCGCTGCTCACTCCCGACCAACGAGACCAGGCGGACTCAGCGGCGGGCTCGCCCGAACGGCCGCTGGCCGATGGCGCGCTGCATCACCTCGTACTGCACCCCCATGATGTGGCCGATGGCCTCGATCCAGTACGCCGCGTTGTGGGCGCCGGGCATCTGCATGTAGTTGAAGGGGATGTTCTCCTGGGCCATGTACGCGGCCAGCTCCTGCGCCCCCGCGATCAGCCGGTCCTCGGTGCCGCAGTCGAGGTAGATGTGCGGCAGGTCCTCCCTCGGGACCTGCTTGATCAGGGTGAACGGATCGTAGGCGTCGGCCTGCTCCGGGTTCGTGAACATCCGGCCCCGCGGCGACCGCTCGACCTGGCTGCTGAAGCCGTCGATGCCGATGAGCGGATTGGGCTGCCGGCGGCGGGCCAGTTGCTCGGCCGTCGGGGTCCGCCGGGGCCGCGGCTCGAGCTCGCCGCGCATGCGCGCCGCCGCCTGCCGGCCGTACTCGAGGGCCCCGCTCGTGCTGCCGATGGAGATGAACAGATCCGGGTTCCGCAGCCCCATCGTGATCGCGCCGAACCCGCCCATCGACAGGCCGGTCATGGCCCGGCCCTCGCGGCGGGCGATGGTCCGGAAGTTCCAGTCGACGTGGCCGACGACGTCCCGGACGACGTGGTCCTCCCAGTCGTTCGTCTGCCCGTCCTCGTTCTCCGCCCAGTTGACGTACCAGGAGTTCCCGGCGTCGGGCATCACGACGATGAGGTCGTCGTAGAGGCCGGCGTAGAACGGGGCGCCGTTGGCCAGGCCCCACGCGGTGTAGTTCTGGGTCAGGCCGTGCAGCAGGTACAGCACCGGATAGCGGTCGGTCGACGTCTGGTAGTCGTCCGGCAGCAGGATGTTGTACTTCATGGTCCGGTCGACGGCGGGACTGAAGAACTCGACCGTCAGCAGCTCCCGTCCCTGCGCCGGCGCGGCGGCCACGAGCGCCGCGAGCACGAATGCCACCGCCGCCGTCCGCGCGAGCTTCGATCTCAGCATTGCTTCCTCCGAGGGATTGTCGCGGCGTGCCGTCGCCGCGCGTCGTCACTCTACTCCGAAACGGATTCCGCTCCCAGGTCGTTGTGGTGGAGGATGGTGTTGAAGAGCATCCCGAACTCGCCGTGGTTCTGCCAGCGGTAGCACGGGTTGGTGGCGAACAGGACGACGCGGCCGCTGCCGCGCGGCATGTCGACGACGGCGGGACGGCCGTCGATCTGGTTGGCGCCGCGCAGATGGCCGCTGAGCACGCGGCCGCTGAACGACATGAGGACCCGCTCGTCGCGAAGCCGCCGCGGCACGTCGAGGAGCGGGCCGTTGGCGTAGCGGACGGGTATCCGGCTGCCCTCGTATCCGTAGAAGATCGGATGATCCGGGGTCTCGATCTCCGCCTCGACCAGCGGCCCCGGCGCGTAGAAGCCCGATCCCGGTCGCCGGACGCCGATCTCGCGGGTGAGGCCGTACTCGGGAGGGACGTGGCTCGCTTCGCCCAGCGTGACCAGCAGGCCGCCGTCCTCGACGAACCGCTGCAGCTCGAGGACGCCCTCCAGGCCCATCCCCCCGGTGATGTCGTCCGACGAGCCGTAGTCGCCGAGGAACCGGTAGCGCTCGGTCTTGGTGTAGGCCCGCGGGCCGCCGCGCGGCTCGACGTCGAAGACGAGCCCCTTCGCGGTGCGGCCCTGGTTGGGGACCAGGATGACGTCGTAGTCGGCCCGCAGGCCGCCGGCCCGGACCCTCTCCTTGAAGATGAGGTCGAACGGGATCTCGAAGCGGTCGAAGGCGTGGCGCACCCAGCCCACCTCCTGGGTGTCGCCCCACGTGCTGTACATGGCCAGCCGTGGGAGGTCGACGGGGTGGGCCGCGACGTCCGGCCGTTCGTCGAGCCCCGCCGCGGTCAGGCCGAGCTCGGTCACCGCCGCCCGCAGGCGATCGGCGCGCTCGCTCCCCGCGGCCGCGGGCACGATGAACGACCCGGGCGGGAGCTCCACGCCGTCGACCTCGAAGCCTTCCTCGGCGGCTTCCACCGGCGCCGTTCCCAGCCGATAGCGCAGCGTCGTCAGGTGGTTCGAGCCGTAGTGGGCGACGGCGTAGCCGAAACTCGGCTCGCGGGGGCCTGCGACGGTGCCCGCGAGCCGCGCCCGGGTGACCGGCTCGACCGGGACGTCGAGGACACCGGGGTCGTCGACCGCGACAACGTCGACCCCGTGCATCAGACCCATCGTCCAGCCGGTGTCGTCGTAGGTCCGCAGGGTGTCGTCGGGGAACGTCTGGCTCCCGAGCAGGATCTTCGCCAGGCGGAAGTACGGCTGGCCGCCCTTGACCACGTAGGAGCCGGCGGGATAGTCGTCGTCGCCGTCCTCGCCGAACGAGAGCGCGTCGCCGGCGCGGCCGACCTCGATGCCCTGCACGCGCAGCAGGTCGACGAGGGTCGCCACCCGCGTCATGTCGCGCTGCCCGGCCGGGATGACGAAGCCGTGCGGGGGGTCGGTCTCGCCCTCCTGCACCGCGTTGCGCGACTTGCGGTAGAAGTTCTCCAGGATGACGCCGGGGTTCGACGACGCGAGCTCCAGCGCCGCGAGGGCCGCCGTCTGGCTGTAGTTGGTGTTGTTCCGCATCGACCACTCGACCTCCTCGTAGGGGGGCGAGGGCCGGTACCACTCGCGGCTCGTGCGCGCCTGCTCGGGCGTGTTGTCCTCGGTCCTCAGGCGGCGCTTCATGGTCGTCGCGCCGCCGTTGCCGTACGTCTCGTAGAACCGGATGAGCCCGTTGTGGTTCGACGCCATGAACGCGAGGTAGCCCGGCGACCACATGTCGACGAAGGCGTGGGTCCACACCCCGGGCATGCCGTAGCCGGTCAGCCGGGCCATCTCGAAGTTGGCGAACCACGGCAGCTCGCCGTAGACGATGGGGTCGAGCAGGGGGTTCTGGGGGGCCTGCCCGCTGAACGTGTAGAGGAACGGCACCGACTCGTGGAGGTCGTGCATGACCGGCGGATGCCACTCGAGGTACCAGTCGAGCACGTTCCGCATGCTGAGCTGCGAGTAGTTGATGTCGCGGTTGTTGTCGTGGAAGACGTACTTCCACCAGTACGGCGGCCCCCCGATGCGGTCGTCCTCGTCGGTGATGTCGATCAGGTGCCGGTAGTACCAGTCGACGTAGCGGTCCCGGCCGTCCGGATCGGCGGCGGGAATCAGGGCCACGATGAGGTTCTCGCGGATGCGGTCGTAGAGCGGCCCCTCCTCGGCCGCGAGCCGGTAGGCCAGCTCCATCAGCATCTCGGGCGGGCCCGTCTCGCCGCTGTGCAGTCCGGCCATCAGCACGTAGATCGGCTTGGCCCGGGCCACCACGGCCTGCGCCTCGGCCTCGCTCAGCCCGCGGGGGTCCGCGAGCCGGGCGAGGTCGCGGCGGTAGGGCTCGAGGTCGGCCACGGTCGCCTCGTCGGCGATCGTCACCACCACCATCTCGCGGCCCTCGTCGGTGCCGCCGATGGGCGTCATCGCGACCCGCGGCGAGGCGTCGGCGAGCGCCCGGTAGTAGTCGAGCATCTCGTCGTAGTAGGTCAGCTCGCGCGGCGCCCCCGCGTGGTGCCCGAGGACGTCCTTCGGCGACGGCACGGCGCCGGCCGCGGGCAGATGGTCGACGAGCGGGCTGAGGAACTCGGGGCGCGTCGTCCACTCGCGCACCCGCTGGGCGAAGTCGGCGTCCATCCGCTGCCCGGCCCCGGTCTGGGCGGACGGCGAAGCGGCCAGCAGGCCCATCACGGCGCCGGCTGCCGCGACACGGCACAAGCTCGAGAGGCGGCTCGGGCGGGGCTCGAGCGTCGTCATCGTTTCTCCCCAAGGAGGGTGTGGCGGCTCATGGCTCTGTTCCACGACCCTGGGTTCTGCCTGCATCCCGGCGTGCCGTCGGGCGATGCGACAGGTCGAGGGCCGCCTGATCGCGCGGCGGAGCGAGCTCGTAACCGGGTCGCGACGGTTCGCGGAAGGTGATCGCGTCGTAGTAGTCATCGAGCGGAATGAAGACGCCGTTCGTTTCCGCCCATACCCGCATGCCGCGGTTGCAGGAATGCGCCCACGACAGTACTTCGACCAGCCAGCCGCGCTGGTGCATCCGCTCGAGCGTGCTGTGGAATCCCCGTCCGTGCGTGTAGCGGGCGCCGTCGCCGGTGAGCAGCACGCCGATCCCCGGATTGCCGTTGTGATCCAGGCCGTCCTCCAGCATGCGCAACTGCAGCCATTGATCGGGGACACCCTGTTCGCCCTGGTCCCGCGCGCCGCGGTCGAACAGATTGACCTCGACACCGCGATTCTCCATTCGGTTCCAGAGCTGCTGCATTTCCGGGGGAATGGACCCGGCCGCCACGGCTCTCCTCAGCGGGCGGTCGGCGTGGGCCAGGCGCAGCAGGTTGTCGAAATGCACCCGTACGAGGTACCGGGCTCCCGGCGTGCCTTCCCGCTCGTCGGCGAGGCGTTGTGCCTCGTGGTAGATGTTGGAGTTGTCCCAGTAGACGAAGACGTCGTTCATGGCGTGGCTGCCGCTATCGGCCTTCGGCCGCGGCGCGAAGACGCGTTCCTTCGGTCAGTCTACCGGACGGCCGACGCCTCGGGCGGTCTGCGCCGAGCGGGTCACAGACAGGCAAGACGTCGCGGGGGGCGGTCAGGCGCCGTACTCGGCGTCGCTGACCGCCTCGAACCAGCTCGTCTTCGCGTCGATGTTGACGGCGACGTGGGTCATGGGGCCGTCGGGCCCCGCCCCGTGCCAGTGCCGCTCGCCGGGGGCGACGGCGATGAGGTCGCCGGGCCCCGCTTCCCGCACCGCCTCGCCGGCTTTCTGGAACCGGCACGTGCCCTCGACGATCTGGAGCAGTTGCGGGCCGCTGTGGGCGTGCCAGTGGGTGCGGGCCCGGGCCTCGAACGCGACGCGGTAGACGTTCGCGGGGGGCGCGTCCGACACCCCGTTCATGCGGGTCAGCCGGGCTCGGCCCACGAACGTCTTCGGGTCCGACGGCTCGCCGACGAGGCCGGCCAGTGAGAAGAGCCTCATGCCGTCGCCGGCCGCCTCCCGTAGCGGGCGATGGACCAGATGGCCAGCGCCGCGATCAGCGCGATGATGTACGACCCCGCGTTCAGGATGCCCTGGTCGGCGTACGACACGATCAGGTAGCCGACCGAGCCCGGCAGCAGGGCGTAGTAGACGAAGGGCAGCAGGGTGATGCGGATGACCGAGCCCTCGCGCCCGAGCAGCCCGACCACGGCCGAGGCCGCCACCACGTTGTGCACGCAGATCATGTTGCCGGCCGCCCCGCCCACCGCCTGGAGGGCGACGATCCAGGTCGGGTCGACGCCGATGCGGTCGCCCATGCCGAACTGGAACTGCGAGAACATCATGTTGCTGACGGTGTTGCTGCCGGCCACCGCGGCCCCGATGCCGCCGATGAACGGCGCGAAGATCGGCCACGCGCCGCCGACGAGCGAGGCCACGCCGTCGGCGAGGACGATCGGCATCTGGTCGAACCCGGCCGCGCCGCCCGCGCTGTTGACGAAGACACGCACCATCGGCACCGTGAAAACCAGGGCGATCGAGGCCGAGGCGGTCACCTGCAGGGAGGTGGTCCAGGCCTGCCGGTAGGCGGGGCCGGGAATGCGGTGGATCAGGAAGGTGATGAGGGACGTGGCGATGAACAGACCGCCCGGGAGATACAGGGGCTGGACCGCGTTCATTTCGACGCCGGTACCGAGAATGTCCGGCCACGTCAGAGAGAAGGACTGCAGCCACTGCTGGAACGGGTCCAGCACGGGGCGCGACCACCCGAACGGGTCACGCGAGGTCAGGAGCAGGAGCGCGACGATGACGTAGGGCACCCAGGCCCGCAGCAGGCTCATGGGGGCGCCGTTGCCCGCGTCGTCCTTGATCTCGATCGATCCGGTCCACTCGGACGGCCACGTCGACTTGTCGCCGAAGTCCCAGGCCTCTTCCGGCCTCGGCACCAGGAACCCGCGCCGCGCCGCCAGCACGACGATCAGGAGGCCGACGAGGCTCCCGACGAGGGCCGGGAACTCGGGCCCGAGGAGGTAGCCGGCGATGATGTAGGGAATGGTCATCGACAGCGCCGCGAACAGCGCGAACTTCCAGATCTGCAGCCCCTCCGCGAACGACTTGCGCTCGCCGAAGAAGCGGGTCATGAACGACACCAGGATGAGGGGCACGAGGGTGCCGGCGACGGCGTGCAGCACCGCCACCCGGAACCCCACGAAGCGGAGGAAGTCGTTCCATTCGCCGGCGACGCGCTCCATTCCGTAGGCGACGAGGGCGGGGTCGGCCGAGAGCCCGGTGTTGACGCCGACGAGGATCGGGGTACCGGCGGCGCCGAAGCTGACCGGGGTGCTCTGGATGATCATGCCCGCCATGACCGCGGCCATGCCCGGGAACCCGAGGCCCACGAGCAGGGGCACGGCCACCGCGGCCGGGGTGCCGAAGCCGGCCGAGCCCTCGATGAACGAGCCGAAGAGCCACGCGACGATGATGACCTGCACCCGCCGGTCGCGGCTCACGTCGGTGAACCCGCGCCGGATGACGTTGATGGCCCCGCTCGCCCGCAGGGTGTTCAGCAGGAGGATGGCCCCGAAGATGATGTAGAGCAGGGTAAGGGCGATGACGAGCCCGTTGATGGTCGCCGCCGCCACCTGCATGCCCGGCACCTGCCAGACGAAGAGGGCGAGGGCCGCCGCCACCGCGTAGGTCAGGGGCATGGCCCGGCTGGCCGGCCAGCGCAGCCCGACCAGGAAGACCGCGACGGTCGCGATCGGCAACAGGGACAGGACGGCCAACGTCATCGTGCCCATCTAGGCTCTCCCTTCAGCGTCAGAAGCGCGGGGCGCCGAACCCGGCTGGCACGGCGCACCGGCGCGCCATTGTAGCGCACCCCGCAGGTTGCGCGAGGAACCGACCGCTCTCCCGGCCCGATCCGGCGGGCGGCGCGGCGCGCTTCCGCGGCGGCGCGACCGCAGGTCGTTTGCGGGAGGAGACCGCCCGCGGCGGCGTGGGCGCGGCGCGAACCCGCTCCGGGTTCTCGATGACCCGTCGCGTGCGCGTTGTCCCGAACCTCACCACGTCCAACGTTTCAGACGCCCGGTCGCCGGCGGGGCGACGCGTGGGCCCGGCGGCGGCGCCGACGGCGCCGCCGGGTAACGTCATAATAGGTACTGGCAACCGGGGAGCGTGGCCGTTGCCGCGCGACGGATGGGCGGTCGAAGGCGGCGGGGCCTCGTTCATGCGCATCGGCGTACCGACGGAGATCAAGCCCGACGAGAACCGCGTCGCGGTCACGCCGGCCGGGGTGGCCGCGTTCCGCGGTCGCGGCCACGAGGTGCTCGTGCAGGCCGGGGCGGGGCGGGGCAGCGCCATCCCCGACGCCGCCTACGCCGGGGCCGGCGCCGCCATCGTCGACGGCGCGGGGGACGTCTGGGACCGGGCCGAGCTCGTGCTCAAGGTCAAGGAGCCGCTCGATCCCGAGTTCGCCCTGATGCGGCCGGGCCAGGTGCTCTTCACCTACCTGCACCTCGCCGCCTCGAAGGCGTTGACCGAGCGCCTCCTCGAGCGCCGGGTGGTGGGCATCGCCTACGAGACGGTGCAGCTCGCCGACGGCACCCTGCCCCTCCTCGTGCCCATGTCCGAGGTGGCGGGGCGCCTCGCGGTGCAGGCGGGCGCCGCGTCGCTCGAGCGGATCGCGGGGGGCAAGGGCATCCTGCTGCCCGGCGTCTCCGGCGTGCGCCGGGGCCGCGTCACCATCCTCGGGGCCGGGGTGGTCGGGCTGAACGCCTGCGTCGTGGGCGTCGGCTTCGGGGCCGACGTCACCATCATCGACATCAACCCCCTGCGCCTCGCCTACGTGCGCGACGTCGTGCAGGGGCACGTGACCACCCTCATGTCGAACGCCGCCAACGTCGAGGGCGCGGTGTGCGACGCCGACCTCGTGATCTGCGCGGTGCTCATCCCCGGCGCCCGCACGCCGCGGCTCGTCACCCGCCGGCACCTCGAGCGGATGGAGGACGGCTCGGCCCTCGTCGACGTCGCCGTCGACCAGGGCGGCGGGGCCGAGACGAGCCGCCCCACCACCCACCGCGAGCCGCGCTTCGTCGAGCACGGCGTGGTGCACTACTGCGTGTCGAACATGCCGGGGGCGGTGCCCCACACGTCGACCTACGCCCTGACCAACGCCACCATGGCCTACGCCCTCGACATCGCCGACCACGGCTGGCGGGCGGCGGCGCGCGACCCCGTCCTCGCGGGCGGCGTCAACGTCGTCGACGGCGGCGTCACGCACCCCGCCGTCGCCGAGGCCCACGGCCTCGAGTGCGTGCCGCTGGACGCGTTGACCGGGGGAGGGTGAGGAGTCCGATGGGAGACTGGGTGCGCCTCGGAGACGCCGCCGACGTGCCGCCGGGCGGGGTGCGCTGCATGCGCCTCGCCGACCGCAAGGTCGCGGTGTTCAACGAGAACGGGACCCTGCTCGCCTACGACGACTACTGCACCCACGTCGGCGGCCCCCTCACCGAGGGCACCTGTGAGAACGGCGTCGTGACCTGCCTGTGGCACGGCGCCCAGTTCCGCGTCGCCGACGGCGCGCCCCTCACCCCGCCCGCCGGCGGCCGGTTGCGCGGCTATCCGCTCCGAATCCGGGACGGCTCCATCGAGATCGACCTCGGGGACTAGCGGATGGCTGGGAGGTGACCCCGCCGGCCGGGCTCCGGCCCGGGGACGCCCGTTCCGACCCGGCGGATCGCCTCCTATCGGGACTGATAGGTCCGGCTGTAGCCCGTCCGGCCGTTGGTCATCGACCAGCTCCGGCCGTCGGGGGCCACCGTGGCCTTGATCCAGTGCCCCTCGCAGTCGTCCTCCTCCGTCAGGTTGGCGATGAGCGCCTCTTCCGTGTTGTTGGCGGCGTCGTCGGTCAGGGTGCGGTGCGACTGCCAGACGTCGCCGACCTCGGCCGTGCCCTGGATGACGGCCAGCGAGTCCGGCGTGCCCCCCTTGCGGGGGCCGTTGTTGACGACCGCCACCGTGGGCTGGAGCACCGCCGCGAGCTCGGGGCGGATGGCCCCGTAGCCGCCGTGGTGGGGCACCTGCCACAGGTCGACGACGCCGAGCCGGTTCTCGGGGCACGCCAGCGCGTGCTCGCGGTCGGGGGTCAGGTCGCCGAGATTCAGGAACTGGAACGCCCCGAGCGACAGCAGGTAGGCCAGGCTGTGCCCGTTCTCGCCCATGTCGGGGTCGGGGGGCGTGACGCCGTCGCAGAGGGGGTTGGGCATCTGCGGCTCGAGGGTGTCGACGAGCTCGCGGTGCGACGCGACGAAAGTGAGCTCGATGCGCTCGAGGGGCAGCTTGTCGCCGGGGGCGACCGAGCGGCGCCGGTCGGCGGCGAGGCCGATGTACTCGTCCCACAGGGCCCGGCCGCGCGGGCGGTCCAGCTCGACGCTGTCGCCGTGGTCGACGATCCGGCCGATGGGCACCCGTTCGGCGAGCGCGGGCAGGCCGCCCACGTGGTCGCCGTGGAAGTGCGAGAAGAGCATGTAGTCGATGCGGTCGATGCCCGCGTCGTCCATGGCGGCCTGAATGCGCAGCGCGTCGCGGGCGTCGGCCCGCGGCCAGCCCGTGTCCATCAGCACCGACTCGCGGGCGGGGGTGACCACGAGGGTCGCGGCGCCGCCCTCGACGTCGATCCAGTAGATGTCGAGGCTGCCCGAGGCCGGCTCCTGGGCGAGGCCGGCCGGAGCCGCGGCGGTGAGCAGCGCGGCGGCGAGGGCCGCGAGGCGGCCGAGGCGAGACAGGGCGCGAGGCGGTCGTCGGTGCTGCATGGCATTGCCTTTCTCCAAGCGCGGCGGCCCGGGCCGGCGGGCCCGGGGCTCGGACGGCCATTATGGCACGCCCGCCGGGGCGCCATGGGCGCCATGGCTCACGGTAGCTCCCGGGGGTCCAACGAGAGCGACGCAGCTCGGCCCGGTCGCGATCGCTCGACGACGCCCTGGATCCGCCTCCGTAGCAGAATCACGGGGGTGGGGCTGGCCTCCCCGGGGGGTGCAGGCCGAGAAGACGGGCCGGCGGCGGGAACCGCATCGGAATCGTCCCGGCCTCGACCGGCGCCGGGACGGTCATTGGGGAATCGTGTCGTCCGCGCCCCCGGGGGGGGGTGGCGCGTTACACGCCGGCAACGGTTCTGTGATACCTATGGCGACGTCGACATCCCGTCACGACTTTCTCGGTCCGCCCGGAGCGCGTTCCCGGGGCCGCCTGGGAGGCGTCCCGCGGCGGCGGGACCGGTGGTCGCGCGGAGGCCCCGCGCGAGGAGGCTTCGACAATGGCGACCCGTCCCGTCCTCTGCGACGGCGCGGACCAGATTACCGCGGACTGGATGCGTCAGGCGCTGGCCGCGGGCGGCGCGGCCGGCTCTCCGGCCGTCAGGGACCTCGTGGTCGATGACCTCGGGTCGGCGACCAATGCGTTCGGCCGGCTGCTGCGCTGCCATCTGACCGCCGACGGCGGCTCCGTCGCGGCGCCGGCGAGCGTCATCGTCAAGCTGCCCACCACCGACCCCACGGCGTTCCGGTTCGCCCGCTGGCTGGCGATGCACGAGCGCGAGTGCCTGTTCTACCGCCGCCTCGCGCAGCAGGCCCCCATCCGGTCCCCGTCGTTGCTGTACGGCGACTTCGACGCGAGCACCCACCGGTTCGTCCTCGTGCTCGAGGACCTGGGCGACCTGGAGGTCCCGGCCCGGACCGGCGTCGAGCCGGAGCGGGCGAGGCGGGCCGTCCGCGAGATCGCCCGGCTGCACGGTCGTTTCTGGGGCGCGGTCGATGACCCGGCCCTGTCGGGCTGTCCCGACGTCCTCGGGCCCCGGTTCGGCCGCCTCCTGCAGACCGCCTATCTGGTCTGCCTGCCGGTGGTGCTCGAGCGCTTCGGCGATTGCTTCTCGGCCGGGACGCGCCGGCTCGCCGAGGCGTTCGGACCCCGGGTCGCCGCCCACTACGCGGCGGTGGCGGCGGGGCCCCGGACCTTCGTGCACGGTGACTACCGGGGCGAGAACATGCTCTTCGGCCCCGGCGCCGACGGCGACTTCGCGGTGGTCGACTGGCAGGGCTGCGGGGTGGGGGCCGGCCTCGCCGACGTGGCGTACTTCCTGGGGGCCAACGTCGCCACCGACGACCGCCGCCGCATCGAGCGCGAGGCGCTCGTGGAGTACCACGACATCGTGCGCCGGCTCGGCGCCGGGGGCTTCACGTTCGACGACTGCTGGCGCGGCTACCGTCAGAACATGCTCGGCGTTCTCGTGCCCCTCGTGCTGGGGGCCGGCGGGCTCGACCTCGAGGACCGCCGCCTCCGCGACCTCGTGAAGTCGGGGCTGGCGCGGACCCTCACCGCGGTCGAGGACCTCGACGCGGGGGCGTTCCTGCCCCCCGGCGCCCCGTTCCTCACCGCCGACTACTTCGTCTCGACGTTGTCCCGGTGCGCGTACGCGATGTACGGCGCCGCGCGCCGCCTGCGCAGAAGGGCGGGCCCCGCCGGCGGGCGGTAGTCCCGATCCGTTCACCGAGGCGCTTCGTGCTCCACCACGCGCAGGAGGGCGGGCGCCGACAGCCGGCGGTAGTCGGGCAGCGAGGTCCGCGCAAGCCCCGATCCGTGCACCGAGGCGCTTCGTGCTCACCATGCGCAGGAGAACGGGCGACGACGGCCGGCGGCAGTCGGGCGGGAGGTCCGCGCAGGTTCCGGAAGCCGGTCTCCCGGGCGCCGTTCGCCGCCGCCTCCCCGGCGTGCGGGGCGTTCGCGGTCGCCGACCGTTCCCTCGCGTTCTCCGTCCATCGCCGGCGCCTTCACCAGGCCCGGAGGGCCCGGCCGCGCCGGCGCTCCTGGTAGACTCTTGCCGTCGACCTGCACGGTCGAGACCGGAGGAGGATTCGATGACGCTCTCCACGTTCGGTCGCGTGCCCGCGCGGGCCGTCGCGACCGCGGTTCTCGGCGCCCTGGCCGCGTCGATGGCGGCCTGCGGGGAGGACCTCGGGCTGCCGACGGGACCGAGCGGGCTCGGCGCCCCGGCCACGGCCGAACGCGACGCGCTGGTGGCCCAGTACCATGCGGCAGGCGGCCCCGACTGGACCGACACCACCAACTGGCTCAGCGACGAGCCGCTGGGAACCTGGTACGGCGTGGAGACCACCGACGACCGCGTCAGCAAGCTCGATCTTTGCGGTCCCGACGGCAACAACCTGCGGGGAACCATCGCGCCCGAGCTGGGCAGGCTGACGGGCGCCACCGACCTCCGCCTCTCCAACAACTTCCTGGCCGGGGGGATCCCGGCCACGCTGGGGAGCATGACCAGCCTGGAGATACTGCGGCTCTCGAACAACGCGCTGAGCGGGCCGGTGCCGACCCAGATCGCGAACCTCGGCAACCTCGTGGAGCTGAGGCTGCATCAGAACCGGCTGACCGGCGAGCTGCCGCAGGGCCTGATGAACCTGCCCAACCTCAGGCGGCTGCGCATCGAGGACAACGCCGGGCTGTGCGCGCCGGCGGACGCCGACTTCCAGGCGTGGCTGGGCACCCTCGAGGAGTTCGTGAGCGACTGCGACGCGCCGGCGCAGGCGGGATCGTCGAGCCTCTTCCGGCGCCCGCGGGCCGTCGGCTTCGACGCATGCTAGGGGCCCGCGGCGCCCGCCGCCGGTCCGCAGGCGGTAGAATGCCGGCTTGTCGCTTGCCGGCAGGGATCGCGTTCCGACGGCGCGCCGCGTTGCGAGAGCGCAAGCCCGCCGTCGGTCCGGGGCAGGGCCGGCGTCACCAGGGAGGTGTCCGATGCGGTTGACAGGCATGGCGGCCGGCGTCGTTCTCGTCGGTGGGGTCCTCGCGGCCGGCGCGGCGGTCGCGACGGCGCAGGAGGCGGGCGTCGGCCGGGTGGCGTCGTTCGAGCACCTCGGCGTCCCGCGCATCGCGCTGCCCCCCGACGCGGGGGAGGGCCCGATGCGGGAGCTCTGCCCGGACGTCACCGAGACGTGCCGAAAGTACTGGGAGTACACCGGCCACTTCGTCAGAAACGCGACGATCCCCGCGCGCCACCGCGAGCTGCTGATCCTGCGTACCGCCTGGCTGTCGCGCGGCGACTACATCTGGGGGCGGCACGACGTCATCGGAAAGGAAGCGGGGCTGACGGCCGAAGAGATCCAGCGGGTCACGGCGGGCCCCGGCGCCCCGGAATGGGACGGCTTCGAGCGCGCCCTCCTGCAGGCGGCCGACGAGCTCCACGCCAGCCGGTTCATCTCGGCGCCGACGTGGGAGGCGCTCGCGGCCCGCTACACGGACCCGGAGCTCCGCGAGGTGGTGCTGATCGTCGGCAACTACACGCAACTGGCGATGTTCCAGAACGCGCTCGGCGCCCAGTTGCCTCCCGGCTTCGAGGGGCTGCCGGCGGACGCCGGCCGCTGAGGCGGGCGGCGGGCCCGCGCGACACGCTGCGGCGGGGAGCCGGTCCGTCCGGCCCCCGCCGCGCAGGGAACGGGTGACGGACGAACCGATGGCCGCGACAGGCGAGCGGACCCCGGAGGGTGGCTGGTGGTCGCGTTGGGCGCGGGCGCCGCAGGGCGTCGGGCTGCGCAAGGCGATCTTCCAGGTCCACCTGTGGACCGGCGTCGGCCTGGGCCTCTACATCGTCGTCATCTCCGTCACCGGCAGCGTGCTGGTCTATCGCAACGAGCTGTACCGGCACTTCTCGCCGCAGCCCGTCGTCGTCGACGGCACGGGCGCGTCACTGGGCGACGACGCCCTGGACCGCGCCGCGCGGCAGGCCTGGCCCGGCTTCGAGGTCGCGGACGTCCGGCCCGGCCAGACCCCGAACCATGCCGTCGAGGTCACCCTGACGCGCGACGGCGACCGCATTCGGCGGCTCTTCGACCCGTTCACGGGCGAGGACCTCGGAGACCCCCTGCCGCTGGGCTACCGCGTGTCCGCGTGGGTGCTGGACCTCCACGACAACCTCCTGGCGGGAGAGACCGGGCGGCGGGTGAACGGCGTCGGCGCGCTCTTCCTGCTCGCGATGTCCCTGACCGGCGCCGTCATCTGGTGGCCCGGCGCCCGGCGCTGGCGGCGCAGCCTCGTCGTCGACCGGGGCCGGCTCAACTGGAGCCTCCACAGCGCGTTCGGCTTCTGGTTCTGGCCGTTTCTCATGATGTGGGCGGTCACCGGGGCCTACCTGTCGTTCCCCGCCGCGTTCATGGCCGTCGTCGACTACCTCGACCCGTTCGACCCGTCCGACCCCGTCGAGCGTTTCGGCGACCGGGTCATGTACTGGCTCGCCTACCTGCACTTCGGCCGGCTCGGCGGTCGCGGCATCCCCGGCTGCGGCGACCTCTGCAACTCGAGCACCAAGGCGATCTGGGCCCTGGTCGGGCTCGTGCCGCCCGCGCTCTTCGTGACCGGCGCGGTCATGTGGTGGAACCGCGTCGTCCGCCGGTGGCTGAAGTCCGGCCCCGCCGCGTGATGCTCGCGCGGGCGGAGTCGGCGGGAGCAGGCAGGTGGGCCGCCGGCCAGACGACCATCCTGCAGGCCCTCGGGGTGCTGGACGAGCGGCAGGCCGCCCACGGGCGCTCTCTCGCCGGCGGCGAGGCGCAGGCCGCATTACAGGCCGGATCGTTCTGCTGCGGAGGTGCCGACCCGGTTTGCCGACACAGCCTGAACCAGTCCGCGAAGCCCGCGAGGCGATAGGCGCGGAGATCGTCCCGAAGTCCGCCCACCGACGCCGCCAGTCGGCGGGCGGACTTCGGGAGCCTCACTCGCAGTCCGGCGGGTCGGACGGACCGCCCGCGTGGGTGCTCGGCGGGCGACAGGTGTTGAACCAGTCGGTCCACGCCGTTTCCGCCCCGCTGAAGAGATGCGCCTTGACGCGCATCGTGTACCCCGGGCCCGGGTTGTACATCTGCGCGTAGCCGAAGTTCTTGCGTCCGGTCCACTCGATCGGCCGGGAGAACTGCACCGTGTAGCCGGTGGCGCCGGGGTACGAGTCCCACTCGATCCGCGGGACCGATGCCGCGTCGGTCACGCGAAGGTTGGGGTTCGGCCAGCTCGCCGGCTCGCTGTTCGCGCCGGCCGGACTCACGCACTCGTTCGATTCGTCGTGGCGGCCGCTCATGGTGTCGCCGCCGCGGCGGACGTCCGGCGGTCGGCACGTGATGAACCAGTCGGTCCACTCGGTGACGTCGTTGCCGACGTGCGCCTTCGCTCGCATGGCGTACGGCGGCAGCGGGTTGCTCATCTCGGCGTAGCCGTTGTCCTTCCGGCCCGTCCAACTGATCGGGCGGCGGAACTCGACGGTGTAGCCGGTCGCGCTCGGGTGCGGGTTCCACGTGATCCGCGGCGTCGCGGTCGAGGCGTCGACGCGGAACCCGGGAGTGGGCCACGTCGTCGCGTCGCCGAAGTGGCCGACCTCGACCGACGCCTTGCCCGGGTTCCCGACGGTGTAGCCGGTGCGCGCCCGTAGCGTCACGTTGACCCGTGTGGTCTGCGTGGTCGTCTTTACCGTGTAGGTGCCGTTCGTCGCGCCGCGGTGGATGCGCAGCCCCTCCGACCTGACGCTGCCGACCCCGCCGGTCCGGTGCTCGTTGACCTCGACCGAGACGTTGAGCAGCCTGCCCGCCGCGGGGCTCGCGGTGATCCGGAACTCCGCGTCCTCGCCGGGAGCGATGGGTGCGGTGACCGCCTCGACGGTGAGCGCCGACGGAGCCGCCGCCGAGTGCATCGCGTAGCTCGCCGACCCGTCGACGGCGACCGGGGCCGCGCCGAGCGTCGCGGGCGACGCAGGATCTTCCGGCACGTCCGACGGCGCGGTGGGCGACTCCGGCCCGCAGGAACCCATCACGAAGGCCAGCAAGCCGGCCGCCAACATCCTCGTCGTCAGTCTCATCTACTCTTCCTCCATTCCGTTGCGACTCTGATCCCCGACCGTATCCACGACACGCGGTTGCTGTGCCGTCCTCGCAGGGGGGCATTCTCCGAACGACCGCGGCGAAGCGCGGCCGGTCCCCCCGGCCCATCGTGCCGCCTGCTGCGACACCGGGTTGTACGAGTTGGCTGTGGGGTGGTAAGCGGCACTCGCGTCGTCGTGCGCGGCGCCATCACGTCGAGGCTCCGCACGACTACGGGTCCGCGATGAACGTGGAGAAGCATATGTCATGAATGACGACAATGCAAGGGAAAAATCGCACGAAGGGTTGCGTATGTTCAGCCAGTACGGCCTGCCACGACGATTGGCATGTCGTAGATATGGCGGACTCCATGCATAGTATGTCGTGAATGTGACTATCCTATGCCCGCTGGGGGCAGGGCATCCCCGGCGGTGGCCCGGGTCCCATTGCGGAGGGCTGAGACGTTGAACGGACGACGAAGCGGCTCGGAGGAGCGAGGCTCTGCGCGAACCCGACGCCACCCTGCGTGCGTGTCGTTGACGAACGCGGAGCGGCGGGCGTGCTGCCGGGGGCCGCGGCAGGCTGGCGGGTCCCGGATCCGCGAACGCACCGTGGCCGGGCTCAAAGGCGGCGCGGGCTCGCGGACGGAAGGGCGGCCGGAAGTTCGTGCTGACTAGAGTCCACGTGATGTCGGCCCAGTCCGCGATGGCGCCGGTGAACGGCCTGTCGGCCAGCCTCTACGAGAACTTCGTCCAACGGTTCGCCGGTTATCGCCCCGCTGCTGTTCGTCGACCTCGCGGTCCTCGCCGTGATTGGCCTGGGCGGCCCCGATCGGCGACGATTCGGTTGGAGGTCCGTGCTGATGCACCGCATGCTGAAGATCGAGTGGGACGCCGTCGCCGGCGTGCTGGCGGCCGTCATCGCCATCGTGCTGCACCTTCTCCACGTCATCGAGGCCGAGGTGCTGTCGGTGATCACGCTGGTGCTTCTCGCCGCGATGTTCCTGCGGTCGCTGCGGTCCGACCACGGCCAGCGGCGCATCGCGGCCGGCGTGAACCGCGGCGAGCGACTGCTGGGCCAGCTGGCCCGGAGCGCGAAGCCCCCGGACGTGATGGTCGTCGGTCCCCGGGATCTGCGGCGTGCGAGCGCGGAGGCCTCGCGCAACGCCAAGGGGGACATGGTCTGGTTCAACGTCTGCCTGTCGATGTTCGAGCGGCAGCCGCTCTTCGACGCGCTGCTGCGACCGGCCATCGAGAACCCGGCGGTGACCGCCCTTACCTTCGTTCTGGACGAGGGGCAGCGTCCGAGGTGGGAGCGCGATGTTCGATCCAAGGTTGCGGCGTGCGGCGGCGTCGGCAAGGTCGCGGACCCGGTGTGGACGAGCCTGCCGGAGGACGTCTCGTTCATCCTGGCGGACACCCTCGTCGGCGGCGCGACCGAGTGCCTGCTCAGCTTTTGGGGCGAGCCTTTCATGGCGCGCGGCGTCGGCCGCGACGTGCCGCGCTACATCTTCCACGTGGCCGGACACTCGGAGCTGATCGAGCGTCTCGCCGAGCGGGCCCGGGAGCGCCGATTGTCGCAGTGAGTTTCTGCGCGAGGTCGAGAACCGGGGCACCCCATCAGGTGGGGTTGAAACGCGTGGCCGGAGCTTTGCGGTACCGCATTTCACGTAACGACACACGCGCCCTCAACCTCCACGATCATCCCGACCCCGCGGGTGGGGTCCAGCCTGCCGCCCTGGCCGCGGCGGCGAGGTGCTGGAACCAAGTGTCCTCTTCATGGGCGTGGGGCTGGAGCGCTCGCCGACGGGTCCCGGGGGCCGCCCGACGGTCGCCGTCGACGAGCTCGTCGTGCGGCTCGCGCACCCCGGTCTCGCCGCCGGCGTCGATGTCGCGGCGGCCGCCGCCGCTGAGTTCGTCGCAGGTCCTCGGACGGGGGCCTCCAGGCGGAAGTCCTCCGACTGCGGGTCCCGGCTCGCGGACCAGACGAGGACATCCACACCGCCGGGCCCCGGGCGGCCGGCGGTCCGCGCCGGTGTCGCGAACCTTCGTTTGCGACACCGGCTGTTCGGCCACGCCCGCGTCTCGAAGGCCGAGCGAAGCGCCGTTGCGGAGCCTGCTGGTAGCCAGCGAATGGCGCAGCAGATGCGCCCCTTGAAGGAGGAGTCGATGCCGGCGCGCGTCAGCGCCCGCCGCACGATGTCGCAGATGGCGGCCGCGGAGCGGAGGCCCCGATGCGGCGCGTGCATGCGGACGAACAGCAGCCGGATCTGACACATCGGCCGGCTGGCCCGCAGGTACTCTGTCAGACCCTCCCCCACCTCGCGCGGCAGCGGCAGCGGCTCCCGCCGCTTCCCCTTGCCATGCACGGTTACGATGCCTCGTCCCAATTGAAGTCATCCGGCGTCAGCGCGACCACTTCGCCGGCGCGCAACCCCGGCCGCGCCAGCAACAGCAGGACGGCGTAGTCCCGCTGCCCCGTGGCCGCGCCGCGTTCGCAACTGTCGAGCGCGACTCGACCTGCTCGGGTGAGAGCGCCTTCGGCAATCCCGACAAACGCCAGTGCGAGGCCGGGGCGACCGCGCTGGAGAATCGACGGGGACGTCGCCGCGCTGGTACAGGTGACGCAGGAAGCTGCGGAGCACCGCGACGACGAGCTTGGCACCCGAACGGCCGAGGCGCCGAGCCTGGTGCAGGACGAACGGGTTGGCGTCCCGGACCCCGAGCGTCTCGAGCGCGACTTCTCGGGAACCCGACCAGGAGTCCGATGTCCTCATGCAAATGCCTGCGGCGGCGGCCGGTAGGGAGGTTGTCGACGTGGGAGGGCCGAACCCTCTCGGCCCGAGGGATGGGGTCGTCGAGAACGAGGTTCTGGAACGGAACAGCCTACGACCCGACCGCCATCCCGCGGCGGATGGATGGGTCAACGAGGCCTTGCCGCCTCGAAGAGTTCTTGACTGATTGTTGACTGGCGCTATGGTCCGATTCCTGTGGTTCCCGCAAGTTGTTGATTCTATGGTGGGCCGCGCTGGGATCGAACCAGCGACCATCTGATTAAAAGTCAGGTGCTCTACCTCTGAGCTAGCGGCCCCGGGATCGACGCCGGGGATGCGGGTCGCGCCCCGGGAGGGCGAGGCCGCCGTCCCGGGGCGAAGGGGCGTGGGCGCCCGCGGCGTCAGTGCACGAGTATCGGCGCCGAGGCCACCATCGAGCCCCACTCGAAGCGGAGCTCGCCGTTCTCGAGGAACAGCGTCAACTGGTCGGCCGGCGCCTCGAGGGTGCCGACGGTCATCTCCGTGCGACCGAGGTCGTGCTCGGGATTGTAGGCCGTGCCCCACTGGCCGGTCTCGGCGTTGACGATGAGCTCGGTGGTGTCGCCGGTGGTGAGGGCCCAGAGCGTGTACTCGCCGGCCGGGACATGGGCCGCCCCCACCATGATGTCTGTGTCGGTCGCCAGCGTCGTGGCCTCGTCGGCCCCGAGGCGCCAGACCCATCCCTCGAGAGGCTCGACGGTGTCGCCGACGGTCCGGTCGCGGAGGTAGGGGCGGCCGTAGGTGATGGAGATGTTCGCGCCGTCGACCTCCCAGTCGACGCGGACGTGGGGGCTGCCGGCCTGCCCGTCGTGGACGGGCGTGAGCACACCGCCGCCGAGCATCTCGGGCGGCGCGGCCGCCTCGGCGGGGGCCGGCTCCGTCTCCGCGAGTTCGGGAGAAGAGCCGCCGCAGCCGGCCAGCGCCGCCATGCCCGCCACCACCGCCGTGGAGAAACCCGACTTCCAGACCGTCGTCATCCGAATGCCTCCTGCTTGGGCAAAGCGGGCGGCGTGTCCGGCGCGTCCGCTCGGCAAGCTGTTTCGGGGTTGACTCGCCCGTCCGGGCGGCGGCGTCGTGGCGCGACCGCTTCCGGGACGGGTCGCCGCCCCAAGGGGTGACCGTCGTGCCTTCAGGGCGCGCGCGCCGCCGGTCGTTCGGGCGCACCGCGACCCTCTCGTCACTATAGCATTCCGGCCGCCGGCGGCGCGGGTGGCGCGGGCGTGCGGACGGCGCGGACGCCTTGACGCCGGGGATGACTTTCCGATAACGTGCGGCCCATCGCTCGGGGTCGGGAGGGGCGCCACGCGGGCCGTGTGGCTCTCGGTGCGGCATCACGCGGAGAGGGCCGGTGACGACGAAGCGCTTCGAGGTGGGAGCCAGAGTGCACGAGCCGACCTACGGCTCGGGGTCGGTCATCTCGGTCGAGGACGCCTACACGCGGATCCAGTTCGACGACAACACCGTCCGGAAGTTCCTGACCAGTCTGGCCAGGCTCGAGCCGACGGACGAGCCGGCCCCGGCCGCGCGTCCCCAACGGTCGCGCAAGCGCAAGAGCGCGTCGTCCGCAAAACCGACGAAGGCGAAGCGGGCCGCGGCGGCGGACGTCGATATCGACCTCGACGCCGTCGACGCCCCCGCCCCCGTTGTCGGCGCCGATCTCGACGCGGACATCGGCGGTTGAGCCTCACCCTCGGGCGCGCGCCGGCGAATCACCCCCCTCGCTCCACTCCATCGCCCGCCGGGCCGTCGCGCGGCCGTCGGCCACGCAGTCGGGAATGCCGACGCCGCGAAAGCCGGCCCCGGTGACGAAGAGGCCGGGGCAGCCGTCGAGCCGCGCCTCGATGGCCGCGACCCGCGCGAGGTGCCCGACGTTGTGCTGGGGGTTCGCCCGTTCCCACCGGTAGACGCGCGCGAGATGCGGCCGGCGGCGGATGCCGAGCAGGTCGGCGAAGGTGCCGTGGGCCCGGTCGACGAGCTCGTCGTCGGCACGGTCGCCGACGCGGGGGTCGCGCACGCCCCCCAGGAACCCGCGCAGCAGCACGTGTCCTTCGGGGGCCCGCCCGGGCCACTTCGAGGTCACCCAGGAGCCCGCCAGCAGGGGGACGGCGCGCTCGCGGCGCGGCACCACGAACCCCGATCCCCGCGGTTGCCGCGCCACCGCCGACCGCGGATAGGCGAGGAGCACGGTCGCCGTCGACGTGTAGGGAATCCCGCCGCACAGCGCGGCGAGGCGCTCGTCGAGGGGTCGGACGAGGGTGGCGGTGACGTGGGCGGGCGTGGCGAGGATGACGCGGCGGGCCGAGACGGGCTCGCCGGCCGACAGGCGCACGGTGTAGGGGGACGGACCGCGTAGGGCGACGGCCCGGGCGCCGCACCGGATGGCCGGGGGGGGCAGGGCGGCGGCCAGCGACGCCGCCATCTCCTCGATGCCGCCGGGCAGCGAGCGGAACAGCCCGCCGG
>JAJEEA010000249.1 GCA_022821235.1 Vicinamibacteria bacterium
TTCGCCGCCGCCCCCGTGCTGGGCCTCCTGCTCGGCGGCGGGGCGGCGGGGCTGCAGGCCCTCACCGGCCACGGCCACCCGTTCGTCGACGAGCAGGGCGCCGCCGCCGTGATGCCCGCCTTCCAGCTCGGCCTCTTCGCCGCCCTGTGGGCCGCCGTCGCCGGCCGCGCCAAGTGGCGCAACGCCCTCGCCGGCGCGGGCCTCCTCGCCGCCAGCCAGCTCGTCCTCGCCTTCCTCGTCGGCGAGATGGCCCAGCACGGCGGCTTCAACCCCCACGTCGCCCTCATCCGCGCGTGGACCGTCGTCGTGCCCGTCGTCCTCGTCTGGGTCCTCGCCCGCCCCGAGGGCGCCCCCGTCTGGCGCGCCTCGCCCGCCCCGGCCCCGGCGGCGGGGTGACGGCCCGCGGCCCTCGTCGGGGGGCGGGCTAGAGGCGCCGATCCCCTCGTCCCTTGCCGATGGGCCCGAGACGACCATGCTCGAGGATCTCGAACTCCTCAACGTAGGCCCCGCGCCCCGGATGAAGGCCGAGTTCGCGCCGCGCGTGAACCTGATCACGGGAGACAACGGCCTCGGGAAGAGCTTCCTCCTCGACTGCGCGTGGTGGACGGTGACCCGGCGCTGGTCGGCCGAGGTCAATCCGCGGATGACGTCCAGCCTGGAGGTCCGGCCCCGCGACGCGAAGCGGCAGGCGTGCATAAACGTCCGCGTCGCCAACGCGGGGAACACGCGCAGCCAGACCCTGTCCGGGGTCCGCATGCCGGGGTCCGAACAGTGGCATCCGCCCACCGCTTTGCCTCGGAGCCTCGGTCTCCTGCTGTATGCTCACGCCGACGGTTCGTTCTCGGTGTGGGACCCGGTGCGCAACGGCTGGTATCACGATGGCGGACAGGTGAAGACCCGCCGGCCTCCGTACGTGTTCACCGAAGCCGAGGTGTGGGACGGCCTGAGAGACGCGCAACGCTCGGTGCCGCTGTGCAACGGGTTGCTGCACGACTGGTCGGGCTGGATCAAGGCCGGGGACGCCAAGGCCGACGCCATGGCCGTGGCGTTGCGCGCGCTGTCACCGGATTCGGAACGAGGTGATGAGCTCGCCCCCGGACCGCCCACGCGGCTGTCTCTCGACGACGTGCGGGACATTCCCACCATCCGGACCGGCGGCGTCGGCCCCGTGCCGATCCTGCACGCTTCGGCGGGCATCCGCCGGGTGGCCGCGCTCGCGTACATCATCACCTGGGCGTGGGGCGAACACCAGGTCGCTGCGGACTTGCAGGGCGCCGCCGTCACGCCCCGGGTCACGATGCTCTTCGACGAGGTCGAGAGCCATCTGCACCCCAGGTGGCAGCGGTCGATTCTCAAGGCCCTGAAGGACGTCGGCGACGCGCTCCTCGACGGCGCCGCACTGCAGCTCATCGCGTCCACGCATTCGCCACTCGTCCTCGCGTCCGCCGAGCCCTGGTTCGACCCGGAACAGGACGCTTGGCTCGATCTCGACCTCGAGGGCGACCCACCGGAGGCGCGGCTGAGCCGGCGTACGTACACCCCTCGCGGCACGCCGGGGGCGTGGCTTACCAGCGAGGCCTTCGACCTGCGGACGGAGCGGGGCAGCATCGAGGCGGAACAGGCCGTGTTGCGCGCGCGAGAGATCCTCAGGAACGCCGACGCGCCGCTCGCCGAGGTGATGGACGCGCATGCGGACCTGCGGGGCGTGCTGCCGGACGTCGACCGGTTCTGGGTGCGCTGGAACGCGTTCGTGGAGGAACGCGGGGGCGCTCCGTGATTCGCGTCCGGCCGGCGAAAGAACCTCCGGACTTCGATGCGAACGTGAGGCAGCCCGGCTTGCGGGCGGTGGCGGAGTTGGCGGGAGAGACTCCACCGAGAGCCGGCGGCCGACGCAATGCGCAGGTCGCAAGATCGAGACAGGAGATTCCGGCCGCCGCCTTTCCCCCGTACTGGCGCGAAGCTCTCGGCGACCTGCTGGCGAGCTACGGCCGCGTCTGTTCGTACCTCTGCCTGTACATTCCCCGCGGCACCGGTGCTCCGAGCGTCGATCACATGGTCGCGAAGTCCATGGTGTCTTCGACCCCCGCCACGACCGCCGGCGACAGACCCGCATTCGGCACGACCTGGACCTGGAGGTTCGCTATCTGCAAATGTCCGATAAGCGCCTCGAAGAAGTTGCGCTCGTCGTTGCCCTCCACGAGGAGCTGAACTTCCTGTTCGATCCTGGTCGCCATGCTCAGCGGATTTCCATGTTGTGGCGGAGTGCCCCGCTGATCGCGGTCGGGCTCAAGGTGACACAACGGTTCTCGCCGTCAACGACCTCGAGACGATGGAGTCGAAAGCTGTCCGGATCCAGTGCCCCGTGCGCCGCCTCTACGCACTCGAAGCTGTGCGTCGTCGCAAAGATCTGTACGTCGAACTGCTCGGCCGCCGTCGCGATTACCCGCCACACGTCCGGCAGCACGGAGTGGTGCAGTCCATTCTCGATCTCGTCCACGAGCACCATGCCGCCCGCCGCCGTCGCGGCGGCCAGGACGACTCGCGCGACATGCGTCATGCCCGCGCCCATTACCGACAACGGAGCCAGCTCGGGCAGCCCGACGTCCACGCAGATCATCGGCGCGCCACTGGAAGAATTGTCCTCGATGCTGTCCAGCGTGGGTTCTATCGTGCGAAGCGCGTTCGGGAGCAGCTCTCCGCGCTTCTGCATTCTCAATTGTCCCAACGCCATGGCGTCTTCGTTGACGTTTCCTCCTCCGGGCTGAAGAATCTCCACGCTGAAGGGAACGTAGCTGTCACTCTGGTCGACGTCGAACTTGTCCGTCGTCTCGTGCGCTTCGCTCTCGATTTTGCCGACCTTGGGATCTTCATACACGAATCTGAGGGAACGTTTTTCCGGCGATCCTGCCGCCAACAGGTCCTTGATGTCATCGCGGGAGAAGGCCTCTTTCGATGGCCTGTCCCACTTGATCGTCAGGGTCATCCCGCCGATCGCGGAATGGACGCCGGATATCTCCGGGACCCCTGTCTATATCCAACCCGGAGAAGAGCGGCTTCCAGTAGGTTTCCGCAATCCATCGCGGGGGTATGCCCGGCCTCCAGCCCCGGATGACGTGGGGGTTGAAGGCCATGCGTGCATTGGCGGCCCCGACGAGGAGGAAGAGCGCTTCGAGCAGGGTCGTCTTGCCGGCGTTGTTTCGGCCGGTCACGAGGTTGATTCGGCCCAGGTCGTCGACCTTGACGTCACGCAGGCCGCGGAAGTTGCTTATGCACAGTCTCTGGAGCATGACCTCTGATCTCGGCGGACCGACAGCGGGCCGGGCGGTCGGCGGCTCTGGAAAGCGCCGGATACGTCCTGTCTCTGGGGATAGTGCCGCGCAACGAACGTCGGTCTGGACATCTGTAGCGACCGAGCTCGGGCGGGTTGGGTGAGAGCCGCCACCGTTCCGGCGTACGCCGGGGGGCGTCGGCGCGGCCGAAGGTCGGGTCGGGAGTCGGCCGCTGCCGGACTCCCGACCCGGAAACCGCCATGTTCGGCTCCGATGGCCGCTCCTGCCGACCCGACCCGGAGCCTGCATCGTGCCGCGACGCGGGACGCCTACGCGAGAATCCCGTTCACGATCTCGCCGTGCACGTCGGTCAGGCGGAAGTCGCGGCCCTGGAACTGGTAGGTGAGCCGCGTGTGGTCGATGCCCGCGAGGTGCAGCATGGTCGCGTGCAGGTCGTGGATGTGCACCGGGTCCTTGACGATGTTGAACGCGAAGTCGTCGGTCTCGCCGTAGACGGTGCCGGGCTTGACGCCGCCGCCGGCCATCCAGATGGTGAACGACCGCGGATGGTGGTCGCGCCCGTAGGTCTCCTCGGTCAGCCGGCCCTGGCAGAAGATGGTGCGGCCGAACTCGCCGCCCCAGATGACCAGGGTGTCGTCGAGCATGCCGCGCTCCTTGAGCTCGGACACGAGCGCCGCCTGCGGCTGGTCGACGTCCTTGGCCTGGGTCTGGATGCGCCGCGGCAACTGGGTGTGGTGGTCCCACCCGCGGTGGAAGAGCTGCACGAAGCGCACGTCGCGCTCGGCGAGCCGCCGCGCGAGGAGGCAGTTGGCGGCGAAGGTGCCCGGGGTGCGCGAGTCGGGCCCGTAGCGCTCGAAGACGCTGTCGGGCTCGCCGGACAGGTCGGTGAGCTCGGGCACCGAGGCCTGCATGCGGTAGGCCATCTCGTACTGGGCGATGCGGGTGGTGGTCTCCGGATCGCCGAACGCCTCGCCGTCGGACCGGTTGAGCTTGCCGAGGTCGTCGAGGAAGCGGCGCCTCAGGCCGCGGTCGACGCCCGGCGGGTTCGACAGGTAGAGGACGGGGTCGCCGGTCGAGAGGAACTTGACGCCCTGGTACTCGGACGGCAGGAACCCGCTGCCCCACAGCCGGTCGTAGATGGGGTTGCCGCCGCGGTTGGTGACCATGGCGACGAAGGTCGGCATGTCCTGGTTCATGCTGCCGAGCCCGTACGACAGCCACGCCCCCACGCTGGGCCGCCCCGCGAGCTGGGCCCCGGTCTGGAAGAACGTCACCCCGGGGTCGTGGTTGATCGCCTCGGTGTGCATGGTCTTGATGAAGCACAGCTCGTCGGCGATCTTGGCGGTGTGGGGCATCAGCTCGCTGATCCACGCCCCCGACTGCCCGTGCTGCTTGAACTCGAACGTCGAGGGCACGACCGGGAAGCCGGCCTGGCTCGCGGTCATCGGGGTGAGGCGCTGCCCCTGCCGGACGGAGTCGGGCAGATCGGTGCCGCGCAGGTTGGCGAGCTGCGGCTTGTACTCCCACAGGTCGTGCTGCGACGGCGCGCCCCCCTGGAACAGGTAGATGATGCGCTTGGCCTTGGGGGCGAAGTGGGGCAGCCCCGGCAGGCCGCCGCCGTCGACCGGGGCCTGGGCGATCAGGTCGTCGCTGAACAGGGTCGCCAGGGCCGCCGAACCGATGCCGGAGCCCGCGAGCTCGAGAAACCGCCGCCGGGTCATTGCCTGCTGCAGTTCGGATAGGGGTGCCATGGTCAGTCCTTCGTGATGGTGCGGTCGAGGTTCATGATCATGCTGGCGACCATCGTGTACGAGGCCAGCTCGGCGATGTCGAGGGTCTCGTCGCGCGGGGTGTCGCCCACGTTGACGAGCTCGAGCGCGGCCCGGCGGTCGGCCTGGTAGCGGTCGAGATAGTCGTGGAAGCTGCCGGTCAGCACCGCCTCGTGGTCGGTCGGCGGGCGGTGCTGGGTGGCGAGCCGGTAGGCGTAGGCGATCTTGTCTTCCGGCGCCTCGCCGCCCTCGTGGATCATGCGCTGGGCGAGGTGCCGCGCCGCCTCGACGTAGGTCACGTCGTTCATCAGGTTGAGGGCCTGGAGCGGCGTGTTGGTGCGGTCGGTGCGGACGATGCACGTCTCGCGCGTCGGCGAGTCGAACGCGAGCATCGACGGCGGGGCGAGGGTGCGCTTCCAGTAGGTGTAGAGGCTGCGCCGGAAGAGGTCGTCGCCCTGCGACTGCACGTAGGTCTGGCTGGCCCCCGCCTCCCACAGGCCCTCGGGCTGGTAGGGCTTGACCGACGGCCCGCCGATGCCGGGGACGAGGAGGCCGGACACGGCCAGGGCCTGGTCGCGGATGAACTGGGCCGGCAGCCGCATGCGCGGCCCCCGCGCCAGCCGCCGGTTCTCGGGGTCGGCCTCGAACGCCCCGGGGGCGATGGTCGAGTCCTGCCGGTAGGTGGCGCTGGTGACGATGGTCCGCATGAGCTCCTTGACGTCCCAGCCCGAGTCGACGAACTCGGTGGCGAGCCAGTCGAGCAGCTCGGGGTGGCTGGGGAAGTCGCCCTGCAGGCCGAAGTTCTCGCTCGTCTTGACGATGCCGGTGCCGAAGAGCATCTGCCAGAACCGGTTCACGGTGACCCGGGCCGTCAGCGGGTGCTCGGGCTGGACGAGCCAGCGCGCGAACCCCATCCGGTTGGCCTCGGCCCCCTCGGGCAGCGGCGGCAGGATGGCCGGGACGTTCGGCGTCACCCGCTCGCCGGGCACGTCGTAGGCGCCGCGGATGAGCTGGAACGTCTCGCGCGGCGGGTCCATCTCGTCCATGACCATGACGGTGGGGAAGCTGTCCCACATGGCCGCCCGCTGGTCCTGGAGGTCGTTGAGGTGGCGCCACGCGTCCTGCACCTCGGCGTCGGCGTACTGGTCGAGGTAGGCGAGGCGGATCTTCTCGGCCTGCCCCGGCGTGCGGTCGGCCGGCGCGATGCGCGCGATGTCGGGCAGCGTCTCGGCCGTCGCCACCACCGCCGTCTGCTCGGGCGTCAGGGCCTGGTGGTAGATGCGGACGTCGTCGATCCAGCCCCGGAACCGCGGCCGCGAGTCGGTGCCGCCCGAGCCCTCCGGCGGCGGCCCGCTCGCCCCGATGCGCAGCGGCTCGTCGCGCACCCGCATGGGGTTGTTGATGCCGTCGAGCAGGCCCACCGTCTCCTGCTCCTCGCCGTCGACGTAGATGCGGAAGCTGTCGGGCACCCGCTTGCCGGTGTAGGTCACCGCCACGTGCTTCCACTCGTTCAGGGGCAGGTCGTCGACGGTCTCGACCCGCACCCCGTCGTCGGCCCAGCGCTGAGACAGGTTGATGCGCACCTTGCCGTCGATGAGGTACAGCCCCCAGCCCCGCTCGCCCTGGTCGTCGGCCAGCGCGCGCGACACGATGACCCCGTCGGGGGCGGTGGAGTGGACCCACGCCGACAGCGTGAACGGGTCGTCGTAGGTGAAGTTGGCGATGTCGCCGGCGTCGATGAACCGCTCGCCGTCGAAGCCGTGCGCCTCGCCGACCTTGCCGGGCACGAAGCGGGGCGAGCCGTCGACGAGCCGGACGTTCACCGGGAACTCGACCAACTGAGGCTCGGCGTCGCCGCGCAGCCCCGCCGTCACGTTCGGCGAGACGTAGACGGGCTCGGACGTGTAGACGCCGGTGAAGTCGCCGTCGAGCGGGTAGTGCACGAGCAGCTTGTCGCGCAGCACCCAGTCGACCCGGCCGGCGTCGGCGAGGGTGGCCTCCCACGCGCGCTGGGCCTCGGCCGCGCCGTCCTCGAGCTCGGCGAACGTCTCGCGCGCCTCGTCGACCTCGAGGTCGAGCCAGCCCAGCTCGGCGAACTGGTCGTCGGTCGGCGCGGTGATCATGGGCGGCGAGTTGCCGTACTTGAACGCCTTGCCCCGCTCGGGGACGTTGTTGAAGTAGGCGAAGATCTCGTAGAACTCGCGCTGCGACACGGGGTCGAACTTGTGGTCGTGGCAGCGGGCGCACCCCAGGGTCAGGCCCATCCACACCGTGCCCGTCGTCGACACCCGGTCGACCACGTTCTCGACGAGGAACTCCTCGGGGATGATGCCGCCCTCGCCGTTCTGGCTGTGGTTGCGGTTGAAGGCGGTGGCGATGCGCTGGTCGAGGGTCGGCTCGGGCATCAGGTCGCCCGCCAACTGCTCGATGGTGAACTGGTCGAACGGCATGTTCGCGTTGAACGCGTCGATGACCCAGTCGCGGTAGCGCCACATCGAGCGCTCGGCGTCGGTCTGGTAGCCGCTCGAGTCGGCGTAGCGGGCCGCGTTGAGCCACTCGACGGCCATCCGCTCGCCGTAGCCGGTCGAGCCGAGCAGCCGGTCGACGGCGTTCTCGTAGGCGTCGGGCGAGTCGTCGTTGAGGAACGCGGCCAGGTCGGACTCGAGGGGCGGCAGGCCGGTGATGTCGAGGCTCGCCCGGCGCAGCAGCGTCACCCGGTCGGCCTCGTCGGCCGGCCCCAGCCCGTCGGCCTCGAGGCCCGCGAGCACGAAGTTGTCGATGGGGTTGCGCACCCACTCGGCGTCGGCCACCGGGGGCACCGCCGGCCGCTCGGGCGGGGTGAACGCCCAGTGCGACTGCCACTCGGCCCCCTGGTCGATCCAGAGGCGCAGGGTCTCGATCTCGTCGGCGCTCAGCGCGTCCTCGTCGGTGCCGGGCATGACCGGGGTGTTCAGGCCCAGCCGGTAGGGCATGCGCACCCGCGCGTCGTCGGCGCCCACCCGGTGGATGAGCAGGCTCTCGTCGGCGTTGCCGCGGACGATGACGGGGCCGCCGAACTGGCCGCGGTCGGCGAACGGCCCCTCCGCGACGTCGAGCCGCAGCCCGCGCTGGCGCCCCTGCTCGTCGGGCCCGTGGCACGTGAAGCAGTTCTGCGACAGGATGGGCCGGACCTCGCGGGCGAAGTCGACGATGCGCTCGGGCAGGGCCGGCGCGTCGGCCTCCGCCAGCTCGCCGCCGTAGGCGGCGCCGCCGTCGATCCACCGGCGCACGAGGTCGATCTGGTCGTCGGTCAGCGACCGGCCGGACGAGACCGGCGGCATCTTCATCACCTGGTCGCCGGTGGTCAGCCGCTGGAACAGCGGACTCGCCTCGGCGTCGCCGGGCACGACGACCCGGTCGATGAACGCCTCGGTGTCGAGCCGCAGGTCGGCCTGCCGCGTGCCCTCGCTCGGGCCGTGACAGGCGATGCACGCCCGGGCCAGCACCGGCCGGACGTCCCGGTTGTACTCCAGGTCGTGCGCGGGCTCCTGGGCGGCGGCCAGGGAGCCGCCGAACGCCACCGCGACGACGGCCAACGGAATCAGAACGCGCGGTACGGTCGTATTCATGGGCATCCTCTCAGCCCTGCATGGTAGGGCGACGGGCGGCCGGTTGCAAGCCTTTATTGCGCCTCCAGTCGCGCCTCGTCCGAGGCTTCCGCCGCCATGCTAGACTGACGAGATGGATGGGGCCGGCTCGCGTCAACGGCGCGCCTTCCGGTCGGCCCGGCCTGGACCATGAACGCCGTCGCCTTCGACACCCACGCCGCCGTCCGAAAGCTGCGGGCCGCCGACCTCACGGAACAGCAGGCGGAGACCCTCGTCGAGGTGTTCAGCCAAGTCATCGGCGAACCCGTCACCAAGACCGACCTCAAGCCCTTTGCCACCAAGACGGACCTTGCCGAGCTCGAGACCCGGCTCATCAAGTGGATGATCGGAACCGCCCTCGCCGTCGGCGCCCTCGCCGTAGCCGTGCTTCGGATGCTGGCGTAGGCGGCGTTTGCGGCGGTCGCGGGCCCTACAGCCTGACAACGGCACGCGCCACACCACCTCGGCAGGTGCGCCGGGTGATCCTCAAGCACGGGCTGGAAGTGAGCGAGTGACGCACAAGCACGAGATCGTCCTCTACTGGAGCGAGGTCGACGGGGCGTTCGTGGCCGAGGTGCCCCGGCTTCCCGGCTGCATGGCGCATGGCGACACGCAGGAAGCCGCGCTCGACAGCGTCAATCAGGCGATGGACCTCTGGATCGACACCGCGAGGGAGTTCGGCGACCCCGTGCCGGAGCCCGCGGGCAAACGCCTGATGCCGGCGTGAGGAGCAGGCAGCCGGCGCCGATCGACTAGAGAAAGACGACTTTCCTTGGCGGCACCCGTCGAGGCAACACCAGTAGATGCAAGGGTTTGGACGGGCTCGTCAGGTGCGCGCCACGTGCACGACGCGGTCTGAGAGGTACGGATGCTCGCGCACGCGGTCGTGGAAACGGGTATCCGCGGTGACGACCGGGTACTGCTCCTGCATCGCGAGCGCCAAGTAGTAGCAGTCGTAGGCGGGATGGCCCAGGTCGACGGCCAGCCGCACGGCGCCGGCGGCCAGGCGGCGCATGGAGACGGGAACCGAGATCGGCGCCGACTTCAGCAGGTCGGTGGCGTCCGTCAGGTCGTCCCGGGTGAGATCGCCGCGCCGGTGCATGGCCCACAGGGCGTTGGACGCCTCGGCGAAGACCAGCTCGGGCGCAATCAGCGTCGGTCCGGCGTCTAGCAGTCTCGACGACTCGTCCGACCATTCCTCGGTCACCAGCCACTTCACGACGACGCTCGCATCGACGACGCAGCCCGTCATGAGCTGGCGTCCCGGTCCCGGTCCGCACGTATCACGACGCTGCTGTCGACGGACGAACGCAGGCGCTCCCGCAGCGCCCTCGCCCGGGCGGCGAAGCTCTCCTGACCGGGCAGGAGAGCGTTCCGCAGCAGCTCGCGGTGCTCGGCCTCGGCCGACCTTCCGTGCGTGGCCGCCCTCTGCTTGAGGGCGCGCACGACCTGCTCGTTCACGTTGCGAACCGTCAACTGCGCCATGAAGGGCCTTCAATGAAGTGATGTCATTGCAGTCAAGTGTGAAGGTCCATCGTGGCTCTTGTCAACTTCTTCGAATCCGGGAGCAGGCTTCGCGGCCCGCATGCGGCCGGAGACGCGCAGGCGGCTCGACCCCCTCGCGCGGTACATGCTGGCGCTCTGACGAGCGGCCGCTCGCTTCCGCGAGCACCGTGCGGGGACGCACGCGTGGCTACGCGTGGCTGGCCCTGCGTCTGGTACCGTGGACCTACCGGTCCTCCATCTTGTTGCGGATGCGGGCCTCCTGCTCGGCGACCTCCGGCGTCATCGCGTCGCCGAAGTCGGGCGCCTCGAACACCGGCCGGATCTCGATCTCGCTGGGGCCGGGCATCGGGTTGGGGCAGCGCTTCACCCACGCCACCGCCTCGTCCATGTCGCGCACCCGCCAGATCCAGAAGCCGGCGACCAGCTCGCCGGTCGCGTCGAACGGCCCGCTGGTGACCGAGCGCGCGGGGCCGTCGAACGCGACTCGCTTGCCCTGCGCGGACGGCTGGAGGCCCTCGCCGGCCAGGAGAATCCCGGCGTCGGCCAGCTCCTCGTTGAACCGGCCCATCGCCTCGAGGAGCTCGGCCGAGGGCATGGCGCCCGCTTCGCTGTCCTCCGTCGCCTTGACCAGCACCATGACGCGCATCGTCTGTCTCCTGTCGCCGCGGCCGCATGCCGCAACGCGCGGTCTAGTCCCAGCAACCCGGCCAGGGCGGACGGGGCCTCGATGCCGGTGTCTGGCTCCGACAGCCGGCGGCGCTGGCGGTTGGTCAGGCACGCGGCGCGGCCGCCGTCATGGTGATGAACCGGCGGCCGGCCTGAGACGCTGCTGGCCCATCTCGATAGAACGTTTCCTCGCGAAGGACATCTCGACACGCTTGCATGAGGTCACCACTGCGGGATGACGTAAAGAAACTCCCGACAATTCCCCGCATCGGATTCAACGTGAAGCCGGGGTTCGTTCTGGCGCCAATACGGACGATATGGTCCTTGGCCTCTTCGTCGGTCCTGACGACGATGCCCTCATCTCGAAGAATAGCACCAACTCCCAGGGCCACGGCCAGAGGGCACCAGGTATGATTCGCAGGGTTGTAGTTGCAGCCGTCGACGACTATGGGATTATCACGTTCCACGTGTTCGGCAAGCACCATCAGTTGACGTCGGGTCAACTGCTCAAGTCCCCTTCTCAAGGCCAGATAGCGCGGATCACTGGTCGAATCCCGAGTCTTGTCTGCCATGGCGCGAGTTCCTTCCAGTCGCTTGCCTTCGGGTCAACCCACCATGCCCATCATCAACATTGCTATGATGCTGCCCACGACGCTGAGTATGATGCTGACCATCCCCGTCGCCACATAAGGAGCCGTTCTCTTGAGTCTCTCGATCAACCCGCTGGAGATTCCCTCTGGATCAGGGCGACGAGTCTGTACAGTACAGATTCCATCAGTCTGACCGAAGACTATGGCACAGAACGGATCTCCCGGCTTGAGTGGAATGCTGCCGGTGCCGGCGTTGAACACTGTAATGTAGAGCGTGTCGCTGTAATTGGGATCTACTTTCAGATTCGAGACAATCAGTCCCTTGGATGCCAACGATGCTCGAGAACAAATGAACCCCAATACTTCAGGCCCGGTCGTTATGTGTTCACGCGTCTCGAGAACGACACAGGTGTTCGGCTTGAGGATGAACTTCTCGTCCAACCTGTGTAGAGAGGCGCCTCCGTCCCCGACGCGAACGCCCCTGATCGACAGGTCCCAACTCATTTCGGCCGCAACGGTCGGCGCAAGGGGCGTCAGTTCCCATCAGGTACTTTCTCCTGCACTTTGACCTTGTGCGTCTGCCACTCCGATGTTCTGATGAAGGTCAAGTCTACGATCTCCGTCTGCCACAAGTACCGAACCGCCTGCTCGTCCGCCTTGCGGACCGACACGCTGCATCACGCCAGCCTCGAAATGATAACCGCTATAGTGCAGCGTAAACGTGCATTCTGGGCCCTGTCAAGGGGGGGCGCGGATCTCGGGGCCGTCAGCTCTCGGTTCGTGCGGGCCGTGAAGGTCCTTATCAGCATGATGACGCGCATCGTCTGTCTCCTGTCGCCGCGGCCGGATACCGCAACGCGGAGTCTATTCCAGCAACCCCGCCAGGGCCGACGCGGCCTCGAGGCCGGTGTCCGACTCGGAGAGCCGACGGCGCTGGCCGCTCGTGAGCCACTCGGCGCGGCTGCCGGTGGCGCCGCGGGTGACGGCGAGGACGTGGTCGATCTGCTCGGCCACCGCCCGGACGTGGGAGATGACGCCGACCATGCGGCCGCCCGCGGCGACGGCGCCGAGGGCCTGGACGGCGGCGTCGAGGTTGTTGCGGTCGAGCGAGCCGAAGCCCTCGTCGAGGAAGAGCGACTCGAGGCGGCCGCCGCCGCGCGCCATCATCTCGACCATGCCGAGGGCGAGGGACAGCGACGCGATGAACTGCTCGCCGCCGGAGAGGCTGGCGGGGGAGCGCGGGCGGCCGGAGTCGCGGTCGAGGACGCGCCACTGCTCGTCGGCCTCGCCGGGGTCGACGAAGGCGTAGCGGCCGCCGCTCATCTCGCCGAGCATCCGGGAGGCGTGGACGAGGAGGCGGTGGGAGCGCCGGTGGGTGAGCCACTTCAGGAACGCGCCGGGCTTCAGCGCGTCCTCGAGGTCGGCGAGGGCGAGGGCGCGGCTCTCGACCTCCTGGAGGAGCGCGCGCAGATCCCGGACGTCGTCGGCGATGGCCGCGAAGTCGTCGGCCGCCTCGCCGGCGCGCCGCTCTGCGAAGCGGGCGTCCTCGGCCTTGGCGCGGACGGCGGCGACCACGGCCTCGAGGTCGGCGGCGACCATGGCCTCGCGGTCGGCGAGGGCCACGTCGGACGGGTCGGGCGGCGGCGCGGACGAGGGGGGCGCATCGAGCCGCCTGCCGATGGCGGCCAGCTCGGCGCGGGCCGCGTCGGCGCG
>JAJEEA010000491.1 GCA_022821235.1 Vicinamibacteria bacterium
GTCGAGGTCGTCGACGAGACGTTCCAGGCCGGCGATCGAGTGATCGCCATGGTCAACAGCATGGGCGGGACCCCCGTCTCCGAGCTCTACACCATTTTCGCCAGGCTGCATGATCTCACCGACAACCGGGCGATTGCCATCGTCCGCAGGCTGGTCGGGCACTACATCACCTCCATCGAGATGCAGGGCGTGTCGATCACCCTGGTCAAGGCCACGGACGAGATCCTGCGTCTCTATGACGCGCCGGTGCATACGCCGGCGCTGCGTTGGGGGGCTTGACGGCGAACGCCGGCAGGGCGTGAAGTCGCGGGGCAGGCCCGCCCGGCGGACCGGCCCGGTGGACCGGGCGGGCCTGCTGCTCGTCGGGGAATGGAGCGAGGGGACCATGCTGACCAGCGACCACATCACGGCCTGGATCAACAGGACGGCCGGCGTGTTGCGGGACAACCGCACCTGTCTGACCGCCCTGGACTCCGCCATCGGCGACGCGGACCACGGCAACAACATGGACCGCGGTTTCAAGGCGGTGCTCGAGAAGTTGCCCGACGACCGCGACATCGGGGTCATTCTCAAGGCCGTCGCCATGGCGCTGATTTCCAGGGTCGGGGGCGCCGCGGGGCCGCTCTACGGCACCATGTTCCTGCAGGCGGCGAAGGCCCTCGACGGCAAGACGGAACTTTCGGCCGGCGACGTGGAAGCGATGCTCAAGGCATCGGTCGACGGCGTCGCCATACGCGGCGGCGCCCGCGCGGGTGAGAAGACCATGCTGGACAGCCTCATTCCGGCCCACGAGGCGTTCCGCGAGGCCCGGGCCGGGGGCGCCGACCTGACGGCCTGTCTGGCCGCGGCCGCGGCCGCGGCCGAAGAGGGCATGAAGGCGACCATTCCCCTCATCGCCACCAAGGGCCGCGCCAGCTACCTGGGGGAGCGCAGTCGCGGGCACCAAGACCCGGGGGCCACGTCGAGCTATCTCATCATCGAGGCCCTGCACGAGACGGCGGTGGAGGCCGGTGCATGATCGGCATCGTCATCGTCTCGCACAGCCGCCAGATATCGGACGGCCTCAAGCGCATGGCGGAGGCCATGTGCCGGGAAGAGGTGCCGATCGTGTCGGCGGGCGGCATGGGCGAACCGGACGACCTGCTCGGCACCGACGCACTGCGCATCCGCACGGCGATCGAGCAGGTGCTCGGTGACGATGGCGCGCTCGTATTCGCCGACATCGGCGCCGCCCGTCTCAACGCCGAGACGGCCATCGACCTGCTGGACGAGGACCGGCGCGCCATCGTCAGATTCTGCGATGCGCCGCTCGTGGAGGGCGTATTGTCGGCCACGGTTCAAGCGGCCGGCGGCGCCGATATCGACGAGATCGCGCGGGAGGCGCGGCGGGCTTTCCGGGCGCCCGACGAGCCCGGCCCGCCACCGGCGGAGGAGACGCCGCCACACTCGGCGGCCGCCATCCGCCGCGAGTATCGCATCGACAACCGTCTCGGGCTCCACGCGCGGCCGGCGGCCCGCTTCGTCAGCGCCCTGAACACCCGGGACTGCGACGTGCGGGTGCGCAACGTCTCGAAGGCCGGCGGCTGGGTCAACGCGAAGAGTCTCAACCGGGTATTGACGCTGGAGGTCGTGAGCGGCGAGCGCATCGGTGTTTCCGCCGACGGCGCCGACGCGGAGCGGGCGCTCGGTGCCATCGAGGCCCTCGTCGACGACAATTTCGGCGAGGGCGTCATCGTCTCCCGGGACCGTGCGCCGGCGCCCGCCGCACCGTCGCCCATTCCCGCCGTCGCCGGCCCCCTTCTCGAAGGCATTCCCATCAGCCCCGGATACGCCGTCGCGGCGGCGCGGGTCATTCGGAAGGATTTGCCCGGGGTCGCGGTTTCCCGGGTCGACGACGCGGAGGCGGAGACTGCCCGCCTCGACGAGGCTCTGCAACGCGCGCGGGACGAGATCCGGGACCTCGTGGACGAGAGCCGGGACGCGCTCGGCGACTACGACGCCCGGATATTCGAGACCCATCTCCTGCATCTCGAGGACCCCGAAATCGCCGGGGCCGCGCGATCGCTGGTCCGCGACGAGGGACTCGATGCCGAGGCCGCTTGGCGCCGGACCGTTGCGATCTTGATCGATGCCTACGCGGGCCTCGAGAACAAGCTGCTCGGCGCCCGCGGCGACGACCTCGCCGACGTCGCCGGCCGCGTGCTGCGGATCCTCACCGGAGCCGAGGCTCCGGCGCTCCGCGTCGCCGAGCCGGCGATTCTGTGCTTCCACCGCCTGGCGCCGTCCGACGTCCTCGGGATCGACCTCGACCATGTACGGGGACTTTGCGTCGAGACCGGCAGCAAGACCGCCCATGCGGGAATTCTCGCTGCGGGGCTGCCCATTCCCGTCGTGTTCGCCGTCGGCCCGGCGCTTCGCGGGGTCACCGACGGCACCAGAATCCTCCTCGACGGCAAGGCGGGGACAGTCAACATCGCGCCGGATGCCGCCGCCCTCGAAGAGATGGAGAAAAGGCGCGACGCCTGGCAGGCCCGGGCGAAGGCGGCCGACGCGGTCAAGCATCGCCCGGCCATCACTCGCGACGGGGCGCAGCGGCGGGTCGCCGCCAACATCGCCGCCGTCGAGGAGGCGGACGTGGCCGTCGCCTGCGGTGCCGAGGAGATCGGCCTGTTCCGGACCGAGTTTCTCTACATCAACCGGGCGGCGGCGCCGGACGAGGACGAGCAGGCGGAAATCTACGCTCGCACCGTCTCGCGGCTCGGCGGACGGCCCCTCGTGATCCGCACCATGGACATCGGCGGCGACAAGCCGGTGCCCTGCCTCGACCGGCCGCCGGAGGCCAATCCCAACCTGGGTTGGCGGGGCCTGCGCTTTGGCCTCGACAATCCGGGTCTTTTGCAGGATCAGTTGCGTGCCGCCCTGCGGGCGAGCGCTCGGGGACCCGTGCGCATCATGTTCCCCATGGTCAGCACGCTGGGAGAGGTGGCGGCGGCCCGGGCCGAGATCGACCGCGCAAAAGAGGCTCTCGAATCGGACGGCCGGGCTTTCGAACGCGCGACCGAAGTCGGCATCATGATCGAGGTTCCGGCCGCCGCCGAGATGGCCGATGTACTGGCGCCGCACGTCGACTTCTTCAGCATCGGCACCAATGACCTGACCCAGTACGTGATGGCCGCCGACCGCGGCAACAAGCACCTCGCCGAGCTCTTCGATCCCTTCCACCCGGCCGTCCTGCGCGCCATCCGGCGGACCATCGTCGCCGCGAGGGCGACCGGCATCCGGGTCGGCATGTGCGGGGCGATGGCCGGCGACCCGATGGCGACGCCGGTACTGCTCGGCCTGGGGCTCGACGAGTTCAGCATGACCGCCAACCGGATCCCGGAATTCAAGCTCGACTTCGGGAAGCTGTCCTTCGCCCGGTGCGAGGAATTGGCCCTGGAAACCCTGACCCTGCCGGGGGCGGGCGAAGTCCGGCGACGGGTCGCCACGTTCCTGGAGACGATGCCGAACGGCGGCCCGGGCCCATCGGCGCCGACCTGAGCCGGCCGGCGGAAATCACCCGGTCCGTGGTGCCGGTGGCTCCGGGCTCTGGTGGGGCTGTTCCGCCGCTCGTGTCCCGGCGCTGCCCGGCATGGCCGGGACGGCCGACGGAATCCAATGAGATCGAGGTGGGTCAGGCGGTGAAGCGGGAGAGCCAGGCTTCGCAGAGGGGGGCGGTGCCCTCGGTGTAGCCGGCCCCCAAGGCCCGGGCGGTCGCCGTCTCCGGATGCGTCCCGAGCCAGGCGGCGAGGAGGATCCGCCGGAGCATCACGAATGTCGCGATCTCCTCCTCCGATTCCCCGGACAGCGAGCTCACCCGGCGGTAGCCGCGCACCCAGGCGGCGATGAGCTCGGGCACCTCGGGGCGGTGCTCGAAGAACGACACGGTGGTCGCGCAGTCGTACATCAGCCAGCCGAAGCCGCAGTCGTCGAAGTCGATGACCCTGGTGGTCCCGCCGTCGACGAGGAGGTTGGCGAGACGAAGGTCGCCATGAATGAGGTTGAACCGGTCCGGCGATCTCCCGAAGCGGTCGAGCCGCCGGCCGATGGCGGCGACGGTTCTCGAGAACAGGGCTTCGGTCTCCGCCGTCATCCCCGGCGCACCCCGCCACGCACCCCATCGCGGGCGGCTTCCGAGGGTGGTCTCGAAGTCCCAGGTGAAGCGCTCGAAGCCGGCCGGCCGTTTCCAGGCGCGCACGTGCCGGTGCATGCGCGCCGCGATCTCGCCCAGCGTCTCGAAGCGATCTCCGAGGTCGGCCTGGTCTTCGCGCGGCTCCTCGCCCGCCTCCCAGGCGAAGATGACGACGTGGCGCGGCCCGGACACGCCCTCGTGAGCGACGACCCGGATGCAGTCGCCGTCGGTCCCCGCGACGGGCGCCGGGGTGTCCACCACCCGGTCCCGGCGAAGGGCCTCGATCCAGGCGAGCTCCGAGGCGATGGCGCTCCGGCTCTGGTAGCCCTCCCGGTACACGCGAAGCGCCCACCGGCCGCCCGTCGACGCCGACTCGACCCTGAACGTCGCGTTCTCCGAGACGTTGACGAGGCGGGCGGTGGCGTCCGGGGGCAGGCGGTACATGTCGAGCGCGGCGTTCGCGAGGTGCGCAAGCGGCCGGAATCGTTCGCATTGCGCCGGGTCCCCGGCCGCGGACCGCCGGTCTTCGCCGGGTCCCGCCCGGCGCCGGTCGGGCCGCGGCATGGCGCTCAGCCGCCCGCGAGCTCGCGGAGGGCGAGGTGGGCGGAGTTCGACCGCGGCCGCCAGAGGCCGCGCTCGACCGCCTCGGCCATCCGCTCGGCGATCTCGCGGAGCGCGGCCGGGTTGTTCTCGTCGAAGAAGGCGCGGACCTCGCGGTCCTCGACGTAGGCCTCGAACACCGCGTCGAAGTGGTGGTCGCCGACCGCCCGGGCGGTCGCCGCGAACGCGAAGAGATAGTCCACCGTCGCCGCCATCTCGAACGCGCCCTTGTAGCCGTGGCGCATGACCCCCCGGATCCACTTCGGGTTGACCACCCGGGCGCGCACCACGCGGGCGATCTCCTCCTCGAGCCGGCGGATGCGGGGGCTCTCGGGACGCGAGTGGTCGTTGTGCCAGACCGCTGGCCGCGTCCCCGAGAGGTGGTGCACGGCCGCGCTCATGCCTCCCTCGAACTGGTAGTAGTCGTCGGAGTCGAGGAGGTCGTGCTCGCGGTTGTCCTGGTTGTGGACCACCGCCTCCACCCCGCGAAGGCGGGTCTCGAACATCGCGTGCTCGGCGGAGCCCTCCGCTTCGCCTCCGTACGCGTAGCCGCCCCATACGATCCACGCGCGGGCGAGGTCCGCCTCCTCGCGCCACCCGCGCTCGTCGATGAGGGCCTGGAGCCCCGCCCCGTAGGCGCCGG
>JAJEEA010000314.1 GCA_022821235.1 Vicinamibacteria bacterium
GATCGGCGGCGGTGCCCGCCACCGGGCCGGGACGAGTGGGACCGCGGCCGCGGGGCGCTTGGCGCTGGCGCCGGTGTCGGCGCGTCGGCGGGTGCGAAGCCCGGCACAATCTCCTTCGGGATCGCCCGTCCCACGAGCCTCTCGATGGCGGCGAGTTGCGGCCGCTCCTCGGGGGCGGCGAGCGAGATGGCGTGGCCGCTCGCCCCGGCCCGGCCCGTGCGCCCGATGCGGTGCACGTAGTCCTCGGGCACGGTGGGCAGGTCGAAGTTCACCACGTGGCTGATGCCGTCGACGTCGATGCCGCGCGCCGCGATGTCGGTGGCGACGAGGGTGTCGATGCGCCCGTCGCGGAAGCCGGCCAGCGCGCGGGTCCGGGCGCTCTGGCTCTTGTTCCCGTGAATGGCCGCGACCCGGCGCCCCGACCGGTCGAGGCGCTTCGCCAACTGGTTGGCCCGCGCCTTCGTGCGGGTGAAGACGAGGGTCTGTCCCATGTCCGGCTTTCGGAGCAGCCACGCGAGGAGGTCCTTCTTGCCGGTCGCGGCCACGGGGTGGACGATCTGGCTGACGGCGCCGACCGGCGTCGCGCGTCGCGCCACCTCCAGCATCGCGGGGTCCTTGGTCGTGCGCCGGATCAGGTCCTCGATCTCGTCCGGCATCGTGGCCGAGAAGAACAGGTTCTGACGCTTCTCGGGGAGCGCGCCGAGGATGCGCCGCACGTCGGGCAGGAAGCCCATGTCGAGCATGCGGTCCGCCTCGTCGAGCACGACGGCCTCGACGCGGTCGAGGTGCGCGTGCCCCTGGCGCAGATGGTCGAGCAGCCGGCCCGGCGTCGCGACGAGCAGGTCGAGCCCGCGCCGGAGGCGGCGGGTCTGCGGCTCGAGGCCGACGCCTCCGAAGACGACGGCGCTGCGCAGGCGCAGGTGCGCGCCGTACCGCTCGGCCATCTCTCCGATCTGCGCCGCCAGCTCGCGGGTCGGGGTGACGACGAGCGCGCGCGGGCGCCGTGCCGGCGGCCCGCCGGCGAGCCGGTGCAGGATCGGGAGGAGAAAGGCGGCGGTCTTGCCGGTGCCGGTCTGGGCGCAGGCGATGAGGTCGCGTCCGTCCAGCGCCACGGGAATGCCGCGCTCCTGGATCGGGGTGGGGGTGGTGTAGCCGGCGCCGCCAACGGCGCGGACGAGTTCCGGGCGGAGGCCCAGTTCGGCGAACGTCATCTGTATCGGTGCTCCTGGGCCCGCGCTCACCCTGCACGGAACCCGAGTGGTTGTCGCCCGCCTGTCTGGGGGGCGGATAACGAGAGAATCCGGGAGGAGGGAGGCTCGACGGGCTGCCGAGCGATGCCCCGCTGCTCTGAGCGGGGTTTCCGGGTGGAAGAAACCTGCTCGCGATTCACGACCATGGTAGCACGGGTGGGACCGTGAGGCGAGGGAGCCCTTTCCGATGGGTGCACGTCAGATTTGTTGGAGAGCCTGAGGCTGCCTTGGCGGCTCTTCGTTCCCGGAAGTCTCGAAGCAGCCGCGGAGCTTCCGGCCGTGCAGCCCGACGTCGACGTCGGCCTCTGCGATGGTCCAGCCCATGCCGGTCCCAACAATGCTGATGTGCACCCCTTTCCGATGAGGAGCGAGCCTGAAGGGGAAGTCGATTCCAACGCGAGATGAGCCTGCAGGGGCCGTGTCGCGGATCACCGGAGGACCGTGAGCCTAGACATCGACGGCTGCGCTACGAGACATCCAGGCGACGTGGGACGCCGAGGGGACTGTTTGATGCCTGCAGAGTCGCTCCGGCGTCACCGTGTCGCCGCGGTTGCTCGCCGACGAGACGGATCGGGCGTGCGAGCCCTACGCGGCTGTCGTCCGCGCCAACCAGATGCAGCCGACGGCGGCGGTGAGGGCGAGCGCCGAGGCGAGGCAGACGATCCTGCGCGCCCGCCGGTAGTCGACGGCGGCGCCGGCGGGGGCGGCGTCCGGATCGCCGAGCCAGACTTCGGTGACGAGTCGGCCCCCGAGCCGGATGGGCCCGGCGAGACGGCGCGCGAGGCCGCCCGCCATCGCCGCCTCGCTCCAGCCGGGGTTCGGTCCGGGCACGACGGCATGCTGCCGCCAGCCGATGGCCAGGGCCCCCCGGCCGGAGCAGCCGGGCAGGGCGCCCGCCGCGAGCGCAATCAGGAGCCAGGTCCCGCGGGCCGGCGCCGCCTGCATGAGGTCGTCGAGCCGCGCGCCGCACCAGCCGATCCGCAGGTAGCGGGGGGTCCGGTAGCCGACCATCGAGTCCATGGTGCTGACGACCTTGCAGAGCACCAGACCCGGCACGCCGAGGACGGCGTACCAGGCGATGGGGGAGACCACGCCGTCGACGAGGTTCTCGGCGAGGCTCTCGATGGCGGCGCGCCGGCAGGCGACGGCGTCCATGCGGTCGACGTCGCGTCCGACCAGCCGCGCGACCGCGCGCCGCGCGGCCGGCAGGTCCCCGCCGGTGGCGGCGCGATCGACGGCGGCGCCGTGGGCGAGCAGATCGCCGAGGGCCAGCAGGCTGTAGAGCAGGAAGAGGTGGGCGGCGGCGCCGCTGGCGGCGGGATGCAGCCGGTCGGCGCCCGACAGCGCGAGAGAGAGGCCGCCCACCCACAGGGCGCCGAGCATCACGAACAGCAGGCAGCCGCCGATGCGGCCGTCGGCGCCCGCCGCGCGCAAGCCGCGCTCGCACCAGGCGAGCGACGCGCCCATCAGTCGCACCGGATGCCAGCGATACACGGGATCGCCCAGCGCCCAGTCGAGCGCCGCCGCCGCCGCGAGCAGGTCGGCGCGCGGCAGCAGCGGGCTCAGGTCCACTTCGCGCTCCACCCGGCCGCGAGCGCGCGCAGCACCAGCTCGACCGGGTCGTCGGGCGCCTGCGCGAGCTGCGCGCGGAACTCGGGCCAGTCGAGG
>JAJEEA010000255.1 GCA_022821235.1 Vicinamibacteria bacterium
GGCCGGACGCCGGCGCCGGCCGGGGCCTCCGGTTCCTGCGCGACATCGACCTCGTCCGCGTCGTGGAGCTGGCCCCGCTCCACCGGCAGGTCCCCGACCTGTACGAGGCCTACAACCGCGTCTGCCCCCCGGCCCCGCTGCCGGACTTCCTGGGCGTGCTGTCGGTCCTCATCGCCAAGGGCGCGCTGCAGGAGGCCGGCGACCCGGCCCCGCCGTGAGTCCGAAGCAGCTCGAGAAGCGCCCACCCTCCCGCCGACCTGCCGCCACGCAAGACCCACTGTCCCGTTGGGCGTGCTGCAGGAGGCCGGCGACCCGGCCCCGCCGTGAGTCCGAAGCAGCTCGAGAAGCGCCACCCTCCCGCCGACCTGCCGCCACGCAAGACCCACTGTCCCGTTGGGAGCCGACAGGCTCCGCCATGGTCCCGCGTGCCCCCGCGGCGCGGCGGAGCGCCGCCTAGTCCCGGACCGGCACGTGACGAGCCCGGCCGGCCCGCATGGCGGCAGGTCAGGGGGGTCTTCCGGCGAGGGTTGCCGGCCGTTCGTCCGCACCCATGCGCACGTCACACCGGGCGGCTATCGCCTTCGCGAGCTTCTCGAAGTCGCTGAAGCAGTCCTGCACGGCGTAGATGTGACCGCCGAGCGCGCCGTCCGCGGCCCTGAGATGGAACATGGGCTTGCGGGCCTCATGGGCCATGGCCATCAGGCTGAGGTAGTGCTTCAGGGTGGCGAGGCACTCGGCGTCGTCATCGGTCGAGGACGCGCCGTCACCGACCTGATCGAGCGCTTCCTGGCGATAGACGTCCGGAATCCGCGCGATCCACTTCTGGCAGGCCCGGACCGGACGACCCGCGCGCGCCGCCTGCTGCATGACGACATAGCCGGCCGGCACGATATCGGCCGGCGGCAGATCGAGGTCCTGAGCCGCCGGACGACGCGCCAGGCGGTCCTGCCAGTCGCCGCGCCACTCGCGGAGGGTCGGTCCCGCGTTGCGCAGCGCCTGGAGCGAGAACAGGTCGGGGGCGAGGGGGAAGACGACGAAGTCGGCCGCGATGATCGCGGCCCGGTTGATGGCGCCCAGGTTCGGACCGAGGTCGATCAACGCCAGGTCGGCGTTCTGCGCGTCGCCGGCCCCGAGAATCGTCCGATGGAACGCCGACTCGACGCGAAACGCCGACTCGTCGCGGCTCAGGCAGTCCGGCCACGCCGAGGACAGCTTCGCCTCGAAGCTCGACAGCCCCAGGTCGCCGACGACCAGGCCCAGGTTGTCGGCGACCTTCTCGACGTGCGGCGCCCTGATGTCCCCGAGACCGCGCAGAACGGGCGATACGGCGCCCAGAATGCTGTCCGGATGATCGCCGTCGGGCCACAACCGCTCCAGCCGCTCTTCGTCGAGGAAGACGGTACTGAGGTTCGCCTGCGGATCGAGGTCCGCGGCCAACACCGAGAATCCGAGCTCCGCGTACATCCAGGCCAGGTGGTATACGAGCGTGGTCTTGCCGACGCCCCCCTTGTTGTTGAAGAAGGCGATCGTCTTCAAGGCGCCCTCCGGATGGTCGCCGCAAGGCCGCCGACCGTTCCGGCGTCGTCGACGCCGACGACGAGACGGCCCGGCTGCCCGTGATCGGGGAAGTCGTTGGCGAACGCGCAGATCGCCTCGCCGAACTTGTCCGTGTTCGTCGTCGAGACCGTGAACTCGACGCGGTCGGATTCCCCGCCGGCGATCAACGCGCGCAACTGGTCCGTCGTCAGCACGATCCTGCTCCAGGACAAAAGCGTACATCAGCGGCCCGCCGGGCGGCGACGACCCTGCGGGCACCTTACGCCGAGCCGGCGGCGCCTCGCCTCGGCGGCCCCGGCTGCCCAACCTGCGGCGACACCGCACGAGCCGCGAAGCTGACAGACGCCGCGGTATGTGCTACAAAGAGCCGTCCGCCGGAGTCTCCCGATGTCCCAGTCCCGTCCGAAGCTCCTGTTCCGGCTCACGCTCATCGCCTTGCTCGCGGCGGGCGGCGCCGCCGCCCAGCCCGCCACGACCGATGGCCCCGGCATTCCCGTCGACGACGAGACGGTGCGCCAGGCCTGCGGGTCGTGCCACCAGGCCGACGACGCGGGCCGGATGTCGCGCATCTCGTTCCGGCGCACGACGCCCGAGGGGTGGCAGCAGACCATCCGCCGCATGGTCACCCTGAACGACGTGGCCCTGACGCCCGAGACGGCCCGCGAGGTGGTGCGCTACCTGTCGAACAACCTCGGCCTCGCCCCCGCCGAGGCGCTCGACGCGGCGTGGGAGGCGGAGCGCCGCAGCGACGACCAGCCCTACGACGACGCCGACGTCGAGGAGACGTGCATTCAGTGCCACTCGATGGGGCGCGTCATCAGCCAGCGGCGGACCGGCGAGGAGTGGTCGCTGCTGATGGCGATGCACCGCGGCTACTACCCGTTCACAGACTTCCAGGCGTTCCGCCGCGGCAACCCCGGCGACGGCGAGCCGCAGGCGGTCGACCGCGCGGTGGCCCACCTGTCCGAACGGTTCCCGTTCGAGACGGCGGAGTGGTCGGCGTGGTCGGCGACGATGCGGCCGCCCCGCGTCGGCGGGGAGTGGCTGCTGCGCGGGCACGCGCCGGGCCGGGGCGCGGTGTACGGGCGGATGACGATCGCGCCCGTGCCCGGCACCGAGGACGAGTTCACGACCGAGGCGACGTACACGTTCGCGCACGCCGGTCGGACAATCGAGCGCACGGGCCGCGCCATCGTCTACACCGGCTTCCAGTGGCGGGGCCGGTCGATTCCCGGCGATCCGGACGCCGACGAGCTGCGCGAGGTGATGTTCGTCGAGCGCGACTGGCGCACCATCAGCGGCCGGTGGTTCACCGGCGGCTACGACGAGACCGGCATCGACGTCACCCTGGAGCGCCTCGGCGACGGGCCGGCGGTGGCCGGGGTGCATCCCCCTTCGCTGCCGGCGGGGACGACCGCGACGGTGCGGGTCCATGGCGGGAACCTGGCCGGGCTGGCCGCGTCGGCCGACGCCGTCGACCTCGGTCCCGGCGTCTCGGTGCTCGACGTCACCGGAACGACCGGAGACTGGCTCGACCTGCAAGTGCAGGTCGACGAGGACGCGGCCACCGGCGGCCGCGACCTGGTCCTCGACCGGACCGCGGTCACCGGCGCCCTCACCGTCTATGACGAGGTCCACCGCATCGCGGTGACCCCGCGGGCGGGCATGGCCCGGGTCGGCGGGGTCCGCTTCCCCAAGCAGTTCCAGCAGTTCGAGGCGCGGGCGTGGCACGACGGGCCGGACGGGGAGCGGGCGACCGACGACGACCTCGACCTGGGGATGGTCGACGCCCGGTGGTCCATCGAGGAGTACGCCGTGACCGTCGGCGACGACGACGTCCGCTACGTGGGCGACATCGAGGCCGGCGGGCGGTTCGTCCCCGCCGTCGACGGGCCGAACGTGGAGCGCAGCGGCAGCCGCAACAACGTCGGCGACGTGTGGGTGGTGGCGACCTGGCCCCCGGACGCGGGCGACGGGGACGGGCTGACGGGACGCGCCCACCTCCTCGTCACCGTGCCGCTGTACCTGCGCTGGGACCCCACCGCCGTGGAGCAGCCATGAGCCTTGGCGCATCGGCATTCGTGTCGCGGTCATCGTCGGCGCCGGCGCCCCGCCGGGGTAGAGCAGCCATGAGCCCGGGTGCATCGGAACCAGTCGCGCGCGCTCACCGTCGGCGCCGGGACCCCACCGCCGTGGAGCAGCCATGAGCGTGCTTGCCCGGGGAGAGTTCCATCCGTTCACCGCGGCCGGCCGCCGGTTCCTGTACCTGGTGCCGAGCGCGGCGGTGTTCGCGTTGGATGAGCCGGCGGCGGCGCTGATCGACGGCCTCGACGGCCGGCGGGTGCCGCGCGAGGACCTGTTGGCCGACGTCGGCGCGCGGTTCCCGGGCACCGATCTCGCGCAGACGCTGGACGAGCTCGAGCAGGTGCACGCGGTCCGCACCGTCGCCGCCCCGGCGCCTCCGACACCGCCGGCGCCGGCGATCATCCCGCTGACGCCGTTCCCGCTGACCACCGCGGTCCTCAACGTCACCAACCAGTGCAACCTCAGTTGCTCGTACTGCTACGAGTACAGCGAGGACAAGATCGTCGATACCACCAACGGGTCGCAGCCCAAGTTCATGAGCGAGGAGACCGCCCGCAAGAGCGTCGACCTGCTGATGAACGAGTCGGGCGACAACCGCGTGGTGCACGTGAGCTTCTTCGGCGGCGAGACCCTGATGAACTACCCGGTGCTGAGCCGCGTCGTGCCCTACGCCCGGGAGCAGGCCGCGGCCCGGGGCAAGCGGGTCGAGTTCAACCTCACGACGAACGCGACGCTGCTGACCGGCGAGATGATCGGGTTCCTCGCCGACAACGACATCTCGGTCACGGTGTCGATGGACGGCCCCCGCGAGATGCAGAACCGCTTCCGCGTGTTCCACGACGGCGGCGGGAGCTACGACGTGCTGCTGCCGCGGGTGCGCGAGCTGCTGCGGCGCCACACGAGCCGGCCCGTCGGGGCCCGGGTGACCCTGACCTCGCAGGTCAGCGACGTCGTGAGCATCTACCGGCACCTGACCGAGGAGATCGGGTTCCGGGAGGTGGGGTTCGCCCCCGTGACGACCTCGCCGGGCCGCGAGTACGCGCTCGACGGGGACGGGTTCGACCACATGGTCGAGCAGTTCACGGCCCTCGCCGACGAGTTCCTCGAGGCGGCGCTGGCCGGGAAGCACCACGGGTTCTCGAACGTGAGCGAGACCCTCGAGGAGATTCACAAGGGCGCCAGCAAGGCCTACCCGTGCGGGGCCGGGCTGGGGCTGGTGGGGGTCGCCACCGGCGGCGACGTCGCCCTGTGCCACCGGTTCGCGGGCTCGGACGAGCACAAGCTCGGCACCGTCGACGACGGCCTCGACCGGGAGGCGCAGAACGCGTTCCTGGAACGGCACCACCTGGCGAACAAGACCGACTGCCACACGTGCTGGGCGCGGCCGCTGTGCTCGGGCGGGTGCTACCACGAGGCGCACACCCGCTACGGGACGAGCGAGCGGCCGAACCTGCATTACTGCGAGTGGATCCGCGGGTGGACCGACGTCTGCCTGCGCGTCTACGGCGAGTTGGCGGCACGGAACCCGGAGTTCCTGCGCCGGTTCGAGTGAACGACGGCCAGGATCTGCGCCGTAGAACGGTGCAGACTCCTGGCAGGGTTTGGTTGGGCGCCCAGCGAAGCTGCAGGCGACGATGGGCGGGCTAGATCATGAGACAGGGCGCCCGGTGCTCTTCCCGCCGGGCGGCGACCTGCGCCGGTTCGAGTGAACGACGGTGAGACGATGAGACACCTGAGAGCGATCAACCAGAAGGCCGCCCGCGTCGAGCGGACCGTCGCCGCCCCGCCGCCCGACGCGTCCCCCGACGGGGACGTCGTCGCGCTGCAAGAGGGCTCGGGCCCGCCCCAGCAGCCCGAGGGGCCGCACATCCCCCTCGGCTGCTCGCTCGTGTTCCAGCCGGGCTGGGAGGCGGACCGCAACGGCGGCACGGCGGGGCTGTGCCAGCCGGTCGAGCGCGACCTGTTCGACTGCCACCGCGGCTGCTTCTGGCCGGCGCACGTGCCCGACCAGTTGAACCACACCCCCGACTGGACCGGCAAGTGCGCCGCCGCCCAGAAGGACTGGCGCAACATCGACCTGATCTTTCCGTAGGCGTCTGCGCCGCGGACGGCACGGGCTCCCGGAGGGGTCGCCTGGGCGCCAAGCGGAGCCGCAGGCGACGATTGGCGGGCCGCGGCGTGGAACGGGCCGCTCCCCGGGGGCGCGCGGGACGTGCCGGCTCACCCGAAGCGCCGACTCACCGGGGGTCGGCTGGCGCGAAAGCGCCGCAAGGCCGCGACGGCACCGCAGGCGACGTTTGGCCGGGCCAGGGGCCCGTCCCTCGTCGGGAGTTCGATCTCATGCGCGATCTGATCCGCACACTGGCGATTCTCGCCCTCCTGTCCGGCGGCGCGGCGGCCCAGCCCGCCGGCGAGCTGACGGGCGGCGACGGCACCTTCTACGTCGGCGCGTTCCCCAACCGCATCTACGTCATCGACGAGGCGACCGAGCAGGTCGTCGACACCATCGAGATGACCCTCGGGGGACCGCCGAACGACATGCGGATGTCGGCCGACGGCTCCCGCATGTACATGCGCGACCGCACGTTCGAGCACATCGAGGTGATCGACCTCGAGACGCGGAGCACCATCGACACCCTCACCCTCAGCGAGGGCTCGACGAAGGTGCGCATCCGCAGCCTGGTGGTGTCGCCCGACGACGCCTACGCCGTTCTCCTCGCCGACACCGCCATCAAGCACCTCGACCGGTGGGAGATCGCCCCCCGCCGCCTCCTCCAGGTGGACCTCGCGTCGCACGAGGTCATGCGCGAGATCCCGTGGCCGGACGGCGAGGAGCGGACCGGCGCGAGCATGATGTTCTCGCCCGACGGCGGCGTGCTCTACCTGTTCGGCGGGGAGATCCTCGCCCTCGACACCGGGTCGTTCGAGGTGGTCGACCGGTGGGAGCTGTCGTCGGTCGAGGCGCCCGACCTCGAGCGCTTCAGCTTCGGCTTCGGCGTCGACCGGAACGAGGAGCCCGGCTACTTCACCAACCTCTTCCGCGTGAGCGACCCCGTGCAGAACCGGCGCCTCATGGGCATCGCGCGGATCAACCTCGCCGAGCGCGACGTCGACTTCTACACCCTCGGCCCGGACGAGCCGCTGTCCTCGTTCTCGCTCTCGCCCGACCGGCGCAAGGCCTACGCGGTGCTCAAGCGCATCGGCCACTACGAGATCTGGACCTTCGACCTGGTGGAACGGCGCGTCGAGCGGCGCGAGGTCTTCGAAGGGCGCCCGCGCATGTCGCTGGCCGTGAGCACCAACGGCCAGCTCCTCTACGTCCACCAGGCGGGCGCCACCATCGACCTCCACGAGGCGTCGACCTACCGATACCTGCGCACCATCGACCTCGGCGGCGACATGACCAACCTGTTTCTGGTCCCGAACCGGGGACAGTGACGGGAATCGCCTTGCCGCGTCCCGGGTGCACCGACAGCACCATGCCGGGCGGGGTTTCGGCGCGGTGGACGGGTCCGTAGCCATCGCCGCCCCGGGACCCCTGAACGTGCGCTCGAAAGCCCCGGGCGCACATTCGGTCCGCGACGTCCTCGACGTGGTCCAGTTCCCTGGTCGCGCCGACCCCTGCCGGGTCTGCGCTGGTAGGATCCGAGCGTGAGTTCCACCGCGCCCTCGATCGCGAGCCTGCCGGCATCCGTGCCGGAACCGTTCCGCACGTCGATAGTCGCGGCCGGCAATGCGTGGTGCGAGCTCCTCGGCCCCCGCCTCCGCTCATTGGTGCTCTTCGGCTCGCTCGCCCGCGGCCAGGGCACGGCCCAATCGGACGTCGACATCCTCGTGATCGCGGAGGGCTTCCCACGCAGCCTGGCCGAACGCCGGCGTCCCCTCCTGGCTGCGTGGTCGCACGCACGTCGCCGGCGCGTCCTGCCGGCCGTCGAGTGGAACCTCGTGACGAAGACGCCGGAGGAGGCGCGCTTCCACAGCCCCCTCTACCTCGACATCGTCGAGGACGGCATCCTCCTCGTCGACCGCGGGCAGTTCTTCGAAACGGTGCTCGACGCCATGCGCGCCCGCATGCGCGAGCTGGGGAGCCGCCGGGTCTTCCTCGACGACGGAAGCTGGTACTGGGACCTGAAGCCGGACTTCCGGTTCGGCGAGGTGGTCGAGATATGACCAGCTCCCGCATGGGGCGGCTCTACATCGAGGAGGCCGCGAGCCGGGTGGAGCTGGTTTGCCTCGCCCTCGAGCGCGGGCTCTGGGCCACCGTCGTCCGCGAGTCACAGGAGTGCGTCGAGCTGTTCCTGAAGGGCGCCCTGCGCCTCGCCGCGGTCGAGCCGACCCGGACCCACGACGTCGCCGAGCTGCTGCGCCGCGAGGCCGCGCGTTTCCCCGAGTGGTTCCGCACCGAGGTCGACCGCCTCGCCACCATATCGACGGAGATGGCCGGCGACCGCGGCATCGCGTTCTACGGCGACGAGCGCCAGAGCCTCGCCCCGCGCGACCTCTTCGACGAGTCGGACGCCCAACGGGCGGTGGGCAACCTCGAGTACGTCGGGACGCTCTGCAACCGGTTGCTCGAATGCGTGCGGGACTGACGATGTCGTGCGGCCCCCCGAGAAGCCCACGAACGCAGTGTTCACTCCTGATCGACGGGCAGGTGAACCAGCGCGAGCCCGTCGACGTGCTCGAAGTGCCGGTCGCAGGACACGAGATCGGCGCCTGCCTCCAGCGCGTGCGCCGCAATCCAGATATCGTTCGCCGGAATCGGGCGCCCTTTCGCTCGCAAGGAGGCGGCAATCCGCGCATACCGGTCGGCGGTGGTGAAGCCGACCGTCATGACCGTCACGTACGGGCTGGACAGAAGAGCTTCAAGCTCCTGCAGGTTCCGCTCCAGGCGGGAGCCATTCCGGAAGCCGTAGAGCAGCTCGCCGATGACGATGGTCGAGAGGAGAATCTCCTCCGAACCGCGCACGATCTCCGCGATTCGGCGGTCGCCCCGCTTCAGATGCGAGTAGGCGCTGGAGTCCAACAGGATCTTCACCGCCACATGGCCTCGTCGATTCGGGCGAACTCCTCGATGGCGCGTTCCATCTCCTCCGCTTCCTCCGGGGTCCAGGTCCCAATCAGGTGATCGAGTGACGAACCCACGACGTGCGCGCCGGCAGACTCCCTCCCCAGACCTGCGCCTCGACGAAGCAGCCTCAGTACCGCCTGATTCAACGAGATGCCTTCCCGGGCCGCCAAGCCCCGGATGCAGCGCGACAACTCGGCGTCGAACCCCCTGATCGTCAATTGGCGCATGGCATTTTCCCTCCGGGACGACTCGCTATCCGTTCCATTGTGACTCATAGGAACGACTCGTCGCCAACCGCCGAGAGCTCCAGGCGGGTCGTGGCGCGCTCCGGCGCACGGGTCCGCGGCACGGCGGACCTGGAGTCCGCGCCGCAGACGACGGCCCGCGCCGGGAGCGCCGGGTCGGCCCGGAGGGTTGGCTCGACGCCGCCCCTCCCGCCTCCCGTCTCACGCGAGCGGCCGGGTGTCGACGGTCACCGTGAGCACGTCGAGGTCGTAGAATTGCTCGTGCTTCACCTCCTTCGCCACGTGGCGGAGGAGGCGCGGGCCGACGTCCCTGGCGATCTCGTGGTCCTCGTCCAGCCGGCCGAGGCGGTCCTCCAGGTTGACGTCGTCGGGACCGGCGACGAGCTCGATCTGGAGGACGTCGTCGAGGGGCCGCACCGCGACGCGGACGGGTTGCGGCCTCGACGCCTCCTGGCGCTCCAGCAGGTACAGGAACGCCTCCTCGCCCGCGAGCTGCAGGCGGTTGACGGCCAGCTCGTCCCAGCCGGCGCGTTCCGCCGCGCGGTCGAGGGCGGCGCGCAGCTTCGGGAGCGAGCGCACGCTCGGCTCGAGCACGTCGCGGTGGGCGCGCTGCTTGAGGGACGCCAGCAGGGTCAGGACCATGGCGACGATGCCCCCCGCGGCCATGCCGTTGTCGAGGATGCCCCGGGACCAGTCGGGCAGGTGGTCGGGAAAGATGGCGCCGTACTGGAAGCCGAGGCCCACCCAGAACGAGATGCACACGATGAGGCCGCGCTCGTAGCCGAACCCGCCGGTGGTGACCAGTCGCACCCCCTGGCGGAACAGCAGCACGACGAAGATGAAGATGTACGACCCGGCAACGGGGTCGGGGACGACCTGCAGCAGCGCCGGGAGCTTGGGCATGAACGCGGTGAGGACGATGACGATCCCGCCCCAGAGGGCGACCCGCCGCGCCGCGACGCCCGTGAGGTCGGCGATGGAGATGCTGCTCGAGTAGGTGGTGTTGGGCACCGTGCCGGCGAGGCCGGAGAGCAGGTTGCCCACGCCGTCCGCGTTCAGCGCCCGCTGGACGACCTTGAAGTCCACCGGCACCGCGGTGCGGTGCGAGACCCGTTGTATCGCGATGGCGTCGCCGTAGGTCTCGATGGCCCCGATGACGGTGACGATGACGAACGGGACGAGGAGGCCGAAGAACCGCCCGTCGAAAGAGAGGTCCAGGCCCGGCCAGCCGCTCTGCGGCAGGCCGAACCAGGCGGCGTCGACGAGCGGCGTCCAGTCCAGCATCCCGGTCGGGGCGGCGGCGGCGGTCCCCACCACGATGCCGAAGAGGGGCGCCCACAGGCGGGCGGCGCCGCGCGCGTACAGCGACACCAGGATGATGGTCACGAAGGACACGAAGGCGACCAGCGGCCCGCTCGGCGACGCGGGGTCGACGCCGGGGGGGACCTCCGACAGCATGTCCGTGGTGATGGGGAACACGTTGACCGCGATCAGCATGATCACGGTGCCGCCGACCGTCGGCGTGATCAGCCGGCGGAAGAACGACAGCCGCGCGGAGAAGAAGAACTGCACCAGCGACGAGGCGACGACGAGGGTCGCGAGCAGCGACAGGCCGCCCGCCGCCACCGCCGCCGCCGAGACGCCGATGAACGCGCCCGACGTGCCCATGTAGAGGGCGTAGCCGGCCCCCATCGGACCCGTCGGCCTCGCCTGCAGGATCGTGGAGAGACCGCTGACGACCAGGGCCGCGAACACCGCCCACTCCAGCCCCTCGGGGTAGTCGGCGGCGTTGAGGACGATGATGGGAATGAGGATGATGCCGGTCAGGACGAGCGTCGCCACCTGCAGGCTGAGCCCGAGGGTCAGCCCGTCCGACGGCGTCTAGTCGACGGCGTAGCGCAGGCGGGAGCTCGAGGCGGGTTCGCTCATGGAACGGCTGCTCCTTCAGCCACGAAACGAGAGGCGGCCCGCCGCCGGTTCACGCGACGCCGCGGCCGAGGCGCCGAGCCGGGGACGCCTTGGCGGCGGCAGGGACGGGAGGGCGAGCCGCACCGGGGGACCACCGATCCATGATCCCGCCGGCCCCGTATTCCACTTGCTTTCGCCCCCGCGTGGAGAACCCCGGAGCCCGCGACTCCCCGGTTGCCGCGGTCACCCGATGAAGCGCGTGGCGATCAGCAACACCAGGGCGGGGACGACGGTGACGGCGATGAGGTCCATCAGCACGCCGTAGCGGATCATGTCGGTGATGCGGACCCGGCCCGAGGCGTAGACGATGGCGTTGGGCGGGGTGGACACCGGCAGGGCGTCGGCCACCGAGGCGGACAGGGCGGCCGCGACCGACGGGATGATCGGGCTGACCCCCGCCGCCGCCGCGATCGAGATGACTATCGGCACCGCGATGTTGGTCGCCGCGGTGTTCGACATCGTCTCGGACAGGATGACCGTGAACAAGGCGGCCGCGAACGTCAGGGTGACCAGCTCGCTGGTCGGCACCAGCCCCGTGATGCCTTCGCCCACGACCCGGGCGAGGCCCGTCGACGCCGCGAGGCCGCCGAGGGCGAGCCCGCCGCCGAACAGCAGGATGGTCCCCCAGTCGATCTGGGCCGCCTGCTTCCAGGTGATGGTGGTGGGCTCGGTCCGGCTGATGGGCAGCAGGAACAGCAGCGCCACCCCCGCGAGCGCCGCCACCGCCTCGGGCACGCTGGCCAGCACCGAACTCGCCACCGGATGGTCGGCGCCGAGCACGAGGGCGAGGAGGCCGGGGCCCACCCACAGGCAGACGGTGACGCCGAACGCGATCACCGCGTTGATCTCGCCGCGGCGCCACGGCCCGAGGGCGGCCTTGCGCTCGGCGATGATGCGGTCGGTGCCCGGGATCTCCTTCATGCCGGTCTGGCCGACCCAGTTGAGGTAGACGAAGACGATCGCCATCAGCACGACCACGATGGGCACCGAGAACAGCATCCACTGCACGAACGTGATCCGGTAGTCGAGCTGCTCGCTGAGCATCCCCACCGCGATCAGGTTCGGCGGGGTGCCGACCGGCGTCGCCATGCCGCCGCGCGAGCAGCAGTACGTCGTCATCAGCATCAGCGCCGTCCCGTACTTCTTCGGGATGTCCGCCGTCGACTCCATGAACCGGATCAGCGATATCCCGAGGGGGACGAGCATCGCCGCCGTCGCGGTGTTGCTCATCCACGCCGAGAGGGCGGCGGCGATCAGGCCGTAGGCGAACAGGATGCGCGTCGGCCGGGCCCCGATGATGCGCAGCGACAGGACCCCGAACGCCACCCGCTCGTTCACGCGGTGCACGAAGAGGGCCCGGGCGAGGATGAAGCTGCCGATGAACAGAAAGATGGTGGTGCTGGCGAACGGCCGGAAGGTCTCGCCGGCCGGCGCCACCTGCAGGAAGATGGCCAGCGCCGGCCCCAGCAGCGCGGTGACGGCCAGCGGCACCGCCTCGGTGACCCAGAACACGATGACGAGGGCCATGACCGCCGCGAGCCGGTGCCCCTCGGGCGTCAGCGACTCGAAGGGCCACGCGAGGACCAGCAGGAACGCCAGCGGCCCGACCACGAGGCCGATCTTGCGCCGCTTCTCGTCGAACGCGGCTTCCGCCGCGGACTTGGCGGGGCGCTGGGGTCCGGGGTCGGCGGCGGGCGGGGTCGGGGGCTCTGATGTCATAAGCCGGTCGATCTATCACACTTCCGAGCGGCGGCAAAACCGGTCGGGCGGCCCCGCCGGGGTCGTCCCCCGCCGACGAGCTCCGCCGCGGGCCCTCCCCGGCGGCCGGCGCCGGCCTGGTCGCCGGTTTCGCCGGCCGCGGGAACCACTCGAGACACCGGCCCCGCCCCGCGTCCGAAGGGACGAATCGGCGGGCCGCGCCCGGACGTGATATCCTTGTTTTCGAGTCTTTCGGCTTCGACGAGGAAGGTGCCTTGTGATGGATCACGTGGTGTTCGCGCTCATCGGCACGCTCGGGGTCCCCGAGCTGATCATCATTTTCCTGATTCTGATGCTCATCTTCGGCGCCAACCGGCTGTCGGGGCTCGGACGCGGCATGGGTCAGGCCATCCGCGGGTTCAAGGACGAGATGGGCGCGAAGGAGAAGCCGGCCGAGGCCGACCCGCCGCGCGACGCCTGACCTGCCCCGTCCCGGGCTGCGGCGTCATGGGGCTCGCAAGCTCGGGCCGGGCTGTCGCGCGCCGACGCGGCGACGGCCCGGTTTCCGGAAGAGGACGAGGGTGGTGACCGTGGTCCCCAGCGCGGGCACCAGCAGCACCAGCGCACCCCACGCCAGCGTCGGGGCGCCGGTGACCGGGTCGTAGTCGAAGCAGCGAAAGAGCACGTCGCCCGGCAGCGGATAGCTCGCGATGAACTGCCCGCGCGCCTCGCGAACGACCTCCCCCAATCGCGCCGCGTTGACCGAGCCGCCGACCAGGAGCCGGGCCACGCGTCCTTCCCGAACGCCCACGAGCAGGGCGGGGTGATCGAACTGCCGCCGACCCTCGTCCCATTCGAACCAGAACCCCAGCGCGCGGGCCAGCCGATCGACGTCCGCCGGAGCCGCCACCCCCAGCACCCAACCTGGGCGGCCGGCGACGTCGAGGTGCTCGGCCGTCCTCCCCATGTCGTCCGGCGTGTCGCGCGGGTCGAAGCTGAGGACCACCCGTTGGACGTCGTCGGGCAGGTCCAGCGCCTCGTCGGCGCGCCGTAGCGCGCGCAGATAGGGCGAGCAGATGCCGGCGCACCGGGTGAAGACCATCGTGAGCACCAGCGGCCCTCGCCGCCACAGGGCGGAGAGGGGGATCTCGCCCGCGACGGTGCGAATCGCGATGTCGGGCACCTCCCGGCTTACGTAGCGGGCCTCGTCGGGCGGCTCGTCGGGAGCGGCGACGCCCACGTCCGCCGGCGACGGCGGCCCCGCCCCCGCTGCCGGCGGCACGCCGGCCGCCGCCAGAAACGCTGCGGCGAAGGCGACCGCGGTCGCGGGCGTCAGGCGCGCAACGCGCGGACGCACAATCGTCCGGTGTCCCACAGGTACAGCCCCAGCCCGCCGAACAGGATGATGAAGACGAGCGAGATGCCCGCGAGAAGCGGCCCGTTGGCCACCTCCATCGGGTAGGCGGCGAATCGCCGCGGCACCGCGTCGGCGCCGGCCAGATAGAACGAGAGCATCAGGCCGTATCCGCCCACCACCAGGTGCGCCGCCATCACCCGCGACCGCTTCACGTTCTCCGCTTCCGACGTGAGCGCCACCGCCAAGTGGTACACGCCGCCGAGGATCATCAGGACGACGCCCATCAGATAGTAGGTGTGGAAGTGCGCGGGCACCCACAGGGTGTTGTGAAAGGCCTGGTTGACGGTGATCGTCGAGTCGATGACGGCGGCGACGCCGCCGATGGCCCAACCCATCACCCCCAGGTAGAGCAGCGTCGGCGCGAGGCTCCAGCCCATCTGCGACCGGTACGTCAGCACCAGCGTGCTGAAGATGGTGACCACGGCGGCGGGGACCGAGACGAGGTACGACGAGAGCTGGCCCAGCACCTGCAGCCAGCGCGGCTGCGCGAAGTCCATGTAGAGGTGGTGCAGGTACGCGAACATCACGAGCGCCAGCACCGTGTTCCAGGAAAGGACGACCAGCGTGTTGGTCTTCCACGGCCGGCCGGTGTACGCGGGCATGATCTCGTAGACGAGCGCCACCCCGAAGTACATCGTGATGTTCACGAGCATGTGGCCGAAGTAGAACGTGAGGTTCTTGATCAACAGCGCATCGTTGGCGGTCCCGCCGCCGAGCACCTCCCAGCCGATCAGAAGCAGGATCACCACGGCGGCGACGAGGCCCGCGAGGACGCCGATGCAACTGACGGTGGCGATGATGACGATCGGCGGCACGTCGGGCCCGTCCCGGCCCGAGAGGTAGTGCCACCCGAGGGCCTCGCTCAACCGGTAGCGGCCGGCGATTGCACGCAGCACGTCGCCCGACCACACCGTCCACGCCACCCCGAGCACCGCGAGCGCGCCGAAGAGGGCGGCGGTGGCCCAGTCGGGCCACGTGCCCTCCGAGAAGAAGGGCAGCGGGTAGAGAAAATACCAGCCGACGCCGAGCTTGCCCACCAGCGTCGCCGCCACCAGCATCACCACGCCGAGAGCGGTCATGCCGAGCGCGATCCACGACACCGTCAGGCTCGGTCGCACGTACCTGGCCAGCAGGAAGCTCATGGCGGCCAGGCCCGCCACGAACCAGACCCCCACCATGCCCAGGCCGTGCAGCGTCATCACCGCGTAGAACCACTCGGGAGGCGTGGCCGCGAAGAACCCCGCCTGGAGGGTGCGCATGACCAGCCCGAGGATCGCCAGAACCGGGAAGAGCACGAGCCCGACGGCGACCCAGTAGAGGGTGACGCGCGTCATCTGCGCCGGATACGTGTCCGTGGCGGCAACGTCGTTCATCACTGGGCCTCCTCGACGACTTCGACGACGCCGCGCATCGCGTGGTGCGACAGCCCGCAGTACTCGAGGCACATCACGTTGTAGGTGCCCGGCTCGTCGAACACCACGCGCAACCGGTTGACGTAGCCGGGCATGGCCTGCGTCTGGGCCAGCAGCCGGCCGTCGGGCGTATAGATGGCGAACGCGTGGTTGACGTCGAGAGTGCGGACGCGGAACTCGACCAGCGTCCCCGTCCGAACCTCCGCCAACGGCGAGAAGTCGCGCTCCCACGTCTCGATGGAGTCGGGCCCCGGGCCCTCGGTGAGCGAGAAGGCGAACTGCCGGCTCACCACGTTGACGATCTGCTCGGGCACCGCCGCTTCCGCGGGGTACGGCAGCCGCGGCAGCGTCAGCCCCAGGAAGATCGCCAGAATGACCAGCAGAGACACGAAGAACACCTTGCGAAGGTGGTTGGCGCGGGCGTAGTCGACCTCGCCGGCCCGAGCGGTCGACCGGGCCACGACGGCGAAGACGGTCGCGATGATCGCGGCCGACAGCAGGAACAGCAGCAACGGTACGGTGGTCGTCACTCGTCAACTCCCGATAAAGGGCTCGTGTCCGCGGGTCTGCTCCCCGGGGGCCCGCGACCGTCGGGACTAGTCGAGACCGAGGTCGCGCATGTGCGCCACCAGGTCCCGCCCCGCCCTCGACGGGTTGACCCGCTTGTCGATGCGCAGGATGCGGCCGTCGCCGCCGATGATGAAGGTCCAGCGGGCAGGGAACCCGCGTCCGCCGGGAGGCACCACCCCGTAGGCCTCGGCGACCTCCCGCGTCGGATTGCTCAGGATGGGGAAGCCGGCGCCGAGCGACTCGGCGAACCGCCGGTTCGTCTCGGGGTCGTCGACGCTGATCATGAAGTACGCCATGTCGATGGCGTTCAACTCGTCGCTGGACTCACGCAGCGACCTGCACTGGGCCGTTCAACCGCCGGTGAACGCCATGGGGAACCACGCGAGCACCACCGGGGTACCCGCGTAGTCGGACAGGCTGTGGGTCCTGCCGTCGCTGCCCGGCAGGCTGAACGCCGGCGCCGCGTCGCCGACCTCCAGCGGCTGGGCGGCGGCCCCCTTCACGCCGACCGCGGCCACCGCCGCCACGGCCACGACGCAGAGTGCGACGAGCATTCTCATCTCTCCCGCTCCTTCGAGTGACGACGATTGCGACACGCCGGCATCCTATCACCCTCCGGTCGAGCTCCCGCCACGGCGGCCACGGCGGCAGGCCGCGGCCTTCCGATGACGCCGCCCGCCTGACGGCCGTACAGCTCCCCGTCGAGGACCTCCCCCCCACGTCGGCCGGCCGCGCCCTCCGGCGTCGACGCCAGCCGCGACGCCCTGACCTTGGGTCGCGCCGACGGTTCGCCATGCCGGCGGGAGGCTCGACGAAAGAGCGGCTGCAGGACGTCCGGCACGGTCGCCGGCTCGTCACCCGCGGTCCGCCCGCCCCGGCGCGGCCGGCGACGCGGCGGCCGTCGCGTCGAGCACCCCGATGTACGGCAGGTCCCGGTACCGCTCGCCGTAGTCGAGGCCGTAGCCGACCACGAACCGGTCGGGAATGGTGAACCCGACGTGGTCCACGCCGACCTCGACCTCGCGGCGCGACGGCTTGTCCATCAGGGCAACGGTGCGGAGGGAACGGGGCCCCCGGGCGCGCACGAGGTCGATCAGCCGCGCCAGGGTCCGCCCGGTGTCGACCAGGTCCTCGACGATGAGCACGTCGCGGCCCGCGACGTCGTCGTCGAGGTCCTTCGTCAGCCTCGGCGGGCCGGACGGGCGGGTCCCCGACCCGTAGCTCGCCAGCCTGACGAAGTCGACGGTGACGGGCCGGGCCAGCGCCCGCATCAGGTCGGCGACGAAGACCACCCCGCCCTTCAGGACCGACAACAGGTGGAGCTCGCACCCCGCCGGGTAGCCCGCGCAGATCTCCGCGCCGAGCTCCCGCACCCGCTCCCGGATGCGCTCGGGGGTGAACAGGACCGACGCGACCGGGCCTGTGGCAGTGCCCGAAGCGGTTTCGGCGGTCACCGGCGAAGACTCCGCGGCGTTGGGCGGGCGCTGCACCGTGCCCGACCGGCATCGTCCCTCGGGGCCGAGCCGCTCCGAAGACACCCGTGTCCGGCAGGCCGCTTCGTCACACCGGGTCGCACGGGCGCTCCGGCAACCCGCGGGCCTCCGCGCACGCTTCGGTGCGCCACGGAACCCCGCCGGCGGCTGTTGTCAGACGAGGAAGTGGTGGGCGCTAGTGGATTCGAACCACTGACCCCCGCCGTGTGAAGGCGATGCTCTACCACTGAGCCAAGCGCCCACTCCGAGGTCGGTCGTCTATTCTAACCTACGCGGCCGACCGGCCCATAGCCCGCCTGTCGGCCCGTGGCGAAAGTCCCCGCGCATTCGCGGCGATGCCACGCGGATCCTTCACCACGGGCCCATCACGGCCGCTGTCGCCGGCTGCGGCTCCGCTGGCGCCCAACCACCCTGACAGGAGTCCGGCGGGATTGCGCACCGCACGCCGTCGATCCTCGACCAGGCGTCGCCTCGCGGCGTCCCTGCTCCAATCGCCGGCGGACAATCAGGGGACGGCCTCCAGCAGCGCCCGCAGCATGCGCGCGTAGCTCGCTTCGGCCTCCGCGTGATCGGCCGTCGCGTCGTCGGTGAACATCACGACGTTCCCGGCGACGTTCGCGCTGTCGCCCGGCGCCCCCGCCTGCAGGCCGTTGGCGCCGACGTCGGTCACCAGCACCTTGGTCTCGGCGACCGACGCCATGTTGAGGTCCATGTAGACGTCGCGGAAGCTGCCGGCGGCGAGCTTCTGCTCGACGTAGAGCGGGGGGTCCATGCGGGCGGACACGACCATGAGCTGTCCCGGAAAGCGGAGGGCGGCCACGAACCGGTCGTCGCCCTGTGGGCCCTGCGGGTCGCGGGCCGCGATGCTGTCGAGTTGCGCGCTCTCCAGGGCCGCGGCCAACTGCCCCGCCAGCGGCGCCGACTCCTGACCCTGCGCCCAGGACGCGGCGCCCACGATGAGCACCGTGACCGCCGCAACTACCGCGGGTCTCGCTACACACCGAACGCATCCCAACATGGTGCCCTCCTATCTCTCGAGCAGCTTCTCGTCCTCCTCCGTCGACACCGAGCGACCGCGACACGACGAGCCCGTGCGAAGCCCCGCACCGAACGTCCAATGCGGCGGATTTGCCCCGGGCTCGTAGTCGGCCAATCGTCGCCTCGCGGCTCCGCCTGACGCCCAGCCTCCGGGAGTCCGCACCGTTCCACGGCGCGGACACCCGGTCCCATTCTACACCCGGTCGGCGCCCCCGTACGCGGGAAACGCGCCCGTCATGACAGCGCGTAGCCGGGGCTGCGCAGCGCCTGGATCTTGTCGCGCAGGGCCGCCGCGCGCTCGAACTCCAGGTTGGCCGCCGCCGCCCGCATCTCCGTCTCCAGTGACCGGAGATGGTCGTCGAGCTCGGCCTGCGACCCGAACGTCTCCGCCGTCTCGCGGACCGCCGGCACCGTCACGTAGTCGCGTTCGTACACCCCGGACAGGACGTCGTCGATGTCCTTCACGATCGACTCGGGGGTCAGCCCGTGCTCGCGGTTGAACGCCTCCTGCAGCGCCCGGCGGCGCTGCATCTCGTCGAGGGCGGTGCGCATCGAGTCGGTGACGACGTCGGCGTACATGATGACCAGCCCGTTGACGTTGCGGGCGGCCCGGCCCGCGGTCTGGATGAGCGAGCCCGACGACCGCAGGAACCCCTCCTTGTCGGCGTCGAGAATCGCCACCAGCGACACCTCGGGAAGGTCGAGCCCCTCGCGCAGGAGGTTGATGCCGACGAGCACGTCGAACACCCCCCGCCGCAGGTCCCGCAGAATCTGCACCCGCTCCAGGGTCTCGACCTCCGAGTGCAGGTAGCGCACCCTGACCCCGAGCTCCTGGTAGAACTGCGTCAGGTCCTCGGCCATCCGCTTGGTGAGGGTGGTGACGAGCACCCGCTCCCGCCGCCCGGCCCGCTGCCGGATCTCGTGCAGCAGGTCGTCGACCTGCCCCTTGACGGGGCGGACGTCGACCACGGGGTCGATCAACCCGGTGGGACGGATGATCTGCTCGACGACGACCCCCTGGCTCTGGTCCAGCTCGTACGGCCCGGGGGTGGCCGACACGAAGACCACCTGGCCCACCCGGCCCTTCCACTCGTCGAAGGTCAGGGGGCGGTTGTCGAGGGCCGAGGGCAGGCGGAACCCGTGCTCCACCAGCATCTCCTTGCGCGACCGGTCGCCGTGATACATGCCGCGCACCTGCGGGACGGTCTGGTGGCTCTCGTCCACGATGGTCAGTGCGTCGGGCGGCACGTAGTCGAGCAGGGTCGGCGGGGGCTCGCCGGCGGCGCGGCCCGACAGGTGCCGCGCGTAGTTCTCGATGCCGTGGCAGTAACCGATCTCGCGCATCATCTCGAGGTCGAACATCGTGCGCTGGTGCAGCCGCTGCGCCTCGAGCAGCTTGCCGATCGACTCGAGGTCGCCGCGGCGCTCGGCGAGCTCGGCCTTGATCGCCTCGACCGCCTCGAGGGTCCGCGCCTTGGGGGTCACGAAGTGCGACTTCGGATACACCGCGATCTTGTCGTGGCGCCGGAGGGTCCGGCCGGTGACGGGGTCGAAGCTGATCAGCTCGTCGACCTCGTCGCCGAAGAGCTCGATGCGCACGCCGACGTTCTCGTAGGACGGATGCACCTCGACGACGTCGCCCCGCACCCGGAAGGTGCCGCGGTCGAACTCGTGGTCGTTGCGCTCGTACTGAATCTCGACCAGCTTGCGCAGGACCCAGTCGCGCTCGACCCGCTGCCCCCGCTCGAGCGGCAGCATCAGCCCGTAGTACGCCTCGGGCGAGCCGAGCCCGTAGATGCACGACACGCTGGCCACGATCACGACGTCCCGCCGCTCGAAGAGGGACCGGGTGGCGGACAGCCGCATGCGGTCGATCTCGTCGTTGATCGTCGCCTCCTTCTCGATGTACGAGTCGGTGGCGGGCACGTAGGCCTCGGGCTGGTAGTAGTCGTAGTAGCTGACGAAGTACTCGACCGCGTTCTCGGGGAAGAACCGCCTGAACTCCTGGAACAACTGGGCGGCCAGGGTCTTGTTGTGCACCATCACGAGGGTGGGACGGTTCACCTCGGCGATGGTCCGGGCCATCGTGAACGTCTTGCCGGATCCGGTCACCCCGAGCAGGACCTGGTGGGGGTCGCCGCGCCGCAGGCCGTCGGTGAGCTCCTGCACGGCACGGGGCTGGTCGCCGCGCAGCTCGAAGTCGCTGACGAGCTTGAAGCGATCGTAGGTGGAAGGCACGAGGGCCTCTCGATGGCCGCCGACGGGCGCCCGGGCGACGAGAGCGCCCGCCCGCGTCGAACCCCGGCGCCGTGGAACCTCCGCGGCGGCAGACTTCGATGCGCCGCGGCGCCGCGACGGGCGCCTGCTTCGCGCAGCGTCACCGTGGCGCGGACTCTTCGATGTAGGGCGCGAAGTAGCCCTCCCGGGTGCGGATGCGGGCGTCGTCGAGCTCCGGCCGATCCCCCCGCAGGCTCACCGTCACCCGGCGCCACGCGCCGTCGGTGGTCCTGTCGGTGGACACGTAGCCGAGCGAGTACCGCGCCTCCAGCTCCTCGCGAATCTGCCCGTAGATCTCGTCCAGGTCGTCCCGCGAGATCGGAAACCAGGCGCGCCCCCCCGTCAGCTCCGCGATCTGCCGCAGCCGCTGGCGCTCCCGCATCTGCCTCATGGTCCGCCGCCGGGCCTGGAACCCGATCGCGTAGACGGTCACGTCCGAGGCCCGCAGCAGATCGCGCAGCTCGCCGTAGCGCAGCCGGCTCCGGGTGTCGGCGCCGTCGGTGTACAGCAGCAGCAGCTTGCGCCCGTCCTGGGCGAAGGCGCCGTCGAGATAGACGCCGAGGGCGTCGTAGAGGGCGGTCATCCCCTCGGCCCGCTGACTTCGCACGCGCTCCACGAGCCGGGGAAAGTCCGCCTGGGTGAACCGGCTCACCCGCACCTGGGTGTCGAACTCGACCAGGGTCATGTCGGCCGCGAAGTCCAGCCCCCGCAGAAACCGGATGGCCGCGGTCTTGGCGAACGCCTCGTCGACGGTCATGCTGCCGCTGACGTCGAAGAGCACCCCGAGGTGCAGCGGGATGCGATCGCTGTCGAGCTCGAGTCCGCGCGAGAAGTAGGCGATGCGCTGCTCCTGTCCTTCCTCCAGCACGCGGAAGTCGTCGGCCGTCAGCCCGGAGACCGGCTCGCCGTCGTCGTCGAGGACGGTGACCCCGAACCGGACGAGGTCGACGCCGCTCCGGAACACCGGCTGCGCGGAGGCCGCGGCCGCCCCCGCGAGGACCAGGACGACCGACGTCACGACTCGGTGCATGGTGCTCTCCCGGCCCGCCAATCGTCGCCTCCGGCTCCGCTCGGGGCCCAACCAGGCTTCCAGGAGTCCGCGCCGTTCTACGGCGACTCCTCGCCCGGATGCAGGCCATCTTATCCGATTCCCCGTCTGTCGGGCCGGCGCCGGGCGCCGCCGGGCGACGGCCGCACCGACTATAATGGAATCTCGGGACGCTGCGTAGCGGCCCGAACGGTCAGCAGCATGAAGTGCCTCGCCGTCTGCCAGGACGAGGGGATCATCCGACTCCTGGCCCGGACGCTCGAAACGCGCCTCGACGTCGAGTTCGTCGTCGAAGACCGCCTCCTCGGACGGCGCCTGGACGACGCCGGCATCACCGCCCACGTCGGCAACCCGCGCCGGGTCGACACTTGGCTGAAGGCCGACGTCGGCCCGGCCACCTGCGTCATCGTCGAGGACTCGCCTCGACGGAGCCCGCGACGGACGATCGAGGCGATACGCGACGCGGGCGCCACCCTGGTGTATCTGCTCGACGCCGAGCAGCGCCGGAGCCGCAGGCAGCAGGAGCGCCAACGGCTGCTGACCGCGTCGGGGGTCGCCCGGCTGGCGCTCTCGGACCTGCTCCGGGGCACGCTGGGGGCGGCGCTGGAGCGGTCCATCACCCGCGCCCGGGTCGAGCAGTACCAGCGCTACCTCGCCGACGCCGACCGCATCCTCATCCTGCTGCACAACGACCCCGACCCCGACGCCATGGCGAGCGGCCTCGCCCTGCGCACGCTGCTCCGCCGCACCCGGACGACCGCCATCATCGGGACGTTCCAGGCCGCCACCCGGCCCGAGAACCTCCGCATGGCCAACCTGCTCGACATCAGGATCGAGCTGCTCAACCGCCGCTCCCTCAACGAGTTCCCCCGCATCGCCACCGTCGACGTGCAGCCGCACTACTTCGGGGGGCTGCTCAACCGGGTGGACCTCGTCATCGACCACCATCCCCAGCGCGCCGGGTACAGCGCGGCGTTCAAGGACATCCGGCCCGACTACGGCTCGACCTGCACCATCCTCACCGAGCACCTCCGCGCCGTCGACGCCAACATCTCGGAGCGCACCGCCACCGCGATGCTCTACGCCATCAAGTCCGACACGCTGTTCCTGTCGCGCCACACCGACGAGTCGGACCTCGACGCGTTCCGCTTCCTCTACCCCCTCGCCAACGCCGCCCTCGTCCGCAAGATGGAGGGGTCGGAGACGAACCTCGAGCGGCTGGCGTGCCTGTCGACCGGGATGCAGCGCAGCCGGGTCGACGGAGCGCTGTACACGTCGCACGTCGGCGAGGTCGAGCGCGAGGACCTCATCACGTTCGTCGCCGACTTCCTGCTCCAGGTGGACGAGATATCGTGGTCGGTGGTGTCGGGAATCGTGCGGCAGAACGTGGTGATCTGCGCCCGCCACCTCGGCGAGGCGGGCGACGCCGGCAAGTTCGTGCGGCGCTCGTTCGGCGACATCGGCAGCGCCGGCGGCCATCGCGTCATGGCCAAGGCCGTCGCGCCCGTCGCCCGGTTCGTCGAGAAGTTCGGATCGGTCGAGCCCGACCGCGTCCTCGCCGCCACCCACGCGCTGGCCGAGGAGTTCCTGCACGCGCCGCCCGCGTCCGAGCGGCGCCGCGGCGCCGACGCCCCGAGGGAAATCGGACGGGCGGACTGAGCCCGGGGAACCCACTCCGGACGTCACCGGAGCGGCCGGGTCGGCGGCCCGGGCTCCGCGCCTACCGGACGGACTCCTGCGCCGCCGGCGACACCGGGGTCGGCGGGCGGGGTCGCGGCGTCGGCGCCATCTCCTCGCCGCCGGGGGCGACGACCGGGTTGACGAACTGGCGGTACCCGTCGTCGAAGCCGCGATCGACGAGGTCGGTGAGGGTCCAGGCCCGGTCCGAGCGCTCGTCGTACGCGCCCGCGAAGTCGAAGGGCCCCAGGGGATTGTGGACGGGGCGGATCTCGAAGAAAGCCTTGAAGAGCCGGGCCCGGCTCGCGACGGCGTCGCGGGCCGCCGCCGCCTCGATCGACTGCAGCGACTCGCCGATGCGGCCGCGACCGTCCCGCCGTTGCCCCCCCAGGGCGTGGGGACCCGACAGCGGGGGCCGGGCGGACACGAAGATGACCTGCTGCACGCCGGCGAGGGCCACCTCGTCGAGAAGGCGTCCCACCGCGTCCGGCCGGTCGCACAGCCGATGCGTCTCGCCCCGCCAGCCGCTGCCGGCGGGGAACGGCACGAACCACGGCTCCGTGACCACCGGCAGGCCGAGGGAGGCGGCAAGGGCGTCGAACCCGTGCCGGGCCGCCCATCCGCTCAGGTCGAGGGCCTCCAGGGACCGGTCGCCGCCCGCGCCGCGGCGCCTGAAGAACGGCCCCCTGAACTTCTTCGTGAGCATGGCGAGGACGAGGTCGCGGGAGGCGTCCAGGTCGTGCACGACGACCAGCAGCTCGCGGAACCCGGGCTGGCCGAGGCTGTCCGAGAGCAGGCGCGTGTACCGGAGCCCGAACTTCTCGGGGCTCGGGCGCGCCATCGCCGAGGCCCCGCGCACCGACTTCCAAAGGCCCTTGCCGAACCAACGCTGCCCGTAGTCGGCGTCGAGCGGCGCCCCCGCCAGCAGCCACCACAGCGCCCCGCGCCCCCGCCGCCCCGGCCGCGCCCGGTGCCACGTCAGCACCGCCGACCAGCCCAGCACGCCCAGCAGCACGACGAGCGCGAGCACCGTGACCCGCGGCAGCCACACCGGCAGCATCTCCGGGGCGAAGACCCAGTCGACGAGCCGGCCGAACCCGCTCGTCAACCACGTCCCGTTCAACCCCGCGACCTGGACGAAATAGGCGATCGCGTAGACCAGGGTGGCGACCACGACCACCCCGAGGGGAAGGAGCAGGGTGGCGAGCGCGGTCCCGAGGACCGCCGCGGCCGCGACCAGCGCCGGGCGCCACCGGTACAACCGGGCCGCGCCGGGAGCCGCCCACAGGCCCGACCGCTCCCAGAGCTGGTCGGCGCCGTCCACCGCGCCGAACAACGCCCCGACGGTGCCGATGCCGCGCCCGGCCATCAGGTCGACCTTGACGCCGGCCTCGTGCAGCGCCCGCAGCACCCCGGCATGGTAGGCGCCGGCGGTGCCGGTGCCGGTCAGTACCACGGCGGTGCGCCGGTGCGGCGAGTATGGCGCCCTGGCGCCGACCGGCGTGGGAGCCGCCGCAATGCCCGACGGGGTCGGGGCGGGCGGTCTACTCGCCATGAATCGTGACGAGCTTGATCAGTTCGAACTCGCGGATGCCGCTCGGGGTCGGGACCGCCACCTCGTCCCCCTCCTCCTTGCCCATCAGGGCGCGCCCGATCGGCGAGGCGGTGGATATCCAGCCCTTCTCGGGATCCGCGTCCTCGGGCATGACGAGCCGGTAGACGATGGTGTCGGCGTCCACCTCGTGCAGGTGGACGGTCGAGCCGAAGCCGGCGCGGTCGGTGGGAATGCGGTCGAGGTTCAGCAGCGACAGCTCGGCCACCCGCTTGCGCAGCATGGCGAGGCGCGCCTGCACGAAGACCTGCCGCTCCTTCGCGGCCTGGTACTCGGCGTTCTCGCGCAGGTCGCCGA
>JAJEEA010000313.1 GCA_022821235.1 Vicinamibacteria bacterium
CCTCGCCATCTACGACGACCTCATCATCGACACCAGCGTCGACGACTACGTCTTCGCCCTCGACGCCGCGACGGGCCGGCTCGCCTGGGAGACGCAGATACTCGACTATCGGACGCATCCCGCGAATCAGACCTCCGGCCCCATCATCGCCGGCGGCAAGGTCATCTCGGGGCGGAGCTGCACCCCGGCGGGCGGTCCCGAGGCGTGCGTCATCACCGCCCACGACGCCCGGACCGGCGAGGAGCTGTGGCGGACGCGCACCATCCCCGCCCCCGGCGAACCGGGCGACGAGAGCTGGGGCGACGTGCCCTATGAGGAGCGCAAGCACGTGGGCGCCTGGATGGTGCCCAGCTTCGACCCGGCCCTGAACCTCATCTACATCGGCACGTCGGTGACGTCGCCCGCCCCGAAGTTCATGCTCGGCGGGACCGACAGGAAGCACCTGTACCACAACTCCACGCTGGCCCTCGACGCCGACACGGGCGAGATCGTCTGGTACTACCAGCACCTGAACGACCACTGGGACCTCGATCACCCGTTCGAGCGCCTGCTGCTCGACACCGCCGTCGCGCCCGACCCGGCGACCGTGCCCTGGATCAACCCGCGGCTGCGGCACGGCGAGGTCCGCAAGGTCGTGACCGGCATTCCCGGCAAGACCGGCATCGTCTATACCCTCGACCGCGAGACCGGCGAGTTCCTGTGGGCGACGCCGACCGTCACGCAGAACGTGATCAGCGACATCGACGGCGCCACCGGCGCGGTCACCGAGAACTCGGAGGTCGTCTTCACGGGCGACGGGCAGACGGTGCTGGCCTGCCCGACGCTGGTGGGCGGCAAGGACTGGGAGGCGGGCGCCTACAGCCCGCAGACGGAGCTGATGTACTTCCCGTTGCGCAACGCTTGCGCGCGGATGATGGCCACGGCCGGCGGCGACAGCGTGGCCACGTCGCTCTATGCGCTCGTCGTGCGGAGCGAGTTGGCGCCCGGCACCGACCAGCTCGGCACAGTGCAGGCGATCTCCCCGGAGACCGGCGAGCTGATGTGGACCTACGAGCAGCGGGCCGCCACCACCTCGCTCGTCGCGACCGCCGGCGGGCTCGTGTTCGGCGGAGACCTCAACGGCCGTTTCCGCGCCCTGGACGCGGAGACCGGGGACGTGCTGTGGGAGGTGAACCTGGGCTCACCCATCACCGGGTTTCCGATCACGTTCGCCGTCGACGGCCGGCAGTACGTCGCGGTCAGCACCGGCAGCTCGCGCACCCTGGTGTACTTCGCGCCCCTGACGCCCGAGCTGCGCCCGAGCATGGGCAACAACCTGTTCGTCTTCGCCTTGCCGGACTAGAGCGCGGCCGGCACCCGTGTCGAAACCGATCGTCGGGCTCGCCACTACCTGGCGCAGTCGGCGAGCGGCACGAGGACCCCGTCGAAGCCGCTGGTGCGCCCTGCGGCTCGAGCAGCGGGCCCGACCGGAATCGTCCACCGATAGTCCGCTCCTCGAACCGGCGGCGCTTCCACGCTCGACCGACCACGGCAGCCCCCGGCGGTATGATCCCGCCATGATCGAGAGGGCTCCCGCTTGAGGCCGCGACGCGACGCACCCGACGGAAGTGGCCCTGCGGGCCAGCCGCAGCTCTTCCGCGAGTGGATCGGCGGTCGCTTCCCGACTCCTTTCTTCGTCCACGACCGCGAAGAGCCCTACCGTCCCGACGTCGTGCTCTGGGTGGAGCTGCCCGAGGGGTTCGTCGTCGGTCAGGCGGTCGTCATGCCCGAGGACGCCGGGGGCGCGGTCGCGAGGACGCTGCGCAGCGCCCTGACGCAGCCCCTGGTCGGCCCGCCGCGCCGGCCCGACCTCATCCGCGTCGCCGACGACGCCACCGCTGTCGAGGTACGCGCGGAAGTCGCCGGGGCGATACCGGTCAACGTCGCGCCGACGCCCGAGCTGGAAGCGCTTGTCGATCAGATGGTCGCGTCGATACAGGCCGACGCGGACGACGCGGACGACGCGCCGAGCTACTTCGAGTGGGGCCGCGTATCGCCCGCCGCGGTCGAGAAGCTGTTCAACGCCTGCCTCTCCCTCTTCGCGGCGAAGCCGTGGACGGTCGCCGGCGACACCCAGGTGCTCCGGATGGACATCCCCGCCCTGGACGTCGACGGCGCCTGCGTCTCCATCCTCGGCGCGCTGGGCGAGGTTCACGGGCTGGCGATCTTCCCCTCCATCGCGGCTTTCGACCGGTACCTGGAGGACACGGCGACCGGGGCCTTCGAGGAAGGCGCGGGCCCGGGCGTCGAGCTGCTCTTGCTGACGTTCGACGCCGCCACGAAGCTGCCGCCGTCGATGCGGCGCGAAGCGATGGAGCACGGGTGGCCGGTGGCGGGCCCCGACGCCTACCCGCTGGTCGAGCGGCGGGAGCCGGACGGCATGCCGCGCCCGCTCGTCGAACGCGATGTCGAGATCGCCGCCGCCGCCGCACGGTCGCTCAGCGCGTTCTTCGCCAGGCACTCGGCGATCTTCGAGTCCGACACGCCCGCGCCGGTCTGCGAGTCGTACCGCGACGACGACGACCGCGAGGTGCGCCTCACCGCTTCCTTCGCGGCCCCGACCGACTTCGACCTGACGCAGCCCGCCGATCCGGAGCCCGGCGCCGGCTTCGCCCCGCCCCCGCCGACGGAACCGTTCCGACCGCGGGCGGGCCGCAACGACCCGTGTCCGTGCGGCAGCGGCCGCAAGTACAAGAAGTGCCATCTCGCCGCCGACGAAGCCGACCACGCCGGGCGCAGCAACGCGCTTGCGATGCACGAGCTGGACCAGCGGCTGGCGACCCGGCTCGCCCGGTTCGCGCTCGACAGGTTCGGGGAGCGGTGGCAGGCCTTCCAGGACGACTTCGCCGACCCCCACGCCGCGGCGTCGCTCGCCGGCCCCTGGTCCGTCTACGGCTTCGAGGTGGACGGCCGGACGGTCGCCGACGCTTACCGTGCCGCCCGTGGGCAGTGCTCGCCGCAGGAACGCGCCTGGATGAAGGCGCAACGGGCCGCGTGGCTGTCGGTGTGGGAGATCGAGGCGGTCGAGCCCGGGAAGACCCTGGCACTGCGCGACCTGCTGTCCGATGAGCGGCGCACCGTGCACGAGACTCAGGCGTCGCAGTTGCTCGCGCGGCGCCACGCGGTGCTGGGCCGCGTCGTCGACCACGACGGCCTGTCGCTGCTCTGCGGCACCCACCTGCGCCCGTTGCCGCCCTTCCATGCGGCCGAGGTCGTCCGGCGCGCCCGGGGCCGCTTGCGGCGCCGCCGGGCGGTGCCGGTCGAGCGGCTCCGGGACGCTTCCCTGGGACGCTACCTCATACGGCGCTGGGAGGAGGCGGTCGAAGACTGCGACGCGCGGGGCGCGCTCCCGCGCGACCTGCGCAACCAGGACGGCGACCCCCTGCTGTTCACGGTGGACCACTTCGAGGTCACCCCCGGCGCCGTTCGCGCCGTCAATACCCGCATCGCTGGAATCGACGGCGCCTGGCGGGAGCCATCGGACGGGGAGTGGGCGACCTGGACGCTCGTGCGCCCCGACCCCACTGGGGGGGATGGCGACGGACTCGTCGTCGGCCGCATCAAGCTGCGCGACACCGATCTGCGGGTGGAAACCAACTCGCAGGCCCGTGCCGACACGTTGCGGGAACGCATCGAGACCGCGTGCGGCGCCCGCATCCGCCACCGCGCGCGTGAGCACGCCGACCCGGCCGCTCTCATGAGCGGGGCCGAGAAGGCGCCGCGCGAGCCGGCCTCACCGGAGGAGGAACGCGTGGTCGCCGAGTTCAAGGCCCGCCACTACGCCGACTGGGCGGACAGGCCGCTGCCGGCGCTGAAAGGCAGAACCCCGCGCGAGTGCGTGCGAACCGCGGCGGGGCGCCGGATGGTCGAGCTGCTGCTGAAGGACATGGAGCACCGGGAGCACCGCAGCTCGGAGCGGCCCTTCGACTTCTCGACCATCCGCCGCGACCTCGACCTCCCCCTGGACTGAAACCGGCATCCCCGGAGCCGCGAGCAACCCGGCATCGAGGTCGCCCGCTCGGCGAGCGCCCAGTCGGAAGGCCGCGGCCGGGACGGTATCCCCTCCGTCCCGATTCCCCGAAAGTCACCCTCACGCCCGCCCGCGTGCGGCAGAGCTCATCGCAACCCCGCGTGTAGCGCCCCCCCGCCGCTCGCGCCCGTCCGGGTGCGGCAGAGCTCAGAAGTCGGCGGGGGCCGGTGCGTTGTTGCCGTCCCAGTCCTTCACGTCGCCGTCCGGGGCCTTCAGGAACCCGAGCAGGCAGCCCGGCGAGCCGTCCCTGACGGGGTGGCAGCGCGCCTTGACCGCGTCACCGGGCGTGAGGTAGCCGCGGGTGATGCCGCTCTCCGCCAAGTGGTTGCGGTCGCTGGCCTCCAGCGCCCAGATCTGCGGCTCGCCGTCGGGGCCCGCGACCTCGAGGTAGAGCCAGGAATGCGGGACGAGCAGGTGGAGCTCGGTCACCACTCCCTCTATGTCCGTGAACTCCTCCGAGTAGTTGCCGTGGGAATGGTGCCCCCCGGCCGGCAGAACGAAAGCGACCGCGCAGACGACGGCGAGACCGAGCTTGAACCGCATGACAACCTCCTTGGCTCCGACCGTCCGGCCGGATCTTCCCTAGAACACCGCCGGCGCGCGGGGCGGCGCCGGAAACCCGTTCGAGTAGGGGCCCTGGTAGCGCAGCCCGTTCCCGTCCTCTTCCAGCCAGCCCAGAGACTTCTGGAAGAGCGCCGGCTCCGGGTATCCCCGCGGGACCGTGCCCTCCAGCATGTAGAGCTTGTTCTCGTGCATGTAGATCGACACGAAGGTCCGGGACTGGTCGGGGTTGGTCAGGTGCAGTTGGTAGCCTTCGACGCGATC
>JAJEEA010000091.1 GCA_022821235.1 Vicinamibacteria bacterium
ATGCGGCTCGATGCCCCGCCGGTAGTGCCCGTTCACGTCGAAGGCGAGCGACAGGCCCTCGTTCACCTGGTACGACGTGTCGAAGAAGAAGCCCAGGGGCAGGTTGGACGCGTTCGCGGCCAACTGGTCGTTCGTCAGGAAAGAGTACCCGACCGCCAGGTCTCCGCCCACCTGCGCCGACGCCGGCTGGGGCACGCCGAGCGCCGCCACCGCCGCGAGCACACAACCGAAAACAAGACGCTTACGCATTATCCAGAACCTCCTCCGAGAGCCGTAGCCACCGTTCGCACCCAACCGACCGCCGGGTTGGGACCCCACGACCTGCCAGAGCGCTGCTCCGCGGCGCCCGTGGAGCCGGTGCCGCCCCCTCTACAAGCAAGCACCGTGCCGTTCGCATTCCGGGAACCCGTGCCCCGGGATCAACGTATGTTCCGCGGCAATCCCGGGCGCCGAGCACGATCGCCAATCCAAAACCTTGGAACACCATCCAACCATTTGGTGGTTGGTGCCACTGCCGAAGCCCGAAGAGCGCCGCTTCGCCGCCATGAGCGCAGAAGACCCGCCACGGCCGGATGCCGGCAAGCAGTCCGACAAACCGGAAGTTCCGGTTCCGGCGGGAAAAAAGTTCCACTTGACGCGCAATCAACGGTGCACACTACCCGTTCGCGGGGCGCAGGTCAACAAGAATCTCGATCCGCGTCCTTCCGCCCGACCGCCGCGGTCGGGGAGCAGCCCGGCGGGTCTGCTACACTGGGCGCCGGCATGCCCGACCGCCTGCGCACCGTACGCCCCGGGAACGTCGCACGGCCCCTGGCGGTCGCCGCCGCCCTCGCCGCGGGGCTCGGATCGGGCCTCGCCGCGGGGCACCCCGCCGGTCAGATCGAGCCCGCCCCGCCGACCCGGGAACGGCCCGCCCCCGGGACGGCCACGTTCGCGAGAGACGTCGCCCCCCTGTTGACGACCCACTGCGCCGCCTGCCATCAGCCGGGCGGGGTGGCCCCGTTCAGCGTGCTCACCTACGGCGAGGTCCGGCCCTGGGCGCGGGCGATCCGGCAGTCGGTGCTGACCCGCTCGATGCCGCCGTGGAAGCCGGAGCCGGGCTACGGCGGCCCGTTCGTGGCCGAGCGGCGGCTGAGCGACGGCGAGATCGACCTGATCGCGGACTGGGTCGACGCCGGCGCCCCGCCGGGGGACCCGGCGGACCTGCCGCCGACGGGAGAGGCCCGGGCCGGGGGCTGGCGGCTCGGCGCCCCGGACCTCGTCGTCGAGATGCCCGAGCCCTACCGGCTCCGCGCCGGCGGCGAGGGCGACGACATCCTCCGCAAGTTCGCGGTCCCCATCCCGGTGCGGGAGACGCGGTACGTGAAGGGCGTCGAGTTCCAGCCCGGGAACCCGCGGGTCGTCCATCACGCCAACCTGAAGATCGACCCGACCCCGGCGTCGCGGCGGCTCGACGCCGAGGACCCCGAGCCCGGCTACGAGGGGGTCACCCCGTTCGACGCGCGCTTCCCGTTCGGCTACTTCCTGGGATGGACGCCGGGGCAGGCGCGCCCGCTGGAGGCCGAGGGCATGGCGTGGCGGCTCGACCCCGGCTCGGACCTGCTGCTCGAGCTCCACCTCACGCCGACGGACGAGCCGCAGCCGGTGCAGGCGCGCGTCGGCTTCTTCTTCACCGACGAGGCCCCGACCAAGGTCCCGTTCACCATCCGCCTCGGCAAGCAGGACCTCGACATTCCGCCGGGGGCGGCCGACTACCGCAGCGCGGACCGCTACGTGCTGCCGGTCGACGTCGAGGTGCACGGCGTGCAGCCGCACGCCCACTATCTGGCCGACGAGGTGCGGGGCTGGGCCACCCTGCCCGACGGGAGCCGCCGGCCCCTCATCCGCATCGACGACTGGGACTTCCACTGGCAGGACTTCTACCGCTACGAGACGCCGTTCGTCCTGCCCCGGGGCACCGAGCTGGCGATGGAGTTCGTCTACGACAACTCCGCCCGCAACCCCGACAACCGGTTCTCGCCGCCCCGCCGGGTGACGTGGGGCCAGGACTCGTCGAACGAGATGGGCGACCTGTGGATCCAGGTGGTGCCGGTGCGCCCCGCCGATCTCGGGCCGCTGACCCGCGACCGGCGGCCGACGGAGCTCGCCGAGGACATCGTGGGCTTCGAGATGGAGCTGGCCGCCGACCCCGACCAGGTGATGATGCACGACGACGTGGCGTCGTTGTACCTGCAGTTCGGGAGGGTGCCGGAGGCGGTGGTCCACTACCGGGAATCGGTGCGCCTGCAGCCCGACTCGCCCGCCGCCGCCTACAACCTGGGCACGACGCTCCTCCAGGCGGGCGGGCTCGACGAGGCCGCCGTCCATCTCGAGCGGGCGCTGCAGCTCGACCCCGACTACGCCCTCGCCCACAACAACCTCGGCGCCGTCTTCCGGCTGCAGGGCCGCATGGAGGACGCGGCGCGGCACTTCCGCCGCTCGCTCGCGATCCGCCCCGACGACGGGGAGGCGCTCTACAACCTGGCCAACGTCCTGATGATGCAGGGCGCCCTGGACGAGGCGGTCGACCTGTACCAGAGGGCGGTCGACGCCGCGCCCGACGCGCCCGAGCCGGCCGCCGAGCTGGCTTGGCTGCTCGCCGCCCACCCGGACCCGGCGCGGCGCGACCCTGCCCGCGCCGTTGCGCT
>JAJEEA010000029.1 GCA_022821235.1 Vicinamibacteria bacterium
ATGCGTGAGGCCGGGGAGCAGGCGCGGGCGTCGCGCCGGGCCCTCCGCGAGGCGGTCGGGACCGGCGGCGACGTCGACGAGGCCGCGATCCGGACCGCGGCGGCCCAACTGGGGACGGCGCAGGGCGCGATGGCGCTCGCCCGGGCGACGGCGCGGGCGGGGATCTGGGCGGTGCTGACGCCCGACCAGCGGACCGCGGCCGACGTGCTGCGGTCGGCGCGGGAGCAGCGGATGGCGGCGCGGCGCGAGCGGATGGAGGAGCGCCGCGAACGGATGGAGGAGCGCCGCGGCCAGCGCCGGGGACCCCGCGGCCGTGGGGAGGGCCGCCGGGGACGCGGGCGCGACCAGTAGCGGCCGGTCGGATGTCGGGCCTCGAACGGCGCGGTCCCTGCCAGGGGCCGCGCCGTTTCTCGTTGGAGCGCCCGCGCGCCGCCGGCCCTGCCTTCACTGGCCCGAGCCGGCCAGGTCCGCCTTCATCTGCGTCCACGCCTGCCGCGCCTCCTCCACCGAGCCCTCGTCCTCGATGGTGGTGATGTCGCCGGGGTCGCGGTCGAGGATGACGGCCCTGAGCACCCGGCGCATGATCTTGCCGCTGCGCGTCTTCGGCAGCATCGTCACGAAGTTCAGCTCGCCCACCACCGCGATGGGCCCCAGCTCGCGCCGTATCGTCTCTATCAGGGCCCGCCGCAGGTCGTCGGAGGGCGTCTCGCCCTGCTTGAGGAGGACGAAGGCGGAGATGACCTCGCCGCGGGTCTCGTCGGGCCGCCCCACGACGCCGCACTCGGCCGCCGCCGGGTGCTTCAGGCACGCGCTCTCGACCTCGATGGTCCCGATGCGGTGGGCCGCGATCTTGATGATCTCGTCCGCCCGCCCCCCGAACCACAGGTAGCCGTCGTCGTCGACGTGGGCGGAATCGCCGCTGAAGTAGACCCCCGGTATCTTCTGCCAGTAGTCGCGCCCGTAGCGCTCGGGCTCGCCCCAGAGCGAGGCGGTCAGCCCCGGGAAGGGGCGCTTGAGCACCATGATGCCCTTCTCGCCGGGCTCGCACGGCTCGCCGTCGCCGCGCACGATGGCGGCGTCGATGCCCGGCAGGGGCAGGGTCGCCGACCCCGGCTTGATCGGGAGCATCGCCAGCCCGTAAGGGTTGCCGAAGACGGGGCCGCTCGTCTCGGTCTGCCACATGTGGTCGATGACGGGGATGCGCCCGCCGAGCACGGTGTTCTGCAGCCAGTCCCACGCCGGCGGATTGAGGACCTCGCCGGCCGAGAAGATGCGCTCGACCCGGGCGTGGTCGACGCCCTGGAGCGGGGCGTCGCCGTAGCGCATGAGGGCCCGGATGGCGGTGGGCGACGTGAAGATGCCGGTGGCCCCGATCTCCTCCACCACCGCCCGCCACGTGCTGTCGGGCTCGGGGTAGTCGAGGGCCCCCTCGAACACCACCGTGGTGCAGCCGACCAGGAGAGGGGCGTAGACCATGTAGCTGTGACCGACGATCCAGCCGATGTCCGACGTGGCCCACCACACGTCGCCCGGCCGCATCCCGAAGCACCAGCGGGCCATGCTCGCGATGTGCACCTGGTAGCCGCCGTGGGTGTGGACGGCGAGCTTGGGCCGGGCCGTGGTGCCGGACGTGGCGAGGATGAACGCCGGCTCGTTGGCCTCCATCGAGATCCAGTCGCCCGACTGCCCGGCCGCCCCGGCGAGGAAGTCGTCCCACGACATCTCGCGCGCGGGGTCGAGGGGCGGCGTCGGGTCGGCGCGCTGCAGCACCACCACCCGCTCGACGGGGTGCCTGGGCGCGCGCAGGGCGTCGTCGACGATCGGCTTCAGGGGGACGTCCTTCCCCTTGCGGTAGGTGACGTCGGCGGTGAACACCACCCGCGACCCGCTCGCGCCGATGCGGTCGGCGAGGGCCTGGGCCCCGAACCCCGCGAACACGACCGAGTGGATGGCCCCGATGCGTGCGCACGCCAGCATCAGGAACACCGCCTCGGGGCACGTGGGCATGGAGAGGGTCACCCGGTCGCCTTTCCCGACCCCGAGGGCGCGCAGCGCCGCCGCCACCCGCGTCACGTGGAACCGGAGCTGCGCGTAGGTGCAGACCATCCGCTCGCCGCGCTCGTTCAGGTACACCAGGGCGGCCCGACCGCCCTCGCCCGCCGCCACGTGGTGGTCGACGGCGTTGTGGGCGAGGTTGGTGCGCGCCCCCACGAACCAGCGGAACGTCGGCGGGTCGGGGGCGTAGACCTGGTCCCAGGTCCGGAACCACGGCAGGTGGCGGGCCGCCCGTTCCCAGAAGCCCTCGGGGTCGTGGTGTCCCTCGTCGATCCAGCGCTGCACGATGGGGGGGATGATCTGCATGGTGTCGTTTTTCTCCGGTTGGCGGCCCGCGGCAACGGCCCGCCGCATTCGACCGGCGATGCATCCTGTCTGTGCCGGTGCAAGCGTCGTCTCGGGCTCCGATTTGCCGCTCGACGACGCCTGCCGGGATTCTACGCCGCGATCGGCGCAGAGTCCCGCCGGGAGTCTGCGCCCGGAACTGCGCGGACTCCCTGGAGGGTTGGCTGGGCGCCGGCCGAGCCGCAGGCGACCACGGGCGGGCCGGCGTCGCTCCTCGGTTGCGTGAACCCGATGTGCGTCCCCGTCGCCTCTGGTCAGGTGGGCGCCCGGCGTCTGCCGGCGCCGTTGCGGGCGCGGGCGGGCGCATCGCCACTCGAAGGCGACGGGGACCCCGTCACGGGCTGCTAGACTCGTCCGGAATGCCGCGCCGCGTCACGGTCGGGCTGCATGCCACCATCGTCGCCGTCACCGCGGCCGAGCCCCGCGTGCTGACGGTGTCGGGCGGCGGCGGCGCGCCCGCCCTGCCCTTCGGTCCCCTCGACCCCGATCGCCACCGTACCCTCGATCTCGGCCTGCGCGCCTGGGTCCGCGAGCAGACCGGCATGGACCTCGCTCACGTCGAGCAACTGTACACGTTCGGCGACCGGGACCGCGCGGGGGCGGGGAACGGCGAGGCCCGGGTGATCGCGGTGGCCTACCTCGCCCTCGTACGCGAGCGTCAGCTCGCGGCCGGGCATCCCGCCGGGTGGGAGGCGGTGTACCGCTTCCTGCCGTGGGAGGACCGCCGGGGCGGCGAGCCGGCCCTGCTGCGGGAGGGCATCCGGCCCGCCCTCGACGCCTGGATCGAGGCGGCCCCGGCCGCCGGCGGTCGGCGAGAGCGACGTGGCCGCGCCGACATCACCTTCGGAACCGGGGCCGCGCCGTGGGACGCCGAGCGGGTGCTCGACCGTTACGAGCTGCTCTACGAGGCGGGGCTCGTCGCCGAGGCCCGGCGCGACCGCGGGCCGGGGACTGCGGGGTTGGGACGACGCGACGGGTCCGGCCCGGCCGGCCTCGGCCCGGCCGGGGACGGG
>JAJEEA010000395.1 GCA_022821235.1 Vicinamibacteria bacterium
ATCGGCGCGGAAGAGGGCGGCCGCCGCGGCGCCCCGGGGCTCGGAGCGGGTCCGCCGGACGACCTGCCGGCCGACGGCGGGCCGGCCGCGGTCGACCATGCGGAGGAGATCGCGCGGGCGCGCCGGCTCGCCGAGCGCTACCGCCTGGAGTTCGCGGACATGGACCGGTTCAGCATGGACGCCGGCCTGTTCCGCTCGATCCCTGCCGATCTCATGCTGCGGTACGGCTTCGTCCCCTACCGCAGGGTGGGGGACACCCTCGTCATCGTCGTCTCCGACCCCGACCTCCCGAAGATCGACGAGCTGGCCCTGCTGCTCGACACCCCCCTCCGGGTGACGGTGGGGACGCGGTCGGCCATCGAGTCCATCCTCAAGAAGAGCGAGGGGTCGCAGCGGGTCCTCGACGAGGCGACCGAGAGCTTCGAGCTGCAGATCCTGCACGAGGACGAGGGCGGCGAGGACAGCCTGACCGTCGAGCGGCTGACGAGCGACATCAGCCCCATCATCCGCCTCGTCGACTCGACGATCTACACCGCCCTGCAGCGCCGCGCGAGCGACATCCACGTCGAGACCCTCGACGACGCCGTCCACGTGAAGTACCGCATCGACGGCACCCTGCAGCCGGCCATGCGACCCGTGGACAGGCAGTTCCACGGGGCCATCCTCTCGCGCATCAAGGTCATGGCCGAGCTCGACATCGCCGAGAAGCGGATTCCCCAGGACGGCCGCTTCAAGGTGCGGGTGCCGGGGAAGACCATCGACTTCCGGGTGTCGGTGATGCCCACCGTGCACGGCGAGGACGCGGTGATCCGCATCCTCGACAAGGAGACCATCAGCGAGCAGTTCCGCGAGCTGCGGCTCGACGTGCTCGGGTTCGCCGACGCCGAGCTGCGGCGGTTCCGCCGCGCCATCAAGGAGCCCTACGGCATGGTGCTGGTGACGGGGCCCACCGGCAGCGGCAAGACGACGACGCTCTACGCGGCGCTCTCGGAGATCCACTCGCCCGAGGACAAGATCGTCACCATCGAGGACCCCGTCGAGTACCAGCTTCACGGCGTCACGCAGATTCCCATCAACGAGCGCAAGGGGCTGACCTTCGCCCGCGGGCTGCGTTCGATCCTGCGGCACGATCCCGACAAGATCATGGTCGGCGAGATCCGCGACTCGGAGACCGCGCAGATCGCCATCCAGTCGGCCCTGACGGGGCACCTCGTCTTCACCACCGTGCACGCCAACAACGTGCTCGACGTGCTCGGCCGGTTCCTGAACATGGGCGTCGAGGCCTACCAGTTCATCTCGTCGCTGAACTGCGTGCTCGCCCAGCGCCTCGTCCGGATGGTCTGCACCGAGTGCCGTCGGCCGGCGCGGCTGAGCGACGAGGCCCTCGAGGAGGCCGGCCTCGACCCCGGCCTCGCGCGGGGCCGCGAGCTCTTCGAGGGCACCGGGTGCATCGAGTGCAACGGGACCGGCTACCGCGGCCGCACCGCGCTGTGCGAGCTGCTCGACCTGAGCGACCGGCTCCGCGAGCTGATCCTGGCCCGGGCCCCGACCTCGGAGATCAAGCAGGCGATGCGGGCCGAGGGCATGCGCTTCCTGCGGGAGTCGGCGGTCGAGAAGGTGCTGGCCGGCCTGACCACCCTGCAGGAGATCAACAAGGTCACGTTCTTCAAATGAGCGCGCTCGCCGGCCTGTCCCGCCTCTTCGCCGCCCCCGCGCCGTCGGCGGGCATCGAGATCGCGGCCGACCGCGTCACCGGCGTCGTCCTCGACCGCGAGCGCCGGGTGGCCGCCGCCGTCTCCCGGCCCCTTCCGCCCGGGGTGGTCACCCCGGCCGTCAACGCCGCCAACGTCGTCGAGCCCGATACGGTCCGCGACGTCGTCCGGGACGTGCGGCTGGCCCTGCCCGGGGCGCCCCGGCGCGTGGCCCTGGTCGTGCCCGACAGCGCCGCCAAGGTGTCGCTGCTGCGCTTCGACAACGTGCCCGCGCGCGCCGCCGACCTCGAGCAGCTCGTGCGATGGCAGGCGCGGAAGACGGCGCCGTTCCGCATCGAGGACGCCCAGGTGGCCTGCGCGCCCGGCGCCCCCCTCGACGGCGGGGGGCGGGAGCTCGTCGTGAGCCTCGTGCGGCGCGACATCGTCGAGGAGTACGAGGGCGCCTGCACCCGGGGCGGGGCCCACGCGGGGGTGGTGGACCTCGCCAGCTTCGGCCTGATCGACGCGGTGCTCGCGGGCCGTCCCCCCGCCGAGGCGGACTGGCTGCTCGTGCACGCGGCAGGTGGATACCTGTCGCTCGCCGTCGTGCGCCGGGGGCACCTCATCCTGTTCCGCCACCGCCCGGCCGGCGGTGACGACGAAGACCTCGTGGACCTCGTGCACCAGACCACGATGTACTACGAGGATCGGCTGGCGGGCGACGGGTACGGGCGCGTGCTGCTGGCCGTCAGCCGGCAGGGGGCCACGGCCGAGGACGCGGCGCGGGTGCGGCAGCTCATCGAGACCCATCTCGACACCCCCGTGACCCCCATCGCCGCGAGCCGGGCGGCGGAGCCGCCGCAGGAGGGGGAGCTGCTTCCCGACGTGGCGGCGGCGTTGGCGGGCCTGCTCGTCGGCGAGCACAGCCCCCGCGGCGGGGCCGCAGCCTGACCGAAAGCGCGCCGGCGGGCCTGCTCGTCGGCGAGCACAGCCCCCGCGGCGGGACCGCGGTCTGACCGAAGGCGCGCCGGCGGCCTGCTCGTCGGCGAGCACAGCCCCTGCGGCGAGGCCGC
>JAJEEA010000377.1 GCA_022821235.1 Vicinamibacteria bacterium
CGGATCTGGTGAGCAAGATCCAGGCGTTCATCGACAGTTACAATGCCTCCGCGACGCCGTTCGCCTGGGTTGCCACGGCGCAGTCGATCATCGACAAGGTGGCGCGCATTGCGACACGCATTTCCGGGACAGCACACTAGCGAACCAGCTGCGATATCCACCGTCGCCCCTTCTCTGCGCCTGCGGCTACCTGTCGAGATCCTTCGCCCGAGACCCTCAGGCGTCAGCCAGGGGCGTCCGGGCAGACGACGACCACGTCGCCGCGAGCCGTCCGGGAGTACCGCCGGAACTCCGGGTGGTCGGGCTCGGCGTAGCTCAGGTAGCCGTCGGCCAGCGTCCCGTTCCAGGTGGCGACGATGGTACGGTTTCGCGACACGCCCTGCAGGAGGCGGAGCGGATCGTGCTGGAACACGACGTCGAACAGGAGCTCGATGTTGTCGAGCAGCACCAGCGGCGCGTCCCTGCCCACCACCTCGTCGAGCAGATCGGGCAACCGGAGCGACCGCTCGCGCCCGGTGAGGTCGAGCATGCGGCGCGACAGCTCCAGGTTGAGGTTGACGAGCCGCGCCCCCGTGCTCGCCGCGACCTGCCGCAACGCCTCGGTCTTGCCCGCACCGCTCGGCGCGGCCACGAGAATCAGCCGGTGGTACAGCGCCTCGGCACCGGCGATGCGGGCCAGCACCTTCTCCGACAGGGCGTCCGGCATGGCTTCTTGCAGACCGTGGGCTGCCGCCGCCCTACCCGCTTGACCGGCTATTCTCTGCCGGGCTCGACGGTCCCGCCGTCGTCCACCGTGACCTCGGGCTCGACGGCTCGACGTTCCCCGGGCCTCACTGCCCGTCGGTCGAGCCGGCGCCGGTGCCGAGGAAGCGGATCAGCTCGGCGTTGACGATGTCGGGCACCTCCTCGTGGGGGTTGTGCCCCACGTTGGGGATGAGGAACGCCTCGCCGTTGGGCAGAATCTCGGCCGCCCGCCTGACGTTGTCGGGGAAGCCGGGGCCGTCGATCTCGCCGCCGAGGATCAGGGTCGGGGTCTGGATGTGGGGCCAGTCGTCGACCACCGTGTCCATCGAGCGCAGGTTGCCGCCGAGCCGGCGCACGTAGGCCAGGCGCGGCCAGTCGCCGCTCAGCCGCTGGCCGTGGCGGATGCGCAGGTGCTCGATGAGCTCGGGCTTCCACTCGACGTAGCGGTTCGTGTCGGTCCGCACGTCCCGCTCGTAGGCGGCCTGCAGGTCGGGGTCGGCGTCGATCTCGCCGTCGAACGGGGCATAGCCGCGCCCCGCGCGCCGGTCGGTCAGGCCGATCTGGTTGACGGTGACGAGGTGCGTCGTCCGCTCCGGGTAGAGGAAGGCGAAGCGGGTCGCCATCTGCCCGCCGATGGAGTGGCCGACGATGGCCGCCCTCTCGATGCCGAGGTGGTCCAGGAGCCGGGCCGTGTTCGAGGCGTGCAGGCTCATGCTGTAGGGCAGGATGGGCTTCGACGACTTGCCCCAGCCCAGGCGGTCCTTCACGACGACGCGGTAGCCGGCGGCGGCGAGGGCCTCGATCTGGCTCTCCCAGTACCAGCCGTAGTAGCTGCCCCCGTGCTTGAAGAGGACCGTGCGCCCGTTCGCGGGCCCCGTCGGCGCGACGTCCATGTAGGCGATGCGCACGTCCTGGCCGAAGACGCGGAAGTTCATGAACTCGACGGGGTGGGGATACTCGTATCCCTCGAGGTTGATCGAGATCGGCCCCCAGTCGGCCGGCGGCTCGGCCGGCGGCTGATGGGACTGGGCCGAGGCGGCGCCCGGCAGCACGAGGGCCAGCCCGGCGGCGAGGGTCAGCGCGATGACGGCGCGGGGGATGCGTTCGTTGATCATGGGTGCTCTCCTGTGACTGCGTGGTTCGCCGATCCTAGCACCTCGGTTGTCCCCGAGGGGCGGCCGTGCGGCCTCCGTGGCGGCGGGTGGCGGAAGGGCCGACGGCCGTGCGGCCCCCGCGGGGGACGGCCGGGAGCCACACGGGCGGCTGCGCCATGCGGTCGGGCCGCTCTTGCTGCCAAGGGCTTGCCACGCGGCTCGCCACGGGTCGGGGGCGCGGCACACCCGTCAGGCGGGCGCCCCGCCGCTCTCGCTGGGCGGGACCGGCAAGGGCTTGCGAACGGCGGGCGCCTGAGCGATCATGCCCCTTTCCGGACGACAACGACGGCAGCCTCCCAGGGAGGGTTGAGATGCACCTTCGTCTCCGAACCATCGTCACGTTGCTCGCGGTCGCCCTGATGGCGTCCGCGCCGGCCTTCGCCCAGAGCCAGTCGCAGAGCGCCCCCGAGGCCGACGCGAGCTGGGAGATGCCCCGGCTGCCGGACGGCCAGCCCGACCTGCAGGGCTACTGGACCACCCAGACCTTCACGCCGATGGAGCGCCCGGAGTACCTCGGCGACCAGGCGTTCTACAGCGAGGAGGAGTTCGCGCTGCTCCAGTCGCAGCTCACCGTCGACGGGGCCGACCCCCTGGCCCGCTTCGTCATCGAGATCGACGACCCCGAGGAGCGCGCGCGGGTGCTCGACCAGACCCACCGCGACGAGGAATACGTTCACTACGACAACGCCATCTGGCTCGCCACCCCGGTGCCGAAGGGGCTGTCGACCCGGCGCACCTCGCTCATCGTCGACCCCCCGAACGGCCGCATCCCCCCGCGCAACGGGCAGGCCGAGGCGCGGGCGGCGGCGGCGCGGGCGGCGCGCGGCGACCGCGGGGCCTTCGACGGCTACGAGCTGCGCCCGCACAGCGAGCGCTGCCTCAACTACCGCTACAACGCGCCCCCGCTGCAGCCGCCCTCGTACAACGACATCCACCACATCCTGCAGACGCCGACCCACGTCGTCATCTTCACCGAGCAGAGCACCAACGGGCCGCGCATCGTTCCCATCGACGGGACGCCGCCGATGTCCGACAAGATCCGCCAGTGGCCGGGCGACGGGCGCGGGCGCTGGGAGGGCGACACCCTCGTCGTCGAGAGCAGCCACTTCAACGACAAGGGCGCGTGGCAGGGCTCGAGCCGGCACCTCAAGGTGGTGGAGCGGTTCACCCGGGTGGCCGACGACCGGATCCACTTCACGTTCACGGTCGAGGACCCCGCGACCTGGGACCGGCCGTGGAGCGCCGAGGTTCCGCTGATGGCCACCGAGGGGCCGATGTACGAGTACGCCTGCCACGAGGGCAACCACGACATCCGGCACATCCAGGAGGTCTACCGCAACATCGAGCGGCAGGAGGCGGAAGCGGCGCGCCCCTGACGGGGCGCGTCGGGAGTTTCGCTGGCGCGAAACTCCTGCGCGCGGCTGCGCGCCCGTCAGCAGGTCTCCCCGGCGCGGAACGCCTTGCTTGGGAGGGGCTGACGGGCGCGTTCGGTCTCGCCGCCGCGTGGTTGCCGCGCGGCGAGTTGCCGGCCGGGTCGGCGCGATCGGCGGCGTGCCCTAGCGGGGCGTCCAGTAGAACACTTCCCACGTGTGGACCGGCTCGTTCACGCTGGGGATGATCTCGCCCTCGAAGTCGTACCCCATGCTCATCCCGTTCTTCCCGGCGTAGCTCTCGAGGTAGGGGATGCGCTCGTCGCCGACGATCTCGGTCGCCCTCAGCGCATAGGTCGCGTCGCCGAGGCGGATCCACCCGTCGCGCCGCCCGCCCCGCACCCGCGCCGCCCAGTAGCCGCCGTCGGGCCGGGTGGCGGTGATCACCCCGCCCTCGTCGGTCGAGTACACGATGCGGATGACGAACGGGGGGAACCCCGCGAGCTTCATCAGCACCTCGCCGTGGTCGTTGACGGTGTTCCAGTCCGCGGGCGGCGGCGTCGCCTCGCCGCCGATCACCACGCCGGGAAACCGCTCGTAGGGCGCGGTGGCCGCGTACGAAGCCGCGGCCAGGCCGACCAGCGCGCCGACGACGAAGTACCACGTGTTCCTCGACAGAGTCTTCTTCGGCATACGGTCCTCACAAGGGACGATACGGAGCGATCGTGCGCCGTGCGCCGAACGGGTTCGGCGCGTCGGCCGCCGTCAGGCCGCGATCATACGCCGGCCGGCGCTCGACGTTGTCGAAGGCCGTGGCAGGCTACGCCGCCGTATCGCGTGGCTGCACGCTCTCGGCGATCACCAGACGCCTCCAACGATATACATGAACCACCACGGTGCGCTCCCCGGCCTCGGCGACCGCAGTGCGGTGACGCCCTGGACGGGCCGCCGACGACCTGCGAGGATGGACGGCATGGCGACCGCAGACGACTTCCGCCGACTCGCGCTCGTCCTCGACGGGGCGGAGGAGCGCTCGCACATGGGCGCGCCCGACTTCCGCGTCGGCGGCCGCATCTTCGCCACCCTCGCCCACGAGGCCCAGGGCTACGGCAACCTCATGCTCTCGCCCGAGGTCCAGGCGATGTTCGTCGGTGATGCGCCCGGCGTCTTCGTGCCGATCGCCGGCGGCTGGGGACGCATGGGCATGACGCACGTCCGCCTGGAAGCGGCCGACGAGGAGACCCTGGCCGGCGCGCTCCGCACCGCGTGGAAGCTCCGCGTCGAGAAGAACGCGAAGGCCCGGCGGCCCCGGCCGGGCCGGAGGAAGTGACCGCGGTCAGATGCTCGGGGTCGACTCCCGCTTCCGGGCCGGCACACGAGGCCGAACAGCGTGCGCGAGACGAACACCGCGGTGAACACGTTCGAGACCAGCCCGAAGAACAGCGTTGTCGCGAAGCCCTGATCGGCCCCGACCCGAACTGATGGAGGAAGGCGGCCGCGATCGGCCTGCGCCGGCCCGGGCGGCCGCGTCGAAAGTCAGGGGAGCAGACTGTCGACGGCGATGGCCGCGCCCGGAATGCGTGAGGGGAGCGTGCGCGCCTGCCGCTGTCCGGGGGGCTGGACGCGCTCGGCCATCACTCAGTCCAGCGCGCCCGCAACGCCTCGCGGTCGACCTCGACGCCCCGCAGGTACACCGCGGCGATCTCTCGCGTGTTCGTGATGTCGTCGAGGGGGTCGGCGTCGAGCACCACGAAGTCGGCGCTCCGGCCGGCCTCGACGGCCCCCGTCTCGTCGAGCCCGAACGCCCGCGCCGCCCGGGTCGTGGCCGCCTCGATGGCCTCGGCCGGCGTCATGCCCAGCCGCACGAAGAGCTCCAGCTCCAGGTGATCGGCGTAGCCGAAGAAGTCGCCCACCGCGCCGGCGTCGGTGCCGAGAATGACGTGGTCGCGCAGCCGCATGAAGTTGTCGCGGACGACCCGGGCCCGCGCGTCGTCGGCGGCCGTCCGCGGGGGAGCGCCGTCGCCCGCCGCGGCGTCCCGGAGCATCGCGACGACCTCGTCGGGCACCTGCTCCTGGAAGAAGGGGTCCTCGTACACCGGCCGCCGGTACGGCTCGCGCCGGGTGACCATGCCGATGGTCGGCACGATGAAGACGTTGCGCGCCGCGACGAGCTCCAGGTACTCGTCGTCGACGGCCGCGTCGTAGGGCATGTGGATGAAGCGCCGGGCGCCAGCCGCGATCAGCCGCTTGTGGTCTTCCAGCGTGGTCGCATGCGCGATCACCCGGATGTCCTGCGCCTGGGCCTCGTCGAGGATGGCCGCGTAGATGTCCGGATGGAGCTTCACCCGCGCGCCCCGCTGCTCGTCGCGCGCGTCCACCCAGATCTTCAGGATGCGGACGCCGCGCGCGGCCTCGGCCCGCACCACCTCGCGCGCCTCGGCGGGGGAGGTCACCGCGTGCAGCCCCCACCAGCCGGCGTCGTTCGTGAACCGGGGGTTCGGTCCGCCGCCGGGTGTCCCGCCGCCGGGCGACACCAGGTAGCGGGCGCCCCCGAACTCGCCCACCCGTTGCGCCAGCCGCACCTCGAGGGCGACCTCCTCGAGGTCGCTGCCGGTCGAGATGATGGTGCCGACGCCGTAGTAGGCGTGGCGGTGGAGGTGGTCGACGAGGTTGTCGCGGGTGAAGTTCCCGGAGCCCCAGCTCGTGTACCCCTCCCAGCCGAGATGGGCGTGGGTGTTGACGAGCGCGGGCATCACCGTGCGGCCGCCGAGCTCGACGACCGTCGCCCCCGGCGCCACCGCTGCCGTGACCTCGGCGGCGTTCCCGACCCGCACGATCCGCTCGCCGCGGACCAGGAACGCGCCGTTCTCGATGACGCGCCCGTCCCCGACGATCAGCCGCCCGCCGGTGAAGAGCCGAGCGGTCGGGCTGGTGGCGGAGACGTCCGGCGGCTGGCCGTCCGCGACGCTCGCGACCGCGAGCACGAGGGTCAGCGCCGCCGCCGCGTGCCGCCCGGACCTCCCGACCATGCGGCTCAGCGATCGAAGGTCCACGTGCGCAACTCCTGCCCCGGCTCCGCCCGCATCTCCTCGACCACGGCGCGGGGCGTCTCGCTGTGCCGGTAGCGCAGGACCCATTTCAGTCCGGCCCGGTTCGCCTCGGGCACGGGGTACTCGTGCGTCACGTGCTCGGTCCCCTCGAAGACGTTGACCTCGCAGAACTCCTCCTCGCCGCACAGGGCGATGGCCTGCTCGACCCAGTCCTCGACGGAGGCCCCGGGCGCGATCCAGGCGCCCCAGGCGTGTCCCGTCGTGCCCACCCAGCGCAGGACCGCCGGCTCGGGATCCGCCGCATCCTGTTCCTGCGCGGCGTACGCGGGAGCCGCGGCCGTCGCGCCGAGCAACCCCCCGAGTCCCACCGCTGCGGCGATCCCTGCACGGCCGACCTTCAGCGTCAGCTTCATCACCTTCTCCTTACGCGCTCCCGCGAAGGCGCACGATGAGTCGAGCGAAAGCGCGCCCGCGCAGACTCCCGACGCGCCCGCGAGGGCGCGCTACGTGCGCGACGTGACGTGGAACGTCCACCAGCTCTCGGGCCGCGGGGTATCGAGCGGCGGCGGATCGCCGCTCCCGGGCTGGC
>JAJEEA010000306.1 GCA_022821235.1 Vicinamibacteria bacterium
TCGGCCGTGTGCTACCTGCTGCTCGCGACCCTCATCGGACCCGTGCTCGGCAACCTCGGGGTGGTGCCCCTGGCCGCGCACCTGTTCATCTTCTACTTCGGCATGATGTCGATGGTGACCCCGCCGGTCGCCCTCGCCGGCTACGCCGCCGCCTCCATCGCCGGCACCAACATCATGGCGACGAGCTTCGCCGCGTTCCGCTTCGCCCTCGTGGGGTTCACGCTGCCCTACATCTTCGTCTACCGCCCCGAGCTGCTCATGCTGACGCCGGCCGGCGAGACGGCGGGGCCCCTGGCGATGCTGGTGCCGGTGGCCATCGGCACCCTCGGGGTGCTGTGCTTCGCCTCGGGCATCACCGGGCAGCTCCGGACCGCCCTGCCCCTGCCCCTCCGCCTCGCCATGTTCGCGGCCGCCGCCCTCCTCCTCGCCCCCGGCCCGACCGTCGCCCTGGCGGGCCTGCCGGTGCCGGTGCTGGACGCGGCCGGGGTGGTCCTGTTCGGGGTGATCCTGGCGACGAACCGGGCGCGGTGAGGCGGGCGGATCCGCCCGGCGCGCCGGCAAGCGTGCAGACGCCCTCGCCACTGTCGGTACAGCGCGAGGTTCCTCTACGAACTGCTGAACGGCTTGGTGTTTCCGGGAGACTCGTTCCGCCGGCGACGTCAACGCCAACGTCAACGCGCGCTTCGACGACATCAACGCCAGCGTGAACACCCGCTTCGACGATGCCAACGCCAGCATGACCACCGCTTCGACGACGCCAACGCACGCTTCGACGACGCCAACGCCAGCGTGAACACCCGCTTCGACGACGTCAACGCACGCTTCAGCGACGTCAACACCCGCTTCGACGACCTGCGGGCCGACGCGGCGGCGCAGTTCGCCCCCGACATGGATCAGGTAGCGCACACGGTCGCCGGGCTGCACGCCGAGCACGTCCCGCACCGGTGTGGGCGACGGGGTCCGCCCCCCTCGTCGTGACCGACGACTCGATCCATCCCCAATCACCCCTCGCCACGGAATAGCCCCGTTCCCGCTACCGCCGCGCGTCGAACGTGGCCGCCACGTCGACGGCGACGCCGCTGAGCAGCCGCGAGGTGGCCGATTGTCCGCGCGGGAAGACGCCGTGCTCGACGTAACCGCCCTCCGTGAGCGTCAGTACGGTGATGGTGTCGTGCCGCGGGTCGACGATCCAGTACTCGGGAATGCGCGCCTCGGCGTAGTCGGCCCGTTTGTCGACCAGGTCCCGGTCCGGGCCATCCGGGCTCACGACCTCCACCACCAGGTCCGCCCCCAGCCAGAAGCGGTCCTGAAAGCGGGGATCCGAACCGTCACGCAGCACCAGGAGGTCGGGCTCGCGGAACTTCCCCTCGCGCACGCGAAGCCGCAACGCCGAGAACATGACGACGCCGCCGGCGGGCTCGACGTGCGCGTAGAACCGGCGATAGAGAAACGCGAGGATCGCCTGGTGCTTCGAGGTCGGCATCGGCAGCTCCTCGACGTAGCCGTCGGTGAACTCGATCAGGCGGCGGGTCCGATCCGTGAGCCACAGGTACTCCTCGTCGCTCCAGTCGCCCTGCCGCGGCAGCGTGTCGCACAGGATGGCGTCGAGGGCCTCCTGCGACGTCGCGACGGTGCTCGTCGATGCCATGATCAGAGAGTATAGCGCCGGGCGCGGGCACCCCGCCCCGCGCCGTCCCGGCCACATCTGCGACGGACGGCGCCGGCGGTTGCGGGTACGCGGCAACGCGGCCACGATGACGGCATGGGTGTCCGAATCACCGTGCGCAACGTCCCGGAGAAGGTGCGGGACAAGCTTGCCGCCCGCGCCGCCATGGCCCACAAGTCGATGCAGGAGTACTCGCGCGGCGAACTCGAACAACTGGCGGCGAAGCCGTCGACAGATGCATGGCTCGAACGGGTGCGCGGGCGCCTCGAGGTCTCGCAAACGCGCATGCCGGCCGAGGACATTCTCCGTCATCTCGACGCCGTGCGTGGCCGTGACTTGCCTGACCGAATCCCGGGCTCGCTCCCGGAATCATCCTGACGAGACGGCCGCGGCCGGATCCCTCACGCGGCCGGGTTCTCCCGGCGCGAGCCCACGACCTTCACGGTGACGACGTCGAGGCCGTGGTACTTCCGGTGACGCACCGACGACGCGTAGTGCCGCAGCAACCGGAACGAGATCTCGGACTCGCTCTCCTCCGGGGTCTCCGCGCGGTCCCGGAGATAGGTCAGCCGGTCTTCGATGTTCTGCTCCTCGAAGACGGCCAGGAACTCCATCTCCACGGCCTCGCGCTCGGGACGCGCCACGAGGATCATGCGCGGCGACCGTCCGGCGGCCGCGTCCCCCCGCACCTGCAGCAGACACGCCAGCGCCTCCTCGCCGGCGGCCCGCAGCCCGCTCGACGGACGCTGGATCCCAGCGAATCCGGCCCGCAATCTCGCGCAGGAGGGCGTCGATCGCCGGTAGCGCCGAGGCGTCGAGCTCCGCCTCCAGCCGCCGGCGCCGCGGGCTCGTGAGCTCCTGGAAGGCGGTCATGAGAACCGTGGTCAGCACGCCGACGGTCATGCCGTTGCCGAGCGAAGCGCTCCACGTCTCGCCCAGCACGCCGCGAAAGTCAGGGCGACGACCGAGACGGCGATGAAATGGGGACCGGCCCCGGTCATGAGGATACGACCGGCGCCGCAACGGCCGACGTGGGCGGCCTGCAGGGCGGTGGAGACCCCGGCGACGATCAGCGCCGCGAAGACCGCCCACGTGAGGTAGGACTCGTCCTCGCCGGCCGCCCGGACGATGATGGTCACCATCAGGACGGTGTTGGCGAGGACGAGAACCACGCCCTGCAGGGCGACGCCGAGCGTCACGAGGGGCGGACACGGTTCGTCGGGCTCGTAACGAATGCGCCGATTGATGCGAGCTCCGCTCATGTCACCCAACCGGCGGCGGCGGCGACACGGCTGCTAGAGTCCTTCCACGATGGTCCCGTCCCGCGTGCACGCACCGGCCGTCAGACGCAGCGACTCCTGGTACCTCGGATCCGCGGTAAACGCCTTCGCCGTCGCGAAATCAGCGAACCGGATGATGACGTTGCGGCTGCGGCCTTCGCCGGCCAGTTGCTCGCAACGGCCGCCTCGGGCCAGAACCTCGCCGCCGAACTCCTCCACCGCCTCTGCGGCCTGCTTGATGTGCTTCTCGTAGGCCTCGGCGTCGTGAACGTCGACTCGCATGATGAAATACGCTGCCATCGGCAATCCTCCCGAATGCTCACCAACCTGGTGAAGGGACCATGGTCGCGGCCGGGACCGACCGGACCTGCGGCTTCCGCTCCCCGTGCCCCCCGGAGACTCCGCCCGCCGCTGACACGCGACCGCCGCGTGCGTATGATACAGTCAGCCGCGGAGGAAAGCCGATGAAACGCCTTGTCGCAGGTTTCGTGATCGCCGTCGCCGTCGTACTTCTCGTCCCCGCAAGCTCGCGCGTGACGCCCGCGCAGCAGTCGATGCCCTGGATGCGCGTCGACATCATCGAGGTCCTCCCCCGTGAGCTGGACCAGTTCATCGAAGTGCAGGGCAGGGACGTGAACGAGGCCATGCAGCGCGCGGGGGTGCCCTGGCGTTCGGCATGGAGAACGGCCGAGTTCGGGAACCTGTACGAGTGGATGTTCGTGACGCCGATGAACGACCTGGCCGAGCTCGACCGCGGCGGCCCGCTGGCCCTCGCCCTCGATCGGCGGGATCTGGATCGCATCGACGAACGCGTGCGAAGGACCATCTCGGGCCACCGGAGCTACGCCTTGCGCTACCGGCCCGAGTTGAGCGTGGAAGCCGAGAACGCGGGCAGCCTCTCGCTGGCCTGGATCACGACGCTCGAGGTGGCGCCGGGACGCCTCGCCGACTGGCAGGCCTTCATGCGGGAGCGACTGCCGCAGTTCCGCGGCAGCAACGTGGTCTTCGGCATGTACGAACGCTACCTGGGTTCCGGCGCGGCCGTGTGGCAGCTCGTCGAGAACCACTCGAGCTTCACCGAGCTCGATAGCCCCACCATCATGCAGCTCGCACTGGGCTCACGGACCGGCGACACCGTGGCCGGCCTCGCCGGCGTCGTCCTCTCGGTCGAACGCACCGTGCTGCGGTACGACCCCCGGCTGAGCTACTCGGGGACGGGACCCCAGGGCGGCCGGTTCCGGTAGGCGATTCCCGGTCGCGACGCAAGGGGGGACGGGGCGGCCGGCTGACCGGCTCCGGTTGCCGGCGCCCGGGTGTCCGCCCGGCCGCTGGCCGTGTCGCCCGGCCCGGGCCGGTCGCTTCGTGTTCTTCGACCCAGCCAGCGCCGTCGCCAAGCGAACACAGGCGAAAGACGACACCGGTCGCGGCACGCCGCGCCCCCTGCTCACTGCAGGTACCACGGCAGCACGCGGAAGCCGCGGAACTCGAAGCGGCCGGTTCCGCCGTGAACCAGAACGCCGCCGCGGTTCGGGTTGCCGGGAAGCGCCGTCCACCAGGCCAGGGTGTCGACGGCGTCGGCCGGCACCGTCCGTCCCGACTTCACCTCGACGGGGACGATCCGGCCACCGGCGTCGATCAGGATGTCGAGCTCGCGGCCGGCCGCATCTCGCCACCACGAGAGCGGCGGGTCGCGGCGGCGGGCGGCGAACGCCTTGACCAGCTCCGAGACGACGAACGACTCGAAGACGGCCCCCCGCAACGGGTGGCGCTCCAGGGTCCGGGCGTCGGGAATGTCGAGGAGATAGCAGACGAGGCCGGTGTCGAGGAAGTGGAGGCGGCGCCGCTTGCGCAGCCGCTTGCGGTAGCTGGCGTGATGCGGCGGCAGCGTCGTCGCGAGGAAGCCGATCTCGAGGGCCGCGAGCCAGCGCTTCGCGGTCTGCTGAGTCACGCCGGCGTCCGCCGCGAGGGCGCTGAAGTTCACCTCCTGCGCGGTCCGCGCCGCCGCGAGGGGGAGAAAGTTCTCGAAGCTGCGCGGATCCGACACCTGCAGCACCTCGCGGAGGTCGCGTTCGACGTAGGTGCGCACATAGTCCGCCAGCCACGGCTGCGCCGGCAGGTTGCGGGCGTGGATGCGCGGATAGAACCCGTTCACGAGGGTCTGCCAGAGATCCTGCGGGGGCGGGCCGCCCGCCGTGCCGGCCGGCTCCTGCGGCCGCGAACCGCCCGCCGTGCCGGCCGGCT
>JAJEEA010000168.1 GCA_022821235.1 Vicinamibacteria bacterium
GCGGCCGGGGGCGGTTTCGTCACCGGGAGCGGCCCGGTCCCCGAAGACGTGGGGGTGCCGCCGGATGAGCTTGGCGGTCACCGCCTCGGCCGCGTCGGCGATCGTGAAGTCGCCGTCCTCGGCGCACACCTGGGCGACGAACACCGCTTCGAGCAGGAGGTCGCCGAGCTCCTCGCAGAGGGCGGGGCGGTCGTCGCGGTCCATCGCCTCGACCACCTCGTAGGCTTCCTCGAGCACGAACGGCCGGAGCGAGGCCACCGTCTGCTCGCGGTCCCAGGCGCAGCCGCCGGGCGACCGCAGCGTCTGCATGATCTCGACGAGCCGCGCGAACCGCGCGCCCGCGGCGGCGACGGAGAGGGCGTCGGGCGTCTGTGCCTTGGTCATATCGTCGCCCCTACTTTACGATCACGGTGACCGGCGCCGGCGGCGCTTCGCCGCGGCCGCCTTCGCCGGGGTCCGGAGCCCGGCCCCGCGGCGAGAGCGGCGAAGCGCAGGCCGCGCGTTCCCCGCATCACCGGCGGCGGGGCTCCCCCGAGAGAACCATGACCACCCCGCCGCCGGAGATCTCCTTCAACGCCCTCGTCGTCTCGCTGGCGACGTCGGCCGCCGTCCACTTCGGCGACGTCGTCGACCCCGCCACGGGCCGCAGGCTCCCCCCCAATCCGGCCGCGGGAGGCAACATGCTCGATCTCCTGGCGGTGCTGGCGGAGAAGACGCGCGGAAACCTGACCCCGGACGAGGAGCGGTTCCTGTCCCGCGTGCTGCAGGAGCTGCGGATGCGCTTCGCGGAGGTGCGCCGCGAGGGGAGCGGGCCGGTGTCCTCCTGACGCCATGCGGGTCACCTTCCTGGGGACCGGGACCTCCGCCGGCGTGCCGGTGGTCGGCTGCGGCTGCGCCACCTGCCGCTCGGACGATCCGCGGGACCGCCGCTGGCGGCCGTCGGTCTACCTCGAGCTGGCCGACGGGACCCGCGTCGTCGTCGACACCACCCCCGACTTCCGTTCGCAGGCGCTGGCCTTCGGGCTGACCGGCGTCGAGGTCATCCTGTTCACGCACCAGCACGCCGACCACATCATGGGGCTGGACGACGTTCGTCCCTTCAACTTCCGCCAGCGGACGACGATTCCCTGCCTCGGCGACGCCTCGACCCTCGCGGCCCTCCGCCGGGTCTTCTCCTACGTGTGGGACCCGGCCGCGCCGCGGGGCGGTGGGCTGCCGCAGCTCCGGCTGGTGGAGGTCGCCGGCCGCTTCTCGCTGGGTCGGGCGCGGGTCGTGCCCGTCCCCCTCCTGCACGGCACGCGCCCCATTCTCGGCTACCGCGTCGACGACTTCGCGTACCTGACCGACTGCAGCGAGATTCCGGAAGCCTCGTGGCCGCTGCTCGAGGGCCTGTCGGTCCTGGTGCTCGACGCCCTGCGCCACCGCCCGCACCCCACCCACCTGACGCTGAGCCAGGCGGTGGAGACGGCCGCACGCATCGGGGCCGAACGGACCTACTTCACCCACATGTGCCACGACCTGCCCCACGCGGAGACCTGCGCCGCTCTGCCGCCCGGCGTGACCCTGGCCCACGACGGGCTCGTCATCGACCTGTAGGGCCCGCCGGCGACTGGCGTATGATCACGGGCTGGCCGATGCCGTACGAGACTCCTCCACGGAACCGGGCGCGGATCATCCACTTTCCGGACGACCGGGATCCGCCGGGCTGGCGCCGACCGGTGCTGGCCCTCGGCAACTTCGACGGCGTCCACCGCGGGCACGCGAGGATCATGGAGCACGTGAGGCGCCGGGCCGACGAGCAGGGGGCCACCGCCGCCGCGCTCACGTTCGATCCGCATCCGTCCCGGGTGATCCGCCCCGACAAGGCGCCGCCGCTGCTGATGACCGGTCCGCAGAAGCTCGCGGCCCTGGCCGAGGCGGGGATGGACGGCATCGCGGTGGTGCGCTTCACGCCCGAGCTGTCGCGCTGGGCGCCGGAGACCTTCGTCCACACGGTGCTGGTGGAGTGGCTGCGGGTGGCCGAGGTGTGGGTGGGGGCGAACTTCCTCTTCGGTCACGATCGGGCCGGCAACTTCTCGCTGCTGCGATCGCTGGGCGCACGCTACGGGTTCCGGGCCGAGAAGATCGATCCGGTGCGCTATCGCGACTTCGTCGTCAGCAGCACCCGGGTCCGGCGCCTGGTCGCCGAGGGCCGGGTCGACGAGGCCGGCTCCCTGCTGGGTCACCACTACGCGCTCGAGGGCACGGTCACGCGCGGGGACGGCCGCGGCCGGAGCATCGGCTATCCCACCGCGAACCTCGAGACCAAGAACGCCCTGTTTCCCCCGAACGGCGTGTACGCGACCGCGGTGGTGATCGACGGAGACATCCACGCGTCGGTGACCAACGTCGGGGTCCGGCCGACGTTCGGGGGCGCGCCGGGCGGGCCGGTGGTCGAGTCGCACCTGTTCGACGTCGACCGCGACCTCTACGGGCTCGAGGTCCGGGTCTCGTTCATTCAGCGCCTGCGCGAGGAGCGGTCCTTCCCCGACCGCGATGCGCTGCGGGCGCAGATCGCCCGCGACTGCGACGAGGCCCGCGGGCTGTTCCGACGAATTTCACTGTAAGATCGCCAGAGGCATGGGAACGACCGGGCGCGCCTCGGACTCCGCGGCGTCCATCGGCCTGAGCGTGAGGATGCCGTGCGAGGCGCGGTACCTTCCGGTGCTGCGCCGGCTCGCCGAGCGGACGGCCGACCATCTGGGCTACCGGACCCCGCATCGAGACGACGTCGTGTGCGCGATCGAGGAGGCGGTGCTCAGGGTGTTCGAGCCCGGCGACGCCGCCTATTCGCACGTCGAGCTGAGCATGGCGGCGAGCGGTCGCCACATGCGGGTCCGAATCCGCTACCTCGGCGCTTCTCCGCCGAGCGACGGCCCGCCGGTCATCGAGCGGCTCCTGTCCCGATCCGGTCCCGACGGCGTGCCTCTCGAGCGGTTGCGGCGCTCGATGCGGACCGTCGTCGTGGGGCGCGGGGCTGACGACGACGGGGCCGACTTCTGCGAGTTGACGAGAGCCCTGCCCGAGGCCTCGCAGGAGTCTGCACCGTAGATCCGCGCAGATTCCCGGCCCGGAGGGCGTCGCGGGGCGACGGTTGCCGGGCCGGGCTTCTGCGCCCGAGGCGGATGCGTCTATACAACACCCTGACACGCCGGGAGGAGCCGTTCACGCCGTCTCGCGACGGGACGGTGCGCATGTACACGTGCGGGCTGACCGTCTACGCGCGCGGCCACATCGGGAACTTCCGCACCTTCGTCGCCCTCGACGTGCTGCGGCGGACGTTGAGGCACGTGGCCGGGTTCGACGTCCGGCAGGTGATGAACTTCACCGACGTAGACGATCGGACGATCGTCGAGTCGAGGACCGCGCGGGTGCCCCTGCGCGAGTACACCGACCGGTTCATCGCCGCGTTCCGGGAGGACGCGGCGTCGCTGGGGCTGGAGCCGGTCGAGGCGTACCCCCGCGCCACCGACGAGGAGAACCTGCGCTCGATGGTCGAGATGATCCAAGCCCTGGAGGCCAACGGGCATACCTATCGCAGCGACGGGTCCGTCTACTTCCGCATCGCGACCCTGCCCGGCTACGGCAAGCTGGCGCGGCTCGACCACGAGGGGATCAAGCCCGGCGCGCGCATCGACTCGGACCGCTACGACAAGGACGACGCGCGCGACTTCGTGCTCTGGAAGGCGACCGGCCCGGACGAGCCGACGTGGGACTTCGGGGTGGGGCCGGGCCGTCCCGGGTGGCACATCGAGTGCTCGGCGATGGCCCATCGCCTGCTCGACGGGTCGCCCATCGACATCCACGCGGGCGGGGTCGACCTCGTGTTTCCGCATCACGAGAACGAGATCGCCCAGTCGGAAGGGGCGAGCGGCGAGACCTTCTCGCGGTTCTGGGTCCACGTCGAGCACCTGCTGCTCGACGAGGGCGCCAAGATGTCGAAGTCGCTCGGCAACGCCTTTACCGTGCCCGACGTCCTCGAGCGGGGATACCGGGCCTCGGCCCTGCGTTACGCGCTGCTGTCGGTCCACTACCGGAAGCAACTGCGGTTCACGTGGGGCGGGCTCGATCAGGCCGAGGAGGCGTTGAAGCGGCTCACGGCGTGCCTGGCCCGACTCGACGCCGTCCGGGGTGGCGCCGCGCATCCCGAGGTGACGGCGCGGGTCGAGGCGGCGCGGCGCGACTTCGACGACCGGCTGGCCGACGACCTGAACGTGCCGGGCGGCCTGGGGGTGATGTTCGAGCTGGTGCGCTATCTCAACACCGCGATCGACGACGGCGGGCTCGGCGAGGCCGACGCGCGACTCGCCCGGGCCGCCTTCGACGGCTTCGACCGGGTGTTGGGGGTCATCGCCCTGCGCGGGGCGGAGGAGACCCTCGCCGACGTGCCGGTCGAGGAGATCGAACGGCTGATCGCCGAGCGGAAGGCGGCCCGGGCGCGCCGCGACTTCGCGGCCGCCGACCGCATCCGCGCCGATCTCGCCGGCCGCGGCATCGTGCTGGAGGACACGCCGACGGGGACGCGTTGGCAGCGGCAATAGCCGGTCCGGGTCTTGCATGGACCTGTCGGCGGACGATGACCCGCGCCCGCCAGTCCCTCGGTCGGCTCGGCGAGGACCTCGCGTGTCGCGAGCTCCGGCGCCGGGGCTACGCCATTCTCGCCCGCCGCTTCCGCACCCGCTTCGGCGAGATCGACGTCATCGCGAGGGACGGCCCCACGCTGGTGTTCATCGAGGTCAAGACCCGGCGCACCGCCGCCTTCGGGGGGCCGACGGCGGCGGTGAACACGGCCAAGCAGCGCCGGCTCGTCAACATGGCGCGCAGCTATCTGATGGGCGTCGGCGGGCCGGCGCCGCCGTGCCGCTTCGACGTCGTCGGGGTCGTCGCCGGCCCCGGCCGGCCGCCGATCCTCGAGGTGGTGCGCGACGCGTTCTCCGTGCCGCCGTCTTGATGCCCGTCCCGGCCCTGTGATAGCTTAGTTTGTGCAGCCGTTGCGACGAGCGGGAATAACTCAGTGGTAGAGTGCGACCTTGCCAAGGTCGAAGTCGCGGGTTCGAATCCCGTTTCCCGCTCCACTCTTCTCGGACGGTGCGCCTCCGCATCGCCAAGGTTCGCCGGGCGGTAACGCCGGTTGACCCCCTCCCCGTCGGCGCCGTCGCCAAGTGGTAAGGCAGAGGTCTGCAAAACCTCCATCCCCGGTTCAAATCCGGGCGGCGCCTCCAATTCTCCACCGCGATCCTCGTTGCGGGCCCTGGGGTGGTCCGTCTACCTGCCTTCGAGCCTGATGGCGGTGGCGCAGATGGCGCTGCTCGTGGTCCTCCCGCTCTACGTGCTCGACCTTGGGCGTGGCCTCTCGTTGGCGGCCCTGGTGTTCGCGATGCGCGGCCTCGGCAGCGTGGTCGTGAACGTGCCGGCGAGCCTCGTCATCGAGCGCCACGGCTACAAGGCCGGCATGCTCCTGGGCAACGGCCTGATGGCGGCCGGCGCGGTGGTCATCGCGCAGTCCGCGTCACCCGTGGTGCTGGCCCTCGCCACGCTGGCCTTCGGCGCGGGCGCGGGCACGTGGCTGCTCGCCCGGCTGGCCTGCATCACCGAGCAGGTCCCCACCGGCCAGCGGGGGAAGGCCATGGCCGGCCTCGCCGCGCTGCAGCGCGTGGGCCTGCTGATGGGCCCGCTGCTGGGCGGGGTGGGGGCGGAGCAGCTCGGCTTCCGCGCGGTGTTCCTGGCCATCGCGGCGGCCGCCGTGGTCACCCTGTCGCTGGTCTGGACGGTGGCGCCGCCGGCGTCGCCCGAGGGGCGCACGGCGGGCGACGAGGCGGGGGCGGAGACCGGCGGCTCGGCGGCGGCCGTGCTGCTGCTGGTGCCGCGCATGCTCGGCCGCCACCGCCGCATCTTCCTGGGGGCCGGCGTCTTCGCGTTCTGCCTGCAGCTCGTGCGCGAGCAGCGCCGCCTGCTGGTGGTGCTCTGGGGCACCCGCATCGGGATCGACCCCGAGGCGATAGGGCTCATCGTGAGCGTCGCGGCGACGGTCGACCTCGCGATGGCGCCGGTGGCGGGCCTCGTGATGGACCGCTGGGGCCGCAAGGCGGCGGGCGTCGGCTCGATCGTCACCCTGGGGACCGCGATGGGGCTCCTGCCCCTGACCGGCTCGACCGCGACGTTCGTGTGCGCGTCGCTGCTGGCCGGCATCGGCAACGGGCTGGGCAGTGGCATCCTGCTGACCCTGGGGGCCGACCTCGCCCCCGCCGGCGAGCGCAGCCGTTTCCTGGGGGTGTGGCGCCTCGTGGGCGACTGCGGCGTCCTCGCGGGGCCGCTGCTGACGTCGGCGGTGGCCTCGCTGCCCGCCGCCCTGGCCCTGACCTGGCTGATCGGGGCCGCCGGCGGCGGGGTGCTGTGGCGCCGGGTGCCCGAGACGCTGCACCCGGCGGCGGCGGCCGCCGGCAGGCAGGAGGCCGGATGAGCTGGGAGATCGAGGTCACCGACGAGTTCAAGTCGTGGTGGAACGAGTTGAGTGTCCAGGAACAGCGGGATGTCACGCGGGTGGTGGAAGCACTCGAAGAGTCCGGCACCGACTTGCCGAGACGATACTCCTCGTCGGTTCTCTCGTCGAGGCATGGGCACATGCGGGAGCTGCGGGTCCAGAGCGGCGGCCGGCCGATCCGGATCTTCTATGCGTTCGACCCGCGCCGCACGGCCATTCTGCTGATCGGCGGGCGCAAGACGGGGCATGAGCAGCGGTTCTACCGGGACCACGTGCGGCGTGCGGATGCGATCTACGATCAGTACCTTCGCGAGTTGCGGCGCGAAGGGCTGATCGGATCGGAGAGAGGGTGGTAACGATGGGCCATCGACCATTCGGGGAGCTGACGAAGCACTTCACAGCCGGGGATCGGGCGTACATCGAAGCGGGCAAGGCGAGGATCCGCGAGGAAGTAAAGCGCGAGAAGGCGGCCCGCGCCGAACGGGAGCCGGCGCCACGCGATGAAGGTGCGTCGCGGCCGGCGGCGAGCGCGAGGCGCTGAAGCGAGTCAGAGGCGACCGACGAGGGCCGCAGCCGGCGTCAGGGAGGCCCGGGCCGGTGCTCGGCGTCCAGGCGGCGCATCAGCTCGATGGTGGGGTCGGCGCCTCGACTCGGCTCCTCAGGGTGCCCCGCGGCGGTGCTCGGCGTCCAGGCGGCGCATCAGCTCGATGGTGTGCGTCGGCGCCTCGAACTCCGCCTCCTCGAGGGGCGTCCGGCCGTGGTGGTCCAGGGCGTCGAAGTCGGCGCCGTTCGCGGCCAGGTACTCGACGATGGCGTCCTCGCCGGCGCGTATCGCGGTGTGCAGCGCGCTGGGCCGGCCCGCGGGACGGGCGTTCACGTCCAGGCCCAGCTCTACCATCAGCTCGACCGCCTCGAGGTTGCGGCCGCGGGTGGCGAGGAGCACGCCGCCCGCGCCGTCGTGGGAACGCGCCGCGGGGTCGGCCCCGAGGCCGAGGAGGGCCCGCAGCATCTCCACGTCGCCGGCTTGGGCCGCGGTCAGGAAGGGCGTGAGCCCGCCGGTGCGGCGCGCGGCCGCCGCGGCCCAGTCGTCCGCCCGTCCGGTGCGGGCGTTCAGGTCGGCCCCGCGGGCGACGAGGGTCCTGACCATCTCGAGGTTGCCCTGCCGGACCGCCGCGTGAAGCGGCGTGTTGCCGGTGCGGTCGCGCGCGTCGACGTCGGCTCCCTCGTCGAGCATCAGCCGGGTGACGGCGTCGCTGCCGGCGGCGATGGCGAGCAGGAACGCGGTGCCGCCGTCGGGGGCGGCGGCGTGGGGGTCGGCCCCGGCCGCGATCAGGGCCTGCGCGCTCGCGGCGTCCCCGTGCTGGGCCGCGAACAGAAGGGGCCGGAAGCCGTTGCGGGAGACCGCGTCGACGTCGGCGCCCCGCTCGACGAGGAGCGCGGCGATGGACGGATGCCCGCCGGCGATGGCCCACATCAGCGGCGTCTGTCCCATGCGCGACTCCGCCGCGTCGACGTCGGCCCCCCGGTCGAGCAGCAGTCGCACCAGCGCCTCGTCGCCGCCGTGGACCGCGGCCAGCAGGGCCGTGTCGCCGCTCCAGCGGGTGGCGTCCACGTCGGCGCCGGCGTCGAGGAGGAGGCGGGCGAGGGCGAGGTTGCCGTCGGCGCAGGCGAAGAGCAGGGGGGTCTCGCCGTTCTCGTCCACCGGGTCGGGGTCGGCTCCCGCCTCCAGCAGGGCGGCGGCGATGTCGGCGTCGCCGCGGAAGGCGGCCCACGACAGCGGCGTCGAGCCGTCGGCGCGGACGGCGTTGACGTCCGCGCCGGCCGCCAGCAAGGCACGCACCGCGTCGCGGTCCAGCCGTTGCACGGCGTCGAACAGGCTCCGGGCCGGCTCCGGCGCCTGCGTAGCGCCCGGTCGGGGCGCCGCCAGCGCGAGGACGAGCAGCATGGTGCCGGTGACGTGGCGCGGCAGGGTGCTCATGGCCGCTAATGGTAAACTGCCGGTGTCGTGGCTCGCCAGGGTACCAGCCGTTCGAAGCTCGGAGCGGCCCGAAGCACGGCCTGCGCGGTTGCGCTGGGGCTCGTGCACGGGCTCGCCGCCGCGCCGAGCGCGGCCGGCCAGCCGGTTCCGCCGGAGCGCTCTGCAGCGTCAGCCGGGCTCGCCGCCGCCGTTCCCGGTTCGGCCGGCGAGGCGGTCTCGCAGGCATCGCCCCTCCCGCCCACGCACCTCGTCGCCGCCACGCGGCGTGTCGTCCGTCGCTCGGTTTCGCCTGAGCGCTCCGCCCCGTCTGCGGCTCCGTTCCCCGCCGCGCGTAATGCGGCCGGCCAGCCGGTCGTCTCGCCCCGGCGCCCCGCCCCGCCCGCTGGGTCCGCCGCTGGGGCGGTGGCAGCCCAGCCCGGCGGACCGGTTCCACCGCCCGGCGACCTGCTGAAGGCCACCGTCGACCGCTACTGCTTCGCGTGCCACAACGACCGAACCCGCACCGCCGGCCTGACCCTGGCCGGGGTGGGCGATGCGCCGGTGGGGGAGCAGGCGCCGGTCCTCGAGAGGGTCCTTCACAAGCTGCGGGCGGGCGAGATGCCCCCGACCGGGCGGCCCGCCCCCGCCGCGGGCGACCGGGGGCGGCTCGTGGCGTGGCTCGAGACCGAGCTCGACCAGGCGGCGGCCGAGCGGCCCGACCCCGGCTCGCCCGCCATCCACCGGCTGAACCGGGCCGAGTACCGCAACGCGGTGCGCGACCTCCTGGGGCTCGACCTCGACCACGCGCGGGACCTGCCGGCCGACGACTCCGGCTACGGGTTCGACAACATCGGCGACGTGCTGACGGTGTCGCCGCTGCACGTCGAGAAGTACGTGGCGGCGGCGCGGCGCGTCAGTCGGCTCGTGGTCGGCACCGGCGCCCCCGTCCCCGTGGTCCAGCGCTACCGCCCCCCGGGGGGGCCGGGGTGGGACGGCGAGATCGCGGGGCTGCCCCCCAACACGCGCGGCGGCATCCTGTTCAAGCACCACTTTCCCTTCGACGCCGAGTACGCGATCCAGGTGCGGGTGCGGGGACGGCGCGCTCCCGGCATGCCGCCCCCGAAGCTCGACGTGCGCATCGACGGCGCCCGGGTCCGCCTGCTCGACGCCGACTTCGACGCCGAGGAGGCGAACCAGGGCAGCCGCATCTTCGAGGTGCGCATGACCCTCGCGGCGGGCGAGCACGAGGTGGCGGCGGGGTTCCTGACCGAGTACGCGCGGCGCGAGGGCGCCGGGGGCGGGACGACCAACGGCGTGTCCGTCGACTACGTGCTCGTCGGCGGCCCCTACGGGGCGACGGGGCCGGGCGACCCCGAGAGCCGGCGGCGGCTTTTCGTCTGCCGCCCGGCCGCCGGCGGGCTCGAGGCGCCGTGCGCGCGGCGCATCCTGACCACGCTGGCCCGGCGGGCGTACCGGCGCCCCGTCGCCGAGGCCGACGTCGATCCCCTCATGCGCCTGTTCGCGATGGGGCGGGCCGACGGCGGCAGCTTCGACCACGGCATCGAGATGGCCCTGAGCGGGGTGCTCGTCTCGCCGAGCTTCCTCTTCCGGGCGCCCGCGGCTCCGGCCGGCGCAGGGCCCGGCGACGTGCATCGCCTCGCGGACCTCGACCTGGCGTCCCGGCTCTCGTTCTTCCTCTGGAGCAGCATCCCCGACGAGGAGCTCCTGCAGGCGGCCGAGCGGGGAAGTCTCGGGTCGCCCGACGAGCTGTCCCGCCAGATCGCCCGCATGCTCGCCGACCCGAAGGCGCGGGCCCTCGTCGAGAACTTCGCGGGACAGTGGCTCCACCTGCGCAACGTCGCCGACTGGACCCCCGACCCCGAGCGCTTTCCCCACTTCGACGACGGCATCCGCCACGCGTTCCAGCGCGAGACGCAGCTCTTCCTGGAGCACCTCGTCCGGGACGACCGCAGCGTGCTGGAGCTGTTGGACGCCGACTACACGTTCCTCAACGAGGGGCTGGCCGAGTTCTACGGCATCGACGGGGTCGAGGGCGGCTACTTCCGGCGGGTGCCCCTCGCCGGCACCGGCCGCGGCGGCATCCTCACCCAGGGCGGGGTGCTGATGGTGACGTCCTACCCCACGCGCACTTCGCCGGTGCTGCGGGGCAAGTGGATTCTCGAGAACCTGCTGGGGGCGCCGCCACCGCCACCGCCCGCCGACGTGCCCGAGCTCGAGGCCGACGCCGGCTCGTCGGCCGGCGGCCTGCGGGCGGCCCTCGAGCGGCACCGCGCCAATCCCGCCTGCGCCGTCTGTCACGCCCGCCTGGATCCGCTGGGGTTCGCGCTGGAGAACTTCGACGCGGTGGGCGCGTACCGGGCGGAGGAGGAAGGGGTTGCGGTGGACGCCTCCGCGGACCTGCCGGACGGCACGGTGATCGCGGGCGCGGACGGGCTGCGGGCGATGCTGCTCGGCCGCCGCCGGGAGTTCGTCGAGGCGCTGGCCGAGAAGCTGCTCACCTATGCGATCGGCCGCGGCCTCGAGGCCCACGACCGGCCCGCGGTGCGCGAGATACGGCGCCGGGTGGAATCGGACGGCTACCGGTTCTCGGCCCTGGTCTCCGCCGTGGTCGATAGCGTACCCTTCAGGATGAGGAGGATTCCGGAGCCATGAACACCGGCACAACGATCGCTCGAAGAGTGTCGTCCGGCGGCCCCGACTGCCGTTCCGCCCATCCGTCCGGCAGCGGTCGGCCGCCGGCGCGGGGCGGGGCCGTGACGCGGGGCCACCTGCCGCGTCGGACCTTCCTGCGCGGCCTGGGAACCGCGGTCGCCCTCCCGTTTCTCGACGCGATGACCCCGGCGTTCGCGTCCGCGTCGAAGCCGATCACCCGGGTGGCGTTCATCTACACCGCCAACGGCGTGATCATGGGCGACTGGACCCCGGCCGAGACCGGGGCCGGCTTCACGTTCACCAAGACCCTGCATTCGCTCGAGCCGTTCCGCGACCGGCTCCTCGTCCTCACCGGCCTCGCCCACCGCAACGGCGAGGCGCTGGGGGACGGCCCCGGCGACCACGCGCGGGCCGGCGCGAGCTGGCTGACCGGCGTGCACCCCAGGAAGACCCAGGGGGCGGACATCCGCAACGGCATGTCCGTCGACCAGATGCTGGCCGAGGACATCGGCCGCTCGACGCCGCTGCCGTCGCTCGAGCTGGGGCTGCAGGACGTGCGCATGGTGGGGGGCTGCGACTCCGGCTACAGTTGCGCCTACAGCAACACCGTGTCGTGGAGCTCGCCCACGACCCCGCTGCCCTACGAGACCAACCCCCGCCGCGTCTTCGAGCGGCTGTTCGGCGACGGCGACACAACCGACCCAGCGGTGCGGGCGGTGCGGGCGCGGCAGAACCGGAGCCTCCTCGACTTCGTCCGCGAGGACGCGGGCCGGCTGCGGGCGGGCCTCGGCGCCGGCGACCGCCGCAAGCTCGGCGACTACCTCGACTCGGTGCGCGAGGTCGAGCGCCGCATCCAGAACGCCGAGCGCCGCGACGACGTGGACCTGCCGGCCCTCGCCCGGCCCGACGGCGTGCCCCCGACCTTCGAGGAGCACGTGCGGACGATGTCCGACCTCATCGCCATCGCGTTCCAGGCGGACCTGACCCGGGTCGTGAGCCTGATGTACAGCCGCGAGGGAGGCAACCGGACCTACCGGTCCATCGGCGTGCCGGACGCGCACCACGGGCTGTCGCACCACCAGAACGACCCCGAGCGCATGGCGCGGCTGCAGCTCATCGACCAGCACCACGTCGCGATGTTCGCCTATCTCCTCGGGAAGCTCCGCGACGCCGACGACGGCACCGGGTCGCTGCTCGACCACTCGATGGTCCTCTACGGCAGCAGCCTCAGCGACTCGAACGCCCACACCCACGACGACCTGCCGGCGGTGCTCGCGGGCGGCGGCAGCGGCACCCTCCGCGGCGGGCGCCACCTGCGCTACCCCGACCGGACGCCGATGACGAACCTGTTCGTGACCATGCTCGACAAGCTGGGCTCGCACCGCGAGCAGGTCGGCGACAGCACCGGGCGCATCGAGCACCTGAGCGAGCTGTGATCGGGGGGCGCGGCGGCCGCGCGGCGCTGGCGTCCGCGGCCCTGGCGGGCGGGACGCTGACCGCGGCGGTCGGCGAGTCCCGGGGTGTCGCGCCGGACAATCCGTCCGTCCTCGTCCTCGTCCCGTCGGCGGCCGACGACCGGCTGGCCTCGGCGCTCGAGGCCGTCGCCTTCTGGAACGACCGGCTGGCCGAGCTGGGGGTGGAGACCCGGTTCGCCGAGCCCCGCGTGGTCGTCGAGTCGCCGGTCGAACGCGCCGTCGAGAACTACGCCCGGCAGGTCGCCCAGCGCGCCACCCGCCTGCCGGCCGGCGACGCCGAGCCCCCGCCCCCGGCCGCGCTCGACGACCTCGGCGCCGACGTCGTCCTGCTGCTGTCCCGCCAGGACATCCTGTCGTTCGCGTGGCCGCTGCCCCGCGTCTTGCCGCCCCGCTACCTGGTGGTGATCCGCAGGGTGCGGGGACCGTACCGGACCGACCCGATGGTGACGAAGCACGTCGTCGCCCACGAGCTGGGCCACGCGCTCGGGCTCGACCACAACGCCGAGCCCCACACCCTCATGTGCGGCCCCTGCCAGCCCCTGACGGCCGAGCCCGACGCCACCGGCTTCCTGCCCCTCACCGCCGGCGACCGCGCGCGCCTCGTCGAACTGCACGGCCGCTGAGGGCTCAGGGAATACGCCTGACGCGGCCGCTGGAGCTGGTGCTCTCGACGACCTCCGGGTCGCCCCGGTACGAGACCGACCCGCTGCTGGTCACCCTGGCCCCGAGCGACTCCTCCGCCCACAACCGGGCATCGCCGCTGCTGCTCAACGCCACCGTTGCCCGTGTGCCGCGCACCGATTCTCCGCGATAGTCTCCGCTGCTGTTGATGGTGAGATCGAGACTGTCCACCTCGCCTCCGCCGATCCTGACGTCGCCGGAGCTGCCGATGCGGACGGCCAGCGACCCCGCCCGGAGGTCGTCCACGGAGAGGTCGCCGGAACTGCCGAGGCGGACGTCGACGGCGTCGGCCTGGACGGCGTCCACGGAGAGGTCGCCGGAGCTGCCGAGCCGGACGTCGACGGCGTCGGCCTCAATGGCGTCGACGGACAGGTCGCCCGAGCTGTCGAGGCGGACCTCGAACCGGTCCGCCCGGAGGGCCGGGGCCGTGGCGTCTCCGCTGCTCGACAGCCGGATGGACTCGATCTCCCTCACGGTGAGCGTGTAGCGGATTCGCCGGGACGGCCGCAGGTGGATGCCGGGCCGGGCCCCTATTCTGAGGATGCCGCCGTCCGTCGTGAGCTCGAAGTAGTCGTGCAGGTTGTCGTCGGCCGAGACCTGCAGCGCTTCCGTGTCGCCCAGGCGGATCTCCAGCCGGCCCCGCGTGGCGAGCTCCACGCCGGTGAGCCCGGTGAACCGGTAGCTCTCTTCGACTAGGCGGCCCGAGCCGCGTACGGTTTCCAGCCCGAGCACGACATCCAGGCAACCCGACGAGAATCCCAGCAGGATGACGCACGCAAGGCATGGCCCAAGTCTCCGTTTCATGGCTTCCCTCCCTGATCCCTGTCTGACGTGGCGGCCGCCGAGCGAGTTCCGTTTCGTGTCGCGTCGACTTCGCCGGATCGCGACGAAGGCTTCGTGCACCGGCGTTCTCGATGTGCCGGTCGGGGCGGAAGGACGGTATTGCAGGTCCTTCGACCGAGGAAGGCCGCCCGCGCCCGACCGGGGGAGGCCGCCCATGTCGGCGCTGGCGCCTCACACGAGTTGCGACAGGAACGTGACGGCCGGCACGCGCGCGGGGCGGGTGTGGTCGAAGGCGTCCGCCTCGACGTAGGGCAGGTCGAAGGCGATCTGGAACGCGTGCGCCGCGCCGGTCACGCGCTGGAAGTAGCCGAGGTCGGGGTTCAGGCCGCGCCGTGCCGAGGACTTCACCTCGACCAGGAACCACGGCCGGCCGGCGCGTGTCACGAGGAAATCCACCTCCCGCCCCGCCTTGTCCCGCAGATGGAAGACGCCGTACGTGCCCAGCCCCGCGTCGGTCCAGGCATGCGCCGCCTTCAGCAGGTGCGAGGCAACCAGGTTCTCGGCGCGGGCCCCGGGGTCGGCGACCAGGCTCCAGTCCCACAGGAACAGCTTCGGCTGCTTGCGCAGGGACTTCGGGACCTGACGATGCCATGGCCGCAGCCGGAAGCAGTAGAACAGGCCTTCCAGCATCGTGACCCAACGCAGCGCGGTGTCCGGGGCGATGCCCGCGTCGGCCGCGAGGTTGCTGTAGTTCACCAGGCCCCCCGCACGCTCCGCGATCAGTTCGGCCAGCACCTCCACCTGCCCCAGGTCCTGGGTGCGGGTGAGGTCGCGGAGGTCGTCGCGGAACAGGAGCTCCGAGCGGAGCCGCCGCCAGCGGTTGTAGAACCGGGTGGTTCCCTTCAGGAAGGGCTCGGGGAAGCCGCCGAACCGCATCAGCCGGGGCAGCACGTCGTCGCCCGGCCGGCTCGGCGGGCTGATCTCCGTGTCGTCGTCGCCGGCGAAGGCCCGTTGGGCCCCGGACAGCTCGGCCACCGACAGCGGGTGCATGTGGTACAGGAAGTACCGACCCATCAGGCTGTCGCCCGACCGGCGGAAGAACCCCAGGCGCGCGCTGCCGGTGACGACGATGCGCGCCCGCGCTTCGTGGGCGTCGAAGAACCCCTTCAGGAACGTCTTCCACTGCCCGAACTTGTGCAACTCGTCGAAGACCACCCGCGGGGGCCGGGACCGAACGGTGTGCAGGTCGAGCGCGTCGGCGACGGCATCGGGGCCCCGGACGATCGTCCGGCGGTCGGATTGCCGGTCCCAGTTCAGGTAGCGGTGGCCGCCGGCCGCCGCCCGCGTCGTGGTCGTCTTGCCTACCTGCCGGGGTCCGGTCAGGAACACCATCTGCCGGTCTTCCCGCAGGTGCCGGTCGAGCACGCCCGTGTACCAGCGGTCCAGCAGCTCCACTGGACCATTATACGAGCCATGCTGGAATGGATCGAACCGTTTTACGATACTCTCGAAAACGGTTGGGCTCGCTCCGACCGGAACAGCGAGATGTTCCGCGTCATCCGTTGCGAAACCCGGCCGCGCGCCGTACATTACGGACATGGGTGCCGCTCGACCGGCGCCGTCCGTGACGGACGCGTTTCGCACCACGCTCGACCTCTTCGACACGGGGCTGAAGCTGAAGTATCAGAGTCTCCGCAGAAGTCAGCCGGATGCGAGCGAGGCGGAGCTCGAGCGACAACTTCAGCGTTGGCTCCTGGATCGACCGGGAGCGGAATTCGGTGACAGTCCCGGACCACGGATCGCCTGGGCCGACCGGTGCGGGGACCTCGCTCGAAGGGGTCCTGCATCGGATTGACGCCGACCTCACGAGTGCCCACGTCTCGTTCGCCTTGATCGGCGGCCTGGCGGTCTCCGCGAGAACCGAACCGCGATTCACGCGAGACGCCGACCTGGCGGTCGCGGTGGCGAACGACGCACAGGCCGAAGCCCTGGTTCACACGCTCCGCACGCTGGACTACCGCATCGAGTCCGTCGTCGAGCAGAAGGCCGTCGGGCGACTGGCGACCGTGCGGCTCGTGCGCGGGCCTGCGCCGCGAGCGCCCGTCGTCGATCTCCTGTTCGCCTCGTCCGGGATCGAAACGGAGGTCGTGACCGAGGCCGAGGTCCTCGAGCTTCTGCCACGCCTGTCGATGCGCGTCGCCACGACGGGGCACCTGATTGCGCTCAAGGTGCTCTCCCGCGACGACGTGAGCCGCCCGCAGGATCTCGCCGACCTGAGGGCGCTGCTCCGCGTCGCCACCGAGGGCGAGTTGGATCGTGCGCGACGAGCGCTCGCACTGATCGCGGCCCGAGGCTTCCACCGGAGCCGCAACCTGATCGCGGACCTGAACGGCCTGCTGCGCCCGTGAGACTCGACGGCGGGCGCGCGGGTGGCGGCGCGTCACCGTGCGGCCGGCGCCGTGCGAGAATGCGATGGAACGGGGTTCGATGGCGTCCAGCGTTGACAAGGGTGATCCGGCGGGAGCCGCAGGAGGCAGCGGATGAGGAACGCTTCGATATTCGTGCAGGCGTTCTGGGACGATGACGCGAAGGTGTGGGTGGCGACGAGCAACGACATCGTGGGGCTGTCGGTGGAAGGTGTGACCCACGAAGAGCTGACCGACAAGGTCGTGGCCGCGGTTGCCGATCTCATCGAGCTCAACGGAGTGGAGACCGATCTTCCGGAGATTCCGGTCCACATCATGACCGATGACGTGCGGCGGGTCGGCAACCCGCGGCTCGCCTGAAGTCGGTGGCGGGGTTCTATCGACGCCTCGTGCGTATTCTTCGTGACCGCGGGTGCAAGCTCGGTCCGCGCAGGCCGCGGCGACCATGAGATCTGGTACAGCCCGATCTCCCGACGGCACTTCACGGTGGATCGCCAATCGAGGTCCAGGCACACGGCCAACGGCACCCTGAAGCAGGCGGGGCTGGGGAGGGCCTTCTGACGACCTCCGGCGCGTCGGCACCACCCGCCTACTCGAAGCGCAGGACCTCCATGGGTTCGACCCGGGTGGCGCTCCGTGCCGGGATGTAACAGGCGACGAGCGCCGCTGCCGCCAGCGCGAGCGGTGCGGCCACGAACGTCGGCGGGTCGTCGGTGGCGATGCCGAGACCTCGCCCACGGGGTCGGCGCACGTCAGCGTGAGGTCGGGAATCTCCGCCGCTCGCGCCATCCGATCGAGGTCGGCCCGGCCGCCGGCGGAGTCCCGAGCACATCGGCGTCGGGCCGGGGAATCTCCGCCGCCCCGCCGTCCGGTCGTCCGGACCCCGACGCCCATGGAGCCCCGAGCCCGTCGGCGTCGGCTGGGGAATCTGCGCCGCCGCCGTGCCCGGTCGAGATCGTCGGATGTCGGCGTCCCCGGCCCGTGGGCTTGGCGTCGGAAGATGCCGCGTTCCGTCATGCCAGCAGGTGCTTCCGCAAGAAGCCGACGACACGCTCGATCACGGCGCGCGACGCGTCGCTGTCTTCCAGCACGTCGAAGGCATGCGGCCCCGTCGGATGCTCGACGATCTCGACCGGGAGGGCGCGCGACTCCGCGTACCGGGCGAACCGATCGATCGACCGGTTCACCCCCGGCGTCGCATCGGCGCCGGCGCGTGCGATCAGCAGGGGGACGTCGGGCGGAATCCGGTCGGCGGCGACATCCGGCACCGCGAACCTGAACTGCCGGCTCGCGTCCGTGACCTCCGTCGAGCCCTCGAGGTCGAGCATGTAGCCGTAGCACAGGGCCGCGCAGCGGAGCCGCGGCGGCGCCGTGCGGCCGAGCATGCCCAGTGCGGTCGGCACGTGGCCGGAGCAGGCCCACAGGCCGCAGCGGGCGGGGTCGATGCCGAGCGCGCCGGCGTTCTCCTGCAGATGGGTCAGCAGGGCGGGGGCGTCCGCGCCCGGGTCGACGTTGACGTAGGTCACCGCGGCGAGGCCGGACGCGGCGAGGAGGCGGGCCCACGAGCGGAACGGCGCGGTGTCCTTGAAGGCGCACCCGGCGATGTTCCTGAACCCGGGATCCGGGAAGCCGGTCACGAGGACGACGGCCGGCAGCGGTCCCGCGGCGCCGGGCGCCCGGTAGAGATCGAGCATGCGGCCGGCGTCGCCCCAGGGCTGGTCGCGGGTCACGTGCACGGCCTCGGCGGCGGGAATCCGCAGCACGACGGAGCGGGTGAACGGGTTCGGTGTCGACGGTTCGGCCATCGGTACGGTCCTCCAGGGTGTTCGCCGCGAAGCGAGACAGAGCAAGTGCCTGTTTGCCCCGCGGCACGAGCCGGCGACGGCGCGGATGGGTCTGCGCCGCAGTGGTTCGGCTTCAGTGAGGCTTCCCGCGCGACCGCAGGGTTGCCCCGGGAGTCTGCGCCGCGGAAGCGGTGCAGACTCCCGCCAGGTCGGTTGGGCGGCAGCCGTGCGTCGCAGACGCACGCGTCAGCGAGACACCGGCGCGACCGCGGGGCCGCGCCGCGACGGTTCGCGGGCCACGCAGATGGCTGGGCTGTGGAGAGTGCCGGCGAAACGACACGCGGATGACGCGTGGATGGTTAGCCGCGAATCCCAGGACCGCGGTCGGGGAGTCGCGCGAGACGATTTCCGACCTGCCGGGCGCCGCAGAAGCGGCGCCCGGCA
>JAJEEA010000401.1 GCA_022821235.1 Vicinamibacteria bacterium
AGCCGGCGGGCGCGGCGGATCGCGGCGGGCGGCGCCGCGACGTCGGCACCGCGCTCGAACCGGTAGGAGGCGTCGGTGGCGAGGCCGAGCCGCCGGCTCGTGCGCCGCACCGGGATCGGGGCGAACCAGGCCGCCTCCAGGACGACCGTGCGCGTGTCGGCCCCGACCTCCGAGGCGGCCCCGCCCATGACGCCGGCTACCGCCTGCGGGCGCTCGGCGTCGGCGATGACCAGCATGTCGGGGTCGAGGGTCCGGTCCGCGCCGTCGAGGGTGCGGACGGTCTCGCCGGCGCGCGCCCGGCGCACGCGGATCTCGGGGCCGGCGAGCCGCTCGAGATCGAACGCGTGCATGGGGTGCCCCAGCTCGAGCATGACGTAGTTGGTGACGTCGACGACGTTGTTGATGGGCCGCACGCCGGCCGCCTCGAGCCGTCGCGCCAGCCACGCCGGCGACGGCCCCACCGTCACCCGCGCGAGGGCCCCCGTGTAGCGGGGACAGAGATCGGGGTCCTCGATCGCGATGGCGATGGCGTCTGCCGCCCCGGGGTCGGTCTCGGCGGTCGCCGCCGGCGGCATCCGGAGCTCGGTGCCCCAGGCGGTGGCGACCTCGCGCGCGATGCCGAGCACCGACAGGCAGTCGGGGCGGTTCGTGGTGATCTCGAGGTCGAGCACCGCGTCCGGCGCGCCGCCGGGGTCCCGGGGGTCGGCCGGCCAGGGATCGACCGCGCCGACCTCGAAGCCGCACATGGTCAGCCGGTCAGCCAGCTCGTCGACGCCGACCGGAACGTCGACGAGCTCCCGCAGCCACGAGACGAGGACTCTCAATGGGGAAACTGCTCCAGCAGGCGCAAGTCGTTGTCGTAGAAGAGGCGGATGTCCTCGACCCGGTACTTGAGGAGGGCGACGCGGTCGATCCCGAGGCCGAACGCCCAGCCGGTGTAGCGCTCGGGGTCGTATCCCACCGCCTCGAAGACGGCCGGGTGCACCATGCCGCAGCCGAGGATCTCGAGCCAGCCGGTCTGCTTGCAGACCGCGCACCCGTCGCCGCCGCAGAAGACGCAACTGATGAAGACCTCCGCGCTCGGCTCGGTGTAGGGGAAGAAGCTGGGCCGGAACATGACCCGGGTGCCGGGGTCGAAGAACGCCTTGAGGAAGCCGACGAGCGTGCCCTTCAGGTCCGCCATCGTGATCCCCTCGTCGACCATCAGCCCTTCCACCTGCATGAACATGGGCGAGTGGGTCAGGTCGGGGGTGTCGCGGCGATAGACGAGCCCGGGGGCGATGATGCGCACCGGCGGCTCGTGCCGCTCCATGTAGCGGATCTGCATGCCCGACGTATGGGTGCGCAGCAGGGTCGCCGGGGCGCCCTCGCCGGGCATCGCGCCCTCCAGGTAGAAGGTGTCCTGCATGTCGCGGGCCGGATGGTCCGGCGGCATGTTCAGGGCCTCGAAGTTGTGGTAGTCGTCCTCGACCTGCGGGCCCTGGAGGATCTCGAAGCCCCACGACTCGAAGATCGACTCGACCTGCTCGCGGATCAGGGTCAGGGGGTGGCGGCGCCCGAACGGGGCCGCGCGGCCCGGGAGGGTGACGTCCACGGCCCCGGCCGGCCTCGCGGCCGCGCGCAGCGCCTTCCGGCGCTCCTCGAGCGCGTGCTCGATCTCGCGCTTGAGGACGTTGGCCCCCTTGCCGAGGGCGGGCCGGGCCTCGGGGGGCGCGCCCGCCACCTGCTTCATCAGGGCCGCGACGGCGCCTCGCTTGCGGCCGAGGTACCGGTCCCGCACCGCCTGCAGGCCGGGCTCGGACGCGACCGCGCCCAGGTCGGCCTGGAAGGCGGTGCGGATGGAGTCGATGTCCCTCGGGGCGGTCATGATGGGCAGTGGGCGTGACGCGATGGCGGGAACCCCCGGGCGGATCCCGGGCGGCAACCACCCGGAAGGGTCGGCGTCGCTTCCCGATGCCCCGGCGGGCCGCCGGGTCGGGAGTCGCCGCCGGTACCGGTTGCCGCGCCGCCGACCCCGCCGGGATTCGGCACCGTTACGGGGCGGTAGCCTCGGCGGCCGGCGCGTCGGGGTCCTGCCCGGCGGCCCGGGCCGCGAGCTGCGCGAAGGCGGCGGGCTCCGTCACCGCGAGGTCGGCGAGGCTCTTGCGGTCGAGGGCGACCCCAGCCGCGCCGAGGCCGTGAATGAACCGGCTGTAGCTGAGCCCGTGCTCGCGCGCGGCCGCGTTGATGCGCTGAATCCACAGGCGCCGGAAGTCCCGCTTCTTCAGCCGGCGGCCGACGTAGGCGTACTCGGCCGCCTTGTCGCCGGCCTCCTTCGCGGCCCTGTAGAGCTTGCTCTTCGTGCCGAAGAAGCCCTTGGTGCGCGCCAGCAGCTTCTTGCGCTTCGCGCGCCGCACCGATCCACGCTTGACTCGCGGCATCCGTTCAACTCCCTCGATTCCGTCGTTCGGGGCGGCTCCCGCCGCCCGGTCCATGACCCCGGGCAGGGCCGCGCCGCGGCCCCCGCCGGGACTCCGCTATCCGTTGGGCAGCAGGCGCTGAACGCGCCGGGTGTCGGCGGCCGAGATCAGGGCCGACTTCCGGAGGTTGCGCTTCCGCTTGGTCGTCTTGCTGGTCAGGATGTGCTGCTTCAGCGACTGGCTGCGCACCACCTTGCCGCTGGCCGTCGTCTTGAAGCGCTTCGCGGCCCCGCGGTGTGTCTTCATCTTCGGCATTCTGTCTCTAGCCCCCCTGTCCCTTCTTGCCGCCGCCGACGCCGGACAGGATGATGTGCATCTGGTTGCCCTGCATGCTCGGGTGCGTCTCGGCCGCGGCCACGCCCTCGAGGTCCTCGACGAGGCGATCGAGGATGCGCCGGCCGAAGTCGGGGTGGGCCATCTCCCGGCCGCGGAAGAAGATCGTGGCCTTCACCTTGTCGCCTTCCTTGACGATGCGCTCGATGTGCTTCTTCTTGAAGTTGTAGTCGTGCTCGTCCACCTTGGGCCGGAACTTGATCTCCTTGAGCTCGATCGACTTCTGGTTCTTGCGCGCTTCCCGGGTGCGCTTCTGTTCCTGGTAGTGATAGCGCCCGTAGTCCATGATGCGGCAGACGGGCGGCGACGCGGTGGGGGAGATCTCGACGAGGTCGAGCCCCTTCTCCCGGGCGATGGCGAGCGCCTGGGGGGGCGACATGATGCCGAGCTGCTGGCCCGTGTCGTCTATGACCCGGATCTCGCGCACGCGAATCCGCTCGTTCGTGCGTGTCCGGACCTCACGTCGTTGATTGCGAACAAAAGCGATAGCGTCCCCCTTGTGAAAGTGGCGCGGTCGCGGGCGGCGTCACCGGTGCGTCGCCTGAACGCGGTCGCGGGCTCCGCGCCGCCGCACCTCGTCGAGGGCGGCGGCGATGAAGTCGTCGACCGGGCTGGCCCCGAGGTCGCCGTCCCGCCGGTGCCGGACGGCTACGGCCCCGCCGGCCGCCTCGCGGTCGCCGGTGACCAGCATGTACGGGACCTTTCGGAGCTGCGCCGAGCGGATCTTATACCCCATCTTCTCCTGTCGGGCGTCCACCTCGACCCGCAGGCCGGCCGCGCGCAGACGGGCCGCGGCCGACTCGGCGTAGTCGCGGTGGCGGTCGGCGATGGGCACGACGACCGCCTGCACCGGCGCCAGCCAGAGCGGGAACGCGCCGGCGTAGTGCTCGATGAGGAGGGCGATGAACCGCTCGAAGCTGCCGAAGATGGCGCGGTGGATGACGACGGGTCGATGCTCGGCGTTGTCCTCGCCGATGTACTTCAACTGGAACCGCTCGGGAAGCTGGTAGTCGAGCTGAATCGTCGCGCACTGCCAGTTCCGGCCGATGGCGTCGACGACGTGGAAGTCGATCTTGGGCCCGTATAAGTTGCCCTCGCCTTCCGCGATGCGGTAGTCCTGGCCGGCCGCCTCGAGCGCCTCCCTGAGCTGGGCCTCGGCCTGGTCCCAGGTGGCGGTCTCGCCCAGGAAGGTCTCGGGCCGCGTCGACAGCTCGACCGCGAACTCGAGCCCGAAGTCGGCGTAGACCCGCTGCACGAGGCGCAGCAGCCGCTCTACCTCGCCCGCGATCTGGTCGGGGGCGACGAAGCAGTGCGCGTCGTCCTGACAGAACTGGCGGGCGCGGGTCAGCCCCGCGAGCACCCCCGACGCCTCGTCGCGGTGCAGGACGCTCTGGTCGTGGTAGCGGATCGGCAGGTCGCGGTAGCTGCGAACCTCGCTCGCGAAGACCAGCATGTGCCCGGGGCAGTTCATGGGCTTGAGGCTGTAGGTCTCGCCCTCGGACTCGACCCGCAGCATGTTCTCCTCGTAGTGCGCCCAGTGCCCCGAGGTCTCCCAGAGCTGCTTGTTGTAGACGAGCGGCGTCCGGAGCTCGACGTAGCCCTCCGGGAACAGGGACTCCCGCATGTACCCGGCGAGGAGGTTCCACAGGGTGGTGCCGTGCGCCAGCCAGAACGCGGCCCCCGGCGCCCAGTGGTGGAACGTGAAGAGCCCCAGCTCACGGCCCAGCTTGCGGTGGTCCCGCTTCTTGGCCTCCTCCAGCCGGTGCACGTGCTCGGCGAGGGCCTTCTCGTTGAAGAAGGCGGTGCCGTAGATGCGCTGCATCGGCTGGTTGCGGGCGTCCCCCTTCAGTAGGCGTTCGAGCTCGTCAGCACCCGGAACGCCTTGAGGGCCCCGCTCGAGGGCACGTGGGGGCCGGTGCAGAAGTCCATGAACACGCCGTCGATGGTGTAGCAGGAGACGACCGGCCCGCCCTTCTCCTCGATGAGCTCGACCTTGAGGGGCTCGCCGCGGTCGGCGAAGTAGCGCTTGGCCTCCTCCTTCGGCATCATCTTGCGTTCGTAGGCGAGGTCCTGCCGCGCGATCTCGCGCATCTTGGCCTCGATGGCCTCGAGGTCCTCGGGCACGAACGGGCGGTCGACGACGAAGTCGTAGAAGAAGCCGTCCTCGGTCGGCGGCCCGATGCCGCACTGGGCCTCCGGGAAGAGGGCGGTGACGGCGGCGGCCAGGAGGTGCGCGGTGCTGTGCCGGTAGAGCTCGAGGGCCTCCGGTCCGTCACGGGTCACGATGCGGACCGGCGCGTCCTCCTCGACGGGATGGCTCAGGTCGACCATGCGGTCGCCGACGGTGGCGGCCAGCGCCGCCCTCGCGAGCCGCGGCGAGATGCCCTCGGCGACGGCGCGCACGGGGGTCCCCGCCGGCAACTGCCGGGTGGAGCCGTCGGGGAGGGTAACCGTCACCTGATCCATGGTCGTCTGGCGTGGTCGTGCTGACGGGTGCGGGCGCTGCGGAAGTGGTAGGCACGGGCGGACTCGAACCGCCGACCTCCTGCGTGTCAAGCAGGCGCTCTAACCAGACTGAGCTACGCGCCTAGACGGTCGGGACAAGCCCGGGACACCCGAAACGTCAAAATATAGCAATCCCCCGACGAATCAGTCAAACGGATGAGGGCTACGGCGCGGACTCGGGCTCCGGGCCGCCGGCGAGGTGCTCGATCGCCCGCTCGAGCACGGGGTCGCCCGGGTCGTCGTCGAGCGTCGGCGACGCCGGATCGAGCTCGACGGCCGGCGCCCGGACCGGGACCTCGGCCGCCACCCCCTGGCGATGGATCGGCTCGCCGGACGCGGTCAGGTAGCGCGTGGACGACAGCAGGAGGCCGCCGCCGTCGGGCAGCCGCACCAGGGTCTGCTCCGCCGCCCGGCCCGCGGTCCGGACGCCCACCGTGTCGGCCCGGCCCGCGTCGCTGAGGGCGGCCGCGAACAGCTCGGCCGCCCCCGCCGTGCCGAAGTCGGTCAGCAGCACCACCGGCCCGGCGATCGCGGGCCCGCGGGGGCCGCGGGCGACGGGCTCCCGCTCGCTCGACGACTCGCGCATCACGAGCGGATCGGCGTCGGTGAACAGCTCCGCCGCGGCAATCCCGGTCTCGAACGACCCGGTCGCGGTGCCGCGGAGATCGATGACGAGGCTCTCTGCCCCCTGTCCGGCCAGGGCCTCGTTGGCGGCCCCGATCGCCCCCACCGTGGTCGCGTCGAACTCCGCGATGCGGAGATAGCCGACGCCCGGCGCCGCGATGCGGCTGGTGACGTTGGCCGAGCGGTCCTCCCCGCGCTCGAGATCGAGCGTGACCGGCTCGGCCGCGTTGCCCCGGATGACCTCCAGGCTGACCGTCGAGCCCGGGGTGCCGCGCAGGAGCTGCCGGGCGCGGACGGTCGACATCATCCGCGTGGGGTTGCCGTCGATCTGGCGCAGGTAGTCGCCGGGCCGCAGGCCGGCGAGGGCGGCGGGCGAGCCGTCCCGCGCCGCCACGACCTGGACGTAGTACTGGCGGGTCACGGTCAGGCCGACGCCGGCGTCGGCGTCGTCGGGCCCGGCGTCGTGCAGCCGGACCTCGTCGGCGGTCAGGTACGAGCTCTCCGGGTCGAGCCCTTCCGCGAGCCCCCAGAGGGCGCCCTGCATGATGAGATCGGCGTCGACCTGCTCGACGTAGTTGCTGGTGACCAGCGACACCACCTCTTCGAAGATCCGGAGGTGGCGGTAGGCGCCTTCCTGGGCGACCACGCGGCCCAGCACGCTGCCGACCAGCGTGTAGGCCATGATCGGCAACGTCAACGCGAGCACGATGAAGCGGGTGCGATCGGTCACGAGCAACCTCGAGGCTTTGGCCCGCCGGGCGCGGGCCGGTTGCGTCCGTATCCCGCAATTCTATCGAATCCGCCGGCGTATTCGACGATCGAAGTGAGGATCGGCCCGCGGGCCTGTCCGGCGGCCGGGTCGTCGGGCGCGGCCCGGGGGCGGCGGCCGGCCGGGGATGCTAGGCTTGAACGGATGGACCTGGGTCGGCCGGGGAGCCCGCGGCGAGAGCCCCGGCCGCTTTCGACCGCCGAATGCACCCTGGCGCGCGGGGGGGTGCGCCTCGGACGCGGGCGGACGCGGGTCGGCGAGAAACGCACCGCGGGCGCGCGGGGGGTCGCGGCGTGAGAGCGGTGGGACTGGACCTCGGACGGCGTCGGATGGGAATCGCGGTCAGCGACCCGACGGGCACGCTCGCGACCCCGTGGCGAACGGTGAGCGGGGCGGGACCGTCCGACTCGGTCGCGGACCGGGTCGCGGCGCTGCTCGCGGAGCTGGCCGAGGGCGACGCCCCGGTCGCGCGAGTCGTCGTCGGGCGGCCGTTTCGTCTCGACGGCCGGCGTCACGACGACGACGCGCGGGTGACCGCGGTCGCGCGGGCCATCGGGCAGCGGACCGGCCTGCCGGTCGCCCTGCAGGACGAGCGGCTCACGAGCGTCGAGGCCGAGCAGCGGCTCGCCCTGCGCGAGCGCGACTGGCGCCGGCGCAAGGCGCGGCTGGACGCGGCCGCCGCCGCCGTCATCCTGCAGGACCACCTCGACGCGGCAGCCCGCGGTGAAGCCCCGCGTTGCACCGCGCCGGAGGGCGCCGGCGGATCGCCGAGGCGCCCGCCTGACGAGGCGTGAGGAGGGCGCCGGGTGGGCACAACCACCGGCTGTCGGCACGAAGGAACATGAAGAAGCTCCTTGCGGCGGTCTTCGTCGTCGCGCTGATCGTCGGCTCGCTGGCGGCGTACGGCGCGAAGCGCCTCTACGATCGCGCGGACGAGGCGTATCTCGGCTACGAGGGCGGCGAGGTCTTCGTGGACATCCCGCCGGGAACGCCGACGGCGGAGATCGGCCGCCGGCTCGCGGCCGCGGGCGTCGTTCGCGACGAGACGACGTTCCGCCTCGCGTTGTGGCGCAGCGGCCGCGACCGCGGGCTGCAGGCCGGGGAGTACCGGTTCTCGGCCCCGCTGTCCGCGATGGCCGTGGTCGAGGCCATCGCGTCCGGGCGGGTCCATCTGCTGCCGATCACCTTCCCCGAGGGGCTCACCCGGCGCGAGATGGCCGAGCGGTACGGCCGGTCGGGGTTCGGGTCGGCCGAGGCGTTCCTGGCCGCGAGCGCGCGGGCCGAGCTGGTCGCCGACCTCGACCCCGAGGCGGCCGATCTCGAGGGGTACCTGTTCCCCGAGACCTACGCGCTGCCGCGCGCCGCCACCGCCGACGACCTCGTCGAGGCGATGGTCGCGCAGTTCCGGCGGACGTTCGACGACGACCTGCAGGCGCGGGCGGCGGCGCGCGGCCTCGGCGTCCGCGAGGTGGTGACGCTGGCGTCGCTCATCCGCCGCGAGACGGGGCTCGACGAGGAACGGCCCGTCGTCTCCGCCGTCTTCAACAACCGCCTCGACCGGCGCATGCTGCTGCAGTGCGACCCCACCGTCATCTACGCCCTGGAGCTCGCCGGGCTCTACGACGGGAACCTCACCCGCGAGAACCTCCGGTTCGACTCGCCGTACAACACCTACGTCCATCCCGGGCTGCCGCCGGGCCCCATCGGGGCGCCGAACGGGGCCGACCTGCGGGCCGCGGTGGCCCCGGCGGACGTGTCGCATCTGTACTTCGTCAGCCGCAACGACGGGTCGCACGTGTTCGCCGACACCCTGCGCGAGCACAACCGCAACGTCCGCGAGTATCAGATCGAGTACTTCCGGCGCCGCCGCTGACCGCCCGCCGCCGCGGGGCCGCCCATGCACGATCTCGCCGTCCTCCGCAACCTGGCCCTGATCGTCGGCCTCGCCATTCCCGTCGCCGCCCTCGCGCATCGCCTGCGGGTGCCGACGCTGGTGGGGTTCCTGCTGGTCGGCGTCGCCATCGGTCCCCACGGCGCCGCCCTCGTCCCCGATCCGGACGCGGTGGCGGCGCTGGCCGAGATCGGCGTGGTGCTGCTGCTGTTCGAGATCGGGCTCGAGCTGTCGCTGTCGCAGGTCCTCGGCTGGGGCCTGTCCGTTCTCGTGGCGGGCGCCCTCCAGGTGTCGGGCGTGATGGCCCTCGCGGCGGTGGCCGGGCCCGTCTTCGGCCTCCCCGTGGGCCAGAGCCTGTTCTACGGCGCGCTGGCCGCGTTGTCGTCCACCGCCATCGTCAGCCGGACCCTCGCCGACCGGGGCGAGCTCGACGCCCCGCACGGCCGGGAGTCGATGGCCATCCTGCTGTTCCAGGACCTCGCCATCGTGCCGCTCATGCTCGTGGTGCCGTTGTTCGGGGCGGACGCCGCGGGCCCCGACGGCGCCGGAGGGGCAGGCCGGCTCTGGCCGCGGCTCGGGCTGGGGCTCGCCGCGATGGTCGCGCTCGTCGCGGGCGGGCGGCTCGCGGTGCGCTGGACGCTGGACCGCATCGTCGAGACCCGCGACCGCGACTTGTTCACCCTGTGCGTCGGGTTCTTCGCGATGGGGACGGCGCTGGCGGCGTCGACGGCGGGGTTCTCGCTCGCGGTGGGCGCGTTCCTGGCCGGGCTGGTCATCTCCGAGTCCGAGTACGGCCTGCAGGCGCTCGACGACGTGATGCCGTTCCGCGCCCTGTTCAGCGGGGTGTTCTTCACCTCGATCGGCATGCTGCTCGACCTGACGGTGGTCGGGGCGCAACTGCCGCTGCTGCTGGGCGGGACGGTGCTGGTGCTGGCCGCGAAGGCGGCGGTGGTCGCGGGGGCGGTGACGGTGCGCGGGCGCCGGCTCGATACCGCGCTCGCGACGGGGCTGAGCCTGGCCCAGATCGGGGAGTTCTCGTTCGTGCTCGCGGCGGCCGGGCTACCCCTGGGGCTGTTCGGGGCCGGCCACTACGAGGTGTTCCTCGCCGTCGCCGCCCTGTCCATGCTGGTCGCGCCGTTCCTGGTGACGGTTTCCCGGTCGTGGGCGGTCCGCCTCGGCCGGGGGCCGCGCGGCGGGCCCGCCCCCGACGAGCCGGCCCCGGCGCCGGCGGACCACGCCATCGTCGTCGGCTACGGCCTCGCCGGGCGCTACCTGGCGCGCATGCTGCAGGCGGCGGGCATCGAGTGCGTCGTCGTCGACCAGAACGCGGAGCTCGTGGAGGCGGCGCGCCGCGACGGGTTCACGGCGCTGTACGGCGACGGCGCCGGCCACCCCGTGCTGGAGCGGGCCGGCGGCGCCGGGGCCCGGCTCGTCGTCTTCGCCATCTCGTCGCGGTTCGACGAGCGGCGGGGGGTGGCGATGGCCCGCCGCGCGGCGCCGGGGGCCGCGATCGTCGTTCGGACGCGCTACGTCGGGGCCATCGACGAGCTGATGCGGTTCGGCGCCACCGAGGTCGTCGTCGAGGAGTTCGAGGCCTCGCTGGAGCTGTTCGCGCGGGCCCTCGAGCGCTACGAGATCCCCGCCGCCCGCATCGCCCACGAGCTCGACGCCGTGCGCAGCGAGCACTACGGGCTGCTGCGGGGACGCGCCCAGCCCAACCTCCACCTCGACACGCTGAAGCACCTCGGCATCCACAACGCCCTCGAGCTGGTGGAGGTCGAGGCGGGCGCGGCGGCGGTGGGGAAGAGCGCCACCGCGCTCGATCTCCGCCGGGTCACCGGCGCCGTGCAGATCGCCGTGATCCGGGACGGCCGGCCGCGCTATCAGCGCGAGGCCGACTTCGCCTACCGCGCCGGGGACACCGCGGTGCTGGTGGGCGACCGCGGCGCCCTCGACCGGGCGGCGGCGCTCTTCAGGGGGTGATGGCAGGGCGGGCGACTGCGCGACCTGCGGTCGCGTTGGGAGTTTCGCTGGCGCGAAACCCCAGCGCTCGGGTGGGGCTTCGGTCGCGTTGGGAGTTTCGCTGGCGCGAAACTCCGGCGCTCGGGTGGGGCTTCGGTCGCGTTGGGAGTTTCGCTGGCGCGAAACTCCAGCGCTCGGGTGGGGCTTCGGTCGCGTTGGGAGCTCCGCCGGCGCTGGATCCGGCACGCGGGCGGCCGGGCTTCGGTCGCGTCGGGTGCTTCGCCGGCGAGAAGGCTCCGCGGTCGGGCGGTGCGGAACCTTCGGTCGCCGGGGAGCGTCCACCGTCGTCGGAACGCCGCCGCGCGTGCGACCGCGACGCCTTCGGCATCAGGTATCATCGAATCGGGGGACGCGATGTCGAACGGAAACGGGAATCGACCCGCCTGGGCGGCGTTGTCGGGGCGTTGGTCCTTCGCGGGCTCGGGCCTGGACGCGGAGTACACGGGGTCCGAAGAAACTCCGCAACCGGTCGGTGTGGCGCTGGCCTCGCGACGACTTCGAACCGGCCGCGCGTCAGCGGAGATTACGTTGGGCGACTCGCTGGAGAACGCCGGACGCCTGCTCATCGGGCACAACACGGTCACCGGCGGCTACTATTCCGCGGGATTGAGGGGCTACGACCGCGCCTACGTGATCGACGAACACGTGCCCGGACGGGGCTGGGAGCCCGTAGCGTACCGAGGGCGGGCGCGCCACCTCGACGGCTCGAGGGCTTACTCCGTCACGGCGGGAGTCAGCGGTCAGAGATTGCGCCTCACGGTCGACGGGATCCCCGTCATCGACCAACACCTGCCCCACCCCCTCGAAGGCTACCAGGCCGGACTGTTCGCCTGGGGTCCGGGACCGGTCACGTTCCGGAACGTCGACTGGTCCATGGATCGTCCTAGAGCCTTCGTCGTCATGCAGTTCACGGAGCCCTTCGACAGCCTGTATGCCGAAGTCATCGGTCCCGTGTGCGAGGACTTGCAGTTCCACGCGTACCGAGCCGACGAGGTGTTCCGTCCCGGCCCCATCCTGCAGGACATCGTGGCCGGGCTGGTGGAGTCCGACGTGATCATCGCGAAGATCAGCCCGACGAACGCCAACGTCTTCTACGAGCTCGGGTACGCGCACGCCCGGAACACGCCCACCGTGCTTCTCGCGCGGCGTGACGGCGAACTGCCCTTCGACGTCAGCGGGCAACGGGTCATCTTCTACGACGATTCGATTGCCGGCAAGTCCGCGGTCGAAGCGGATCTCAGGCGACATCTCTCGAGCATCGTCGAGGGACGTTCGGGGCGCCCTTTGGCCGGCCTGGCCCCGGATGCCGTCGGCGTCGGGGATTCGTAGCCGCGTGGTTGAAGCTCATCTGGCTGCGCGCATTGTCCGACGATCGCGCCAGCCGTCCACCTCGGTGTAGAACAACGCGGTGGCGTCACGGTCGGCCGCCGCATTCCCTCGGATGGCGTCGCCCGCCGGCCCGGGCAGGCGGGCGGCCTGCGAGAGCAGCAGGGCCAGCGCGCCCAGCGCCAGCATGCCGACGACGAGCCGCCGGCACCGCCCGCCGCTCCGGGCGGTCGCCTGCTCCCGGCCCCATCCGCGGTTTCCGCCGCTGGCCGTCATGACACCCGATCGAAGAGGACCCCGCCGAACGCGAGCCAGGCCGCGATCAGGGTCAGCACGAGGTTGAACGCCTGGCCCACGACATAGAGCTGGATCGGCCGCCCGCCGGCCACCTGGCCGGCGAGGGCGCGGAAGTTCGAATCGAGCCCGATGCCGACGAACGCGAGGCAGAAGAGCCAGCCGCGCAGGTCGGACGTGAGGTCGATGATGCCGGCGACCGCGTCGTCGCCGAGGGCCGGCGTGAGCACGAACGAGAACAGGAGCGACGCCCCCAGGAAGCCGAGGATGAACTTGGGGAGGCGGTTCCAGATCTCGACCGCGGGGGGACGGGTCGACGTGCCCGGCGCGTCGACCCGGGTGACCCAGCAGACGGCGACGAGGAACGCCACGACGCCGATCAGGATGTTCTGGATCATCTTGACGACGGCGGCCACCTGCCCCGCTTCTTCTCCGAGCATGGCCCCCGCCGCCACCACCGCCCCGGTGGCGTCGACGGTGCCGCCGATCCAGGCCCCGCCGACGATCGGGTCCATGCCGACGGCGCGGATGCCGAGGGGCATGACGATCATCATGAGGACGGTGAAGATCAGGGTCATGCTGACCGCGAGGGTCAGCTCGTCCTTCTTCGCGCGGGCCGCCGCGGCCGTCGCGATGGCGGCCGACACGCCGCACACCGACGTGGCGGCGGCGATGACGATGACCAGCGACGGGCTCGCCATCTTCAGCACCCGCGTGCCGAAGCGGTACATGAAGAGGATGACGACCGGGGTGACGAGCCAGGCGACGACGAGCCCCGGCGGGCCCAGGGTCAGGATGCGGTTGAACAGGATCTCGGCCCCGAGCAGCACGAGCCCCGTCTTGATGTACAGCTCGCTGCGCACGGCCGGCTTCAGCCAGCCGGGGACCCCGGCGGTGTTCGAGACGACGAGCCCCAGCGCGAGGGCCCAGAAGGCGTAGCCCACCCCCGCCGCCCGGATGCCCGTCTGGTTGGCGAGGGCGTAGGCGAGGACGGCGAGCCCGAACAGCCCGAAGAACCCGGCCTGGTGCCGCACGAGCCGGGTCCCCATGGCCTGCGCGGCCAGCCCGGTGACGAGGGCGAGCCCCAGGCCCAGCATGGCCAGCCCCGCCACCCGGCCGTCGAAGGCGGCCAGGGGGTTGGCGGTCCAGCGGCCGACGCCGGCGACCCCGGTCAGGAGGCCGAGGGCGGCGACGGCGATGAGGAGTCCCCCGAGCCACACGGCCCACCAGTCTTCCGAGGCCAGGAGCCCGCGCCGGGGGGCGACGCCGCCCCCGGCGGCCGCGGCCGGCCGC
>JAJEEA010000181.1 GCA_022821235.1 Vicinamibacteria bacterium
CCCGTCGATGCCGACCTCGCCGAGGCGCGGCACCTCGAGCGGGGCCGCCGCGACCGCGAGGCGCAGGCAGGCGTGCGCAACCGCCACGCCGACGCCGCCGCCGAGCCCGGCAAGGAGGGCGCTCTCGGCGAGAACATGCCGTGCCAGGTCCCCGGCGCCGCCCCCGAGGGCACTCCGGACCGCGAGCTCGTGCCGTCGGCGCAGCCCGCGCGCCGACAGCAGGCTCGCCACGTTGACGCACGCCACCAGCAACACCGCCGCGACCGCGGCCAGCAGCCATCCCAAAGGGGTGCGCACGTCGCTGGCGATCTGCAGGTCGAGGGGCGTGATGATGGGCGTGATGGTGAACGGAACCTCGCTGAAGGCGTCGCGGGTCAGCGCGGTCAGCTAGTTCGCCGTCACCTGCGCACTCCGCAGATCCCGGGGCTCGCCCGCATTCGTCAGGGTCGACCGGTACGGACGGACCGCCGCGACTGCGTATTTCGGCCCAAGTGGATCGCTCATTTCGGCGGAAGTGGATCGCTGATTCCGGTCGAAGTGGATCACCGATTTCGGCGGAAGTGGATCGCTTTCGGCCGAAGTGGATCACGTCCGGGGGAAGGGGATCGCCCCCCAGCCCGAGGATCGTGAGAGCTCGTCGGTAGCCTGACCGCGGCATGCTTCGCCCTTTGCGACGAGGAGGGCGAGGCGATGCCGGCTCGGAGGCTGCTGATGCGGAAGATTCGGAAGATTCTACGACTCAGGCACGAGCAGGGCCTGTCCCACCGGGAGATCGCTCAGGCCTGCGCCATCGGTCCGGGCAGCGTACTCGTGGCCCAGCGGTGGATACTGGCCCGGCTCCGCGACGAGACCTTCTTCGGGCTCGGCCCGATGAATGCGGCGATCCGCGTCCTCCTCGACGCGCTCAACGACCGGCCGATGAAGAAGCTGGGCGTCAGCCGCCGCGTCCTCTTCGAGCAGCTCGACCGCCCGGCGTTGCGGCCCCTGCCGACCACCCGATACGTCCTGGCGCAGTGGCAGCTGTGCCGCGTCAACGTCGACTACCACGTCGAGGTCGAGGGCCACCTCTACAGCGTGCCGTACCAACTGGTCCGAGAGCAGGTCGAGGTCCGCTACACGACGAACACCCTCGAGGTCTTCCACCGCGACAAGCGCGTGGCGTCGCACCGCCGGCGCTTCGACCGACAGTCGTCCACCGTCGCCGAGCACATGCCCAGCGCCCATCGCGCGCACGCCGAGTGGACGCCGTCCCGCCTCATCCGCTGGGCCGAGAAGGTCGGGCCGGCGACCGGTCAGCTCGTTGTCCGCATCCTCGAGAGCCGCCCGCACCCCGAGCAGGGGTACCGGCCCTGTCTCGGCATCATGCAGTTGGGACGGCGTTACGGAAACGCCCGACTCGAGGCGGCCTGCGCCCGCGCGCTGGCCTTCGGCTCCTGCCGCTTCCTCACCGTCAGGAACATCCTCACCGCCGGCCAGGACCGTGTGCCTCTGGAACCGTCGGCCGAGACGACCCCGACGCCAACGCACGCCAACATCCGCGGCGCCGACTACTACGCCGCCGCTACCACCCAGGAGGACCCGCGCTGATCGAACAGACCCTCGACAAGCTCAACGCCATGAAGCTCGGCGCGATGGCCGACGCCTGCCAGCAGCAGCTCCAGACAGCCGAGGCCGCCGGCCTCGGCTTCGAGGAGAGGCTCGGCCTCCTCGTCGACGCCGAGTGGACGGCCCGCGAGCAGCGCAAGCTCCAGCGGCGGCTCCGCAGCGCCAAGCTGCGCCATCCGGCCACCCTCGAGGCTGTCGACTTCACCCACCCCCGCCGGCTCAACCGCCAGCAGATCCTGACGCTCGGCGCCTGCGCCTGGATCGCCGAGCGACACAATTTACTCCTGATCGGCCCGACCGGCATCGGCAAGAGCTTTCTCGCGTGCGCGTTCGCCGAACGGGCCTGCCGCCGGGGCTTCACCGCATGCTACGTCCGAATGCCGCCCCTGCTCCACGCGCTCGCCGTCAGCCGCGGCGACGGCACCTACGCCCGGCTCCTGGCCCGCCTCGCCAAGCTCGACCTGCTCGCCATCGACGACTGGATGATCGCGCCGTTGCGCGACACCGAGCGCCGCGACCTCACCGAAGTCATCGAGGACCGGGCCGAACGGGCCTCGACGCTGATCGCCAGCCAGCTGCCCGTGACCGACTGGCACGCCGTCATCGGCGACCCCAACCAGGCCGACGCCATCTGCGACCGCCTGCTCCACGACGCGCATCGCATCGAGCTCGAAGGCCGCTCGATGCGACGAACGCACCGTGCCCCGGAGGCCCGTACGCCGGAGACGACATGAGCATCCCAACGCCCGCCTGCGCCCCGGCGCCGAGGCAGAACCCGGACCGAACGGACCGGTCCCGTCCGAAATCGCCACTGGCGCCTGCCCCCCGCGGCCGTGCTCCCGGTCCTGCTGTGGCCCCGAGCCCGCCGACGGCCCGACGGCGTGGACGTCGGGGCAATCCGCCTGTCACCGGTCCGTACGTAACGGTGAGGAGTCGTCGTGGCGTTGACGAACGCGGAGCGGCAGGCGCGTTATCGGGCGCGTCGGAAGGCTGGCGAGTCCCGGCTTCGGTACCGCCGGCCGGTGGACCGGCGGTCACGGCCTCAGCAGTGGCACGACGCAGTGCAGACGCTCCTGACGCTGCAGGACCAGTATCGGGCGTGGCAGGACGCGTTGCCGGCATCCCTCGCCGGGTCCGCGACCGCGGCGTTGCTCGAGCAGGTCTGCGAACTCGATCTGTCGGTCCTGGAGGCCGTCGAGCTTCCCAGGGGGTTCGGGCGTGACCGCTGAACCGCCGGCAACAAGCTTCCGGTTGGTGGCTACGACCCGGCGCTGTCGGGCCCATCAGCATGACCGTGTGCTCGCCGGCGTCAAGGCGCGTCGCTTCGCTCCGCCCCCGCTCCGCGGGGCCGACGGCCTTGACGCCGGCTGCGCGCACGGTCCCAGGCGATCCTGCCCGACAGCCCGGGAACGCTCAGACAGGCGGGCCTCTGGTACTCTAGAAGAACGACGTACGGTGCCGATGGAGGAAACTGACCGACGACGTTGCTGCGCTCCGACGAGCCGATCCACTTCACCGAAATCACCGATCCACATCCCCGGAATCGGTGATCCACTTCACCGAAATACGCACGCGACACCGGCGCAGACGTCCCGGCACCTGGCCCACGCCTCGACCGCCCGGAGGTTGGCGGGAAACGCGGGGAACCGGTCCTCCATCTCGCGGACGTGGATCTGCACCGTGACGTGCTGGCCCGGATCCTGGAACGGCAGCGGCGACAGCAGCACGCCGTGGACGAGGGAAAAGACCGCCGTCGACGCCCCGATGCCCAACCCGAGCACCGCGACCATGACGGCGGTGAACCCCGGGCTGCGGCGCAGCCCCCGCGCCACGTGGCGCAGGTCCCGGCTGAGGCCGTCGAGCCAGCGCCACCCCCAGGCGCTACGCGCGTCCTCCCGGATGAGCGCGGCGTTCCCGAGCCTTAGGCGAGCGGCGCGGGCTGCGGCCTCCGGGGCAACCCCGGCGTCGATCAGCCGGTCGCGCTTGAGCTCCACGTGCAGGCGCATCTCCTGCTCGGGTCCTCGCCCGCCCGCCGTCGGCCGAGGTAGGGAACGATGCGGAAGAGCCAGGCCCGCCACGACATCGGTCAACCTCCTCCAGTAGATTCCGAAGAGAGCGCCGCCCTCGTCCTCGTCGTTGACCACCAGAACCCGAGGCCCCGCCTGCATCCGTCGCGGGCTCGCAAACAGGCGCGCCGTCGCCGAGGCGCATTCACGTCGAAGTAGCCGGCCCTCGCCTCCTGAAGCAGGGCCGACGGCAGCTCGCGCCGCTTGGTGGGGGAGCGCCGGTCCGCCCCCGGACGAGGACCGGCCCGAGGGATTTGGCCCCAGGATACGACCGGGCACGGCCTTGTTTGGGCTGGCGGGACGGTGCTACCGTGGGGCGCGAGGCAACGGCGGTCCGTTGCCCCCCCGAGGAGGATGGAAACGCGATGAGAGAGC
>JAJEEA010000468.1 GCA_022821235.1 Vicinamibacteria bacterium
GTCGACGTTGTCGCGCGTCACCTGGTCGAGGGGGCTGTAGCCGTGGCCGTCGCGAGTGCGCCGCCAGCTCAGCCAGTCGCCCGGCGGCGGGTCGGCGAGGAGCGCGTCGGTCACCGGGGCCAGGTCGTGCGACACCTCCCGGTTGACGAACCGCGTCGACCGCCGGCGCGGCCGGTCGCCCTCGCGCGCCGCCCGCTCGGCCTCGGCGATGTCCGCGGCGTCCCCGATGGTGACCGCGGCGTCGGCCGTCAGCGGCGCGCCGCCGGGGCGGGCGCCGTTCATGTCGAGGATGTAGGCGACGAGGTCCAGGTAGACCCCGTCGGTGAGCGAGCCGCCGAGGCCGGGGGGCATCTCGTCGCGCAGGTAGGCAAACAACTCGTCCGTCGTCTGCCCGGCCCAGCCGTTCAGGAAGTCGACCCCGCGCAGGGCCGGCGCTTCCGCCCCGAACAGCCCCTGCCCGTGGCACTCGCCGCACTGCCGGCCGTACACCGCCCACCCGGCTGCGGACTGGTCGGCCGTGAAACCCCCGTCCGCGGCCTGGGGCTGTGCGGCCGCGACCACGGCGCCCGGTCCGGCGGCCGAGCCGGCCAGCGCAATCGCCGCGGCGGCCGCCGCCCGGACCGCCGCTGCCACCAACCACCGCGATCCGCCGCCCTCGACGCGAGCTTCTGTCGACATGATCCGCAACTCCCCGGCGTCGTCCGACGGCGCCTCCGCACGGCGCGGCCGACCGACCCCGCCCCTTTCCATCAACTCCGTCGGTGACCCCGGCGTCCGCCGCGCGCCACGTCATCCCGGCCGGCGAATCCGGTCGCGGTCGCACACGGCGTCAACCCGACCGGCGAGCCCCGTCGCGACCACGCGCCGCGTCATCCCGGCCGGCGACCCCTGCCTCCGTGTCGCCGGCCATCCCGACGGGCGAACCTGATCGCGACCGCTCGCCGTCACTCCGGAGGAGCGAGCCCGGCCGCCCACGCACCGTCACTCCGGCAGCGCGAAGACGTAGAGCGCGTTCCCCCCTTCCGGCTGGAAGATCTCCGGCGTGAGGGTCGCCGTCAGGCTGCGGAACGCACCCCCCAGCGCCGCCGGCACCGCGATGAACTGGCGGCCGTCCGCCTCGTAGGTGATGGGATAGCCGTGCGCCTTGGCCCCGAGGCGCGCCTCCCACAGGACCTCGCCCGTCTCGATGTCGAACGCCCGGTAGTAGCGGTCGGCGTCGCCCGCGAACACCAAGCCGCCCGCCGTGGTCAGCGTCGACGTCAGGAACGCCGCCCGCTGCTCGCGGCTCCACAGCTCTTCCATCGTCCGCACGTCGTAGGCGGCCAGCTTCCCGACGTTGCCGTTCGAGCCCGGCATCTCGAGGTACTCGGAGCGGCCGGCCGCGCCGCCGCCCCCCTCGACGAACTCCACCTCGCGGCCCGTCAGGTACATGCAGGCCTGGTGGAGGGGAATGACGAGGGCGCCGGCGCCGGGGTGATACGCGGAAGCCTGCCAGTTGTGGCCGCCGAGCAGGCTGGGACAGGCGGGCACGCGGTCGCCGACGTCGGCGTCGCGGATGTCCGGCCGGTAGGTCAGCTCGCCGGTGGTCCGGTCGATCGACTCGAAGACGTCCTGGTAGACCGTCTCGCGCAGGTCGACCAGCGCCCCGGTGCGACGGTCGAGCTTCCAGAGGATGCCGTCCTTGCCGATGGTGAAGAGCCACTGCTCGCCGTCGGCGTCCACCAGCACCCGCTCGTAGACGATGTCGAGGTCGAGGGTCTCGCCCGGGGCGTGCTGGAAGTACCACTCCACCTGCCCCGTCCGCGGACGCAGCGCCAGCGTCGAGTTGGTGTAGAGCGCGTCCTGCCGGGTCGTCATGCCGCGGCTCGCCGCCACCCACGGCTTCGCCTGCGCGGTGCCGATGTAGTAGAGGCCGAGCTCGGGGTCGTAGCTGCCGGGAATCCACTGATCGCCGCCCGCCCGGAGGTACGGCGGGGTATCGCCCCACGAGGCGTCGTTGGGGTCGCCGGGCAGGGCGATGGTCGACGTCCGCCACAGCTCCTCGCCCGTGTCGGGGTCGTGCCCGGTGATGAAGCAGGTCTGCGCCTTGTAGCGCTGGCAACCGTTGGTGCCGGTGACGACGACGCCGTCGGCGATGACGGGGCCGGCGTTCTGGCGGAAGCCCTGCGTGTAGTCGGCCTTGACCGTCCGCCACACTTCCTCGCCAGTCCTCGCGTCGAGGGCGACGAGGGCGGCGTCGGCGGTGGCGAGGAACACCCGGTCGCCGTGGAGGGCCAGGGTGCGGGTGGGCGCCCGCTGCGGCGCGTCCTCGGGCAGCGGCGACCGGTACTGCCAGATGACGTCGCCGGTGACCGCGTCTATCGCCTGCACCACGTCCCCGGGACTAGCCAGGAACATCACCCCGTCGTGCACGAGGGGCGCCGTCTGGTGGTTCCCCTCGCGGATCGCGAGCACCCAGGCCAGCCGCAGATCGTCGACGTTGTCGCGCGTGATCTGGTCGAGGGGGCTGTAGCCGTGGCCGTCGCGGGTCCGCCGCCAGCTCAGCCAGTCGCCCGGTGGCGGGTCCTGCAGCAGCGCGTCGGTGACCGGCGTCAGGGGCCGCTCGACCGTCCGGTTGACGAACCGGGTCGGCCGCCGCCGCGGGGCCTCGCCCGCGTCCGCGGCCCGCCGCGCCTCGGCGATGTCGGCGGCGTCGCCAATCGGCACCGCCGTCTCGGCCGTCATCGGCGCGTCGCCGGGCCGGGCCCCGTTCGCCTCGAGGATGTACGCGACCAGGTTCAGGTAGACCTGGGTGCCGAGCGAGCCCCCAAGGCCCGGCGGCATCTCGTCGCGGACGTACGCGAACAACTCGTCCGTGGTCCGCCCCGCCCACCCGTTCAGGAAGTCGACCCCGCGCAGCGCCGGCGCCTCCGCCCCGTCCAGCCCCTCGCCATGGCACTCCCCGCACTGCCGCACGTAATCCGTCCACCCCGCCGCGGCCTGCTCGGCCGTGAAGCCCCCGTCGGCCGGCGGAGACTGCGCCGCCGCAACGACGCCCGGTCCGCCGGCCGAGGCGCCCGCTGCGATCAGTCCGGCCGCCGCCGCCCGCACCGTTGCGGCCGCGACACTCGGTCCTCGCCAACGCGATCCGCCGACACGAGGTCTCTTCGTCATGATCCGCACTCCTCAGTGCCCGTCGGACGGCGCGTGAGCCGCGGCCGCCCCTCGCCGCCGTTATACCACCAACACGGTGGCGGCGCGACCCGGCGGTCCCCCGCCCTCCACCTCCTGCTCCGCGGCCGGGCAGCCTGCCCAACTGCCCCACCGGGCCGGCCCAGTTCAACAGGTCGAGCAGATGGCTGTACTTCACCGTCAAGCTGCCCCCGGCGCCGAGGGGTCGGAACCGGTCGAACCCCTCCATGTTGTCGTAGACGCTGAAGAGCCCCGTGTTGGCGTCCGCGAGCCTGGCGAAGCGTACGTTCGAGGACGAAAGCCGCCGGCGGTCGCTGTAATGCACCAGGGTCTGCACCAAGCGCGCGCCGAAGCGCAGGCTCAGCCGCCGGCCGGCAATGGACCCGCCGGCCGCCGAAGAACCCGCCGAACACAGAGAAGAACCCGCCGAACACCGAGAAGAACCCCAGGCTGAGGGGGCCCCTGGTCGATCCTGAACCGACGCTGGGCCTCGGCGTGGTGGTAGCGGTCGGCGGCGACGAGCACGTCGCCGTAGATCTCGAACGGATCGAGCACGCCCTCCGTCACGTTGACGGCGATGCTCGCCCAGAACCCGTTACGCCACTCCATGGTGTTGTCGAGGTGAATCCAGTCCGACTCCACCCGGCCGGTGTCGAAGTCGCCGATGAAAAATGACGGCGGCGCGCGGCGTCCACTCCTGGAAGCCGATCGAGTTGTCGGAGCGGAACGCGCTGCGGAAGGCGCCGTCGAAACGGCGGCGGCCCGCCGCGCATCTGGAGCATCCGCGGCAGCGGGACCTCGCGCCCGCCCAGCTCGCCGCTCGGCGATAGCCGGTTCACTCGCCCGTGGTAGCATCAAGTCCGTACGCGCCACTCGGGCGACACACGGCAGGAGGCCGCATCATGCCCAACGGAGGTTCCGATTGCTGTGGGACCTGCTGGTTCAACAAGAGCAACCACGGCGAACGTGGATACCCATCCGCCGACAGCCCCGAGCCCGCTCAGTGCACCATCAGGGACGTACCTATTGAAGACCCGTTCTACACCTATTGCGCCAACCACCCCCACCGCCGCCCCGACCGAGACCCTATACCCATCGGCCCCATCATGGTGAACATCAGCGGCGGCCACACCAACGATCGCGTCGCTTGGCGGCCATCGCCCGACTCCGAGGAGATACGCCGTCACCTGCTCGACCTCCTCAACGACATCTTCACCCACTCCGCCCAGGACCGCTACCCGATAGGCAGGCCTGTGGCCAGTGCCGTCATCCGCCAGTTGGGCGACTTCCGCGAACCTCGGGCCGTCGAGGCCCTGCAACGGCTGCGAGACAGCGACTACGTCCTGGGCGACGACGCGCAGACCGTGCTGGGCAACGACGCCCGAATCGCTCTGGAGAAGATCGGAAAGACCGACAGTTGATCGAGAGTCCGCCGCCGGTCCGCACCGATCGCCCGCAGCCCGGCTCCTTACGCGCTATCGCGACCGAGCAGGCCGCGCAACTTCTCGAGAATCCGCGTCCGCCGCGCTTGGTAGAAGTCCGCAAAACTCCTGACATCTGCCGGAACGTCGCCCAGATCGTGCAGCAGGCAGTGTTGTCGCCTCTTCTTCTCCTCCATCTTGCCCAGCCAGTCGGCAGGCGCCATGCCGCCCTTCTCCATGTTTCTCTTTCCCTCAAGCAATTGGAGGTTGGCCAAGCGGTTCACGCGATCCCTGTATTCGGAGATCCGCTCCTCGTCGACCCCAGCCCGCCTGAGGCGCTCGGGCGTCATCAGCACTCGGGCGAAAACATGGTCTACGTGAAAGAGATTCCTGGTGGTGTCGACGAAATCATACAGAAGGAAAAGAAGGCTGTAGGCTCTTCCATCGTACCGGGCGTCCGCCAAGTTCCCGAGTTCCTCGTCGTCGAAGGTCAGCCCCTTGCCGCGCGCACTCATCGCCGCCTCGATGGCCTGAGCCGGAAACCGCTCGCGGGGCGCGCTCTCCCGTATCACCTTGCGGATTGCCGTCAGAAGACCGTCGGCACCGCTGCTCCAGACCCCGCGCTTGAGCAATGAGCGAATCAACCACCGACGAATCGCCTCGCGGTCGTCGGCCCCCAACCGTGACGATCGCTGACGGCGATGGAGAAAGTACGCGATTGGCAACAGTGCGCTCGTCGACGTCAGGCTCTCCCGCGAGTAGCCGAGCTCCCGTGCCAGCTCCGCCGTTTCCCTGATGGTTTCCTTTGCATGATTCCATTGGTCCTGCAGCGCGCCGATCTTCGACTTTCTGAAGTTCTCGACCCTGTATCGGATACTGTCACTGTCGCCAATCATCAGGCAGGCCTTCAGCACGAAGACGTGACTTACCGAGAAGCCGATCCTCCCGATCTCGTCGACGAGAGCGTGGATCTCCTGCCTCGCGTCCACGTTGTCCCACTGGGCCACCGCCATGCTGAGAAGCATGTCGGAGTGGGAAAGAGCGGTACCACCACTATTGGCGCGAACGAAGATTCTGAGAACTCGTTCCGGGTTCTGGCGTTCCTCTTCGTAGGCCGAGATGACGCCGTCGCTGTGGACGACGTGGTGAAGCCGCGTGAGGACCCTCTGAGGTTCGCGGGTATCCTCGAGCCCAAGGTCCCGGACGACATCGATCAGATGCGACGCGTCCTCAACTTTGAGGATGAGTCCCACGCGATACCAGTGTTCGTGGTCGTTTCGGCGTTGGGCCTCTCCGTTGTCCTCACGAAGCAAGCGGAATCTGTACGAGGGCTCCTGTTCGTCCTCCGTGCGAGGGGCGAGTAAATTGAGGTAGAGCCGCCGTTTCGGAAAATTCTGCGGTTTGTTCCAATGCCGGCGTGCAAGTTTCCAACTGGCGCTTCCGTTCAGCCCGACATTCAGCGCCGTGAGTCGTTGTTGTCCATCGAGCACCGCCGTCAAGCCCGGTACCATGGACGGTGCCCCGAGAACTGGATTGTGGGGTTTCCGTTGATCGTAGTTCGTGATGAACTGATAGAATCTGTAGTCCTTGGCGGATTCGGGGGCGACTTGCCAGAACAGGAAGGATCCGATCGGGTAGCCGCGCATGAGGCTGTCGAAGAGCCCCTCGATCTGGGACCGTCGCCACACGAATTCCCTCTGAATGGCCGGGAGCACGTAGCGGTTGACTGCAATGCCGCTGAGCGCCCGCTTGATCGTGATCGGCGTCTGGAATGCCATGGGTTCCGCTCTTCCCAAGGTTACCGAACCGACGGTGTTCGCCGATGCCGGCGCTTTTCATATCTTGCTGTCGCGTGCGGCGGTCCAGGTTCGACGCGGCCAGCGCAACGGAGAGCCCCCCGTTCACCAACCCTACGTTACCTACCGCTGGTCGGCAAGCGGGCCGAAGTCGGGCGGCGGCACGCGGTGCCGGGTCGCCGCCTCGTAGGCCGACGCCGCCTTCAGCACCGCGGCCTCGTCGCCGGGGCCGGCCCAGAACATCATGCCGATGGGCAGCGGGGTGTCCAGGCGCGACGGCTCATAGCCGGGGACCGCGTCGTAGCCGTCGCCGGCCGCGTTCAGGACGTAGCGGGGCTCGTAGACGACGTCGTTGAACCCGGCCGGCACCACGATCTCGGGCGCGCCGATGAGGGCGGTGATGGTCTGGGTCGACCCCGACGCGCCGCGGCCGTTGACGGTGGGCTCGCTGGGTCCGCCCACCTTCTGGTGGGGCAGGGTGTTCTCGGGGTTCACGAGCACGTCGAGCCGGTTCTCGCGCATCACCTTGGCCAGCACCAACTGCATGACCGCGCGCATCTGCATCCGCTCGGTGTTGCCGGCCGAGCGGACGTCGTCGAGCGCGGCCCAGTTGGCCGAGCCCGCCTCGGCCGCGGCCGAGAAGTACTTCGTGTTGGCGTCGAGGCTCGCCATGTCGGTGACGCGCTCGTCGCCGCGCCGGGCGAGGTACTGGTCGATGTGGAAGGCGAAGGCGCGCGTCGCGGGCGAGAGGGTCACGCGGCGCAGGTTCAGGTTGGCCGCGAGCGGCGCGCGGCCCTCCGCGAGCTCGACGAGGTAGCGCGTCGACGTGACGTCGTGGCCGGGCACCGCGAACTCGAGGGCGCCGTCGCGGGTCTTGGAGAAGTACTCGGGCATGTGGATCGGCAGGATCTCGGCCAGCGCGTCCTGGAACGTGTAGCCCATGTCGGGCACGTCGGGATCGTCGGGATGGAGCGCATCCCGCGACTCGACGAGGGCCGCCCCGAGGCGGTCGCGGAGGACGGTCTTGATCTCGTCGTCGATCCCGTCGCTGATCGCCGCGTCGTTCAGGGTGTGCTTCACCATGTACTCGCGGACGATCCCGATGCGCATGCCGGCGAGCGGCTGCTCTCCCCCGTCGCCGGAAACGTCGCCGACGACGAAGCCGGCGTAGGGCTCGTCGGAAACCAGCGCCCCCGGCACCGCCGTGTAGATGTCCCTGGGATCGAAGTAGCCGAGGGCGGGGTCCACCAGGGCGTCCAGCACGAGGGCCGCGTCGCGGACGGTGCGGCAGTTGATGCCCGCGCGGTCCACCAGCGGGTTCGACCCGACGGCGCCGCCGTAGGGGATCAGCCCCTTGGTCGTCAGCAGGCTGACGGTGGCGTTGCGCGAGGCCGGCCCCTTGCACGACCCTCCCGTCTGCTCGCAGAAGGCGCACGTGACGAGGTTCGCGGAGACCGCGACGCCCGACCCGGAGCTCGAGCCCCGCGGCGAGCGCTCGGTGTCGTAGGGGTTGCAGGCCTGACCGCCCCACGTGCTCCGCTCCGCGTATCCCAGGTACCGGGCGGTCGGCGCGGCGGGCCCGCCGGGGTTGCCGATGCCGCCGTTGAACTCGGTCGCGTTGGCCTTGGCGTAGACGATGGCGCCCTTCGACCGCAGCCGCTCGACGATGGTCGCGTCGGCGGGCGGCGCGTCCATCGCGAAGTCGATGTCGGCCGCCGTCGTCGTCCGCATGTCCTTCGTGTCGTAGACGTCCTTGAACCCCAGGGGGATGCAGTACATCGGCATCGCCGCGAGATCCGGATCCGAGCCGTACCGGGCATCCAGCTCCGCCGCCCGCTCGAGGGCGTCGGGCTGCCTGCGAAAGGCGTTGCAGGCGGCGGGGCAATCCGCGGGAATCTCCCCCGTCTCGGGGTGCGCGTCGCACGCCCCCGGGCAGCTCACGGACCGCTCGCCGCGCAGGTTGAGCGTGCTCAGGGCGTTGACCTGGCCCGCGTTCGGGACGCCCGCGACCATGCCGTACTGCGCCTGCACGGCGGGGTCCGACAGGGTGGGCTCCATTCTCCCGAGGTCGAGCGGGATGCCCGCATACCGGTCGAGGTCGGGCAGGATGCTCGAGACGGGGACGGTGGACGTGGGGAACCGCACCGGCGCGCCGGCACGGACCGGGCCGCTCGCCGGCGCCACGGGCGCCCCGTCGAGGGTGACGAGCCGCGTGCAGGCGCCGTTGTAGGCGCGGGCCCGGTCCACGAAAGTCTGTACCAGCCCCCGGCAACTGGTGCTGCCGTCCTGGATGGCCTGGTGGATCCCCTCGATGGTCGCTTCCTCGACCTGGAACCGGTCCGGCCGGCTCGCCGCGGGCTGCGCGGCGGCGATTGCCGGCATCAACAGGCCCAGGGCCGCGGCTGCGAGCCGCGCCCCCGTCGACACCCGGCGCCGCCGCTCGCGAGTCGTCGTCAGTCCAACCATGCCAACCTCCCGAAGCGCACGAACAGGCCCCCCCTGCGCCGCGGCCGAAACCGCCGTCAGCGTTCGGGGCCGTCGGGTTCAACGATGTCGTCGGATTATACGGGCAGGCGAACGGTCAAGGGAGTCGGCGTCCGGCCCTGGTGTATGCTGAACGGCAGCGCCAACGAGTCGTCCTGATGTCGGAAGCAGCCCTCGCGATCTCCAGCGATCCCGCCATCATGAGCGGGACTCCCGTCTTCGCCGGCACCCGTGTGCCGTTCCAGGCGCTGCTCGACTATCTGGAAGCCGGCCAGACCATCTGGGAGTTCCTGGACGATTTCCCGACGGTCTCGAGAGAGCAGGCCATTGCCGCTCTGGAACAGGCGAAGGACGCTCTGCTGACCCGTGCGTGTCCTGCTTGACGGGTGCCTGCCGAGACCACTGAAGCGCGAACTGATCGGGCACGAGGTGCGGACCGTGCCCGAGATGAAATGGTCCGGCAAGCGCAACGGTGACCTGCTGCGCCTTGCCGCACGCGAGTTCGACGTCCTCCTCACGGTCGACCGCCGCCTGCCCCGCGAACAGAAGCTGCCGACGTTCCGAATCGCGCGCAGCAATCGGCTTCTGGACCTGCTTTCGCTCGTTCCCGCGATTCTCGAGTTCCTGCCTCGAGCCCGGCCCGGCGAGGCGGTGGTCGTCGGTGCCTGATCGATCCCCGAGCTGGAGAGCAAAGGGCTCAACGGGGGCGACCAGAACCAGCAACGCCGCCCGCACGGACTCCAAGTGCTCCCGAGCCCTGCATCGCGCCGGCCGCCAGCCTATTGCCGCTGCAGCATCACGATGTTCGCGAGACCGCGCGAATCGGCGGGGAGCTCGTCGTCGCCAGCGGGCATCCTGCTCATCGAGAGCATGTAGGCGACGACGTCGACGTACTCTTCGTCGCTGAGCGACGCGGGGTTGTCCTCGGGCATCGTCAGCCGCGTGTACGCGAGGAGGACGGCCAGCGACCGCCCCTCCCACACGCGCAGGAAGCGCGCCCGCGCCAGCGGCGGCGTGGACACCATGTCCGGATCGTCGGGAGCGCCGTTCAGCCGCCGCCCGTGGCACAGGCTGCACGCGCCGAAGTAGATCTGCCGCCCCCGCGCCGCCTGATCCTCGGTGTAGACGCCGTCCCAGACCGACGCCGCCGGTCCCCCGTCCGCGAGCCGGTCCAGCACCGCCGCCGCCGCGTCGGCCGTCACCGTCCCGAGGCCGTTCGTCCAGGCGCCGCGGACGTAGCTCGCGACGGCGGCGGTCTCGGCCGCGGTCAGGGCCGGGAACGCCGGCATGTTCCCGATGCCCTCGCGGATGGCGCGGACGACGCGGGCCGCGTTCCCGAGCCGCTCGTTGCCGTCGAGGGCGGGAAACGCCCCCGAGCGGCCCGCGCCCGAGTCTCCGTGGCACAGCGCGCAGTGCTCGCCGTAGAGCTGCCGACCCTGCTCGGCCACCGTCTCGCCGACCTGCGCGGCGACGGCGCCGGGAACGAGGAAACAGGCCAGAAGACCATGCATGAGGCCCTGCGGAATCCGACGGGTCCAATGCACCGTCGCGCCGCGGGCTCGCGGACTCGGACGACCAACCAGGATCTCTTCCATCAGACGAGCCCCCACATCGCGTATGCCCCGCCCGCGCTGGCGAGCGCGCGCCGGCGGCCGGTCCTCCCGGCGCGATCAGGACCAGATATCGGCATCCGAGAGCTCCTGGTCCTGCTCCAGCTCCGCCCGGATCGTCGTGTCGGCCGTCACCGCCCCGTCGAAGCGGAAGGGGATGCAGCCCCTTCCCGAGACGAAGAGCCGGTACTCGCCGGCCGGCACCTGCAGCTCCGCCATCCCGCGCTCGTCGGTGACGGCGCGGTACGGGTGCGCCACGACCCGCGCCCCCTCGACCGGGGTCCGGCTCGCGGCATCCAGCGCGACGACCGTCACGCGGCACGCGGGCGCCGACACGACCCGTACGCCGAAGCGGGCGCGGCCACCGGTGTGCGCGTCCGCCGCCCCGCCCGGCTCG
>JAJEEA010000478.1 GCA_022821235.1 Vicinamibacteria bacterium
GCCTCGACGAGGTCTCGCACTTTGCCACCCGCCCGGAACTGCGCGCTGACGTACGCGACCGGCTTGCGGCCATGACCGATCTCGAGCGTGCCGTCTCGCGGCTGTCGCTCGAGCGCGGCGGGCCCCGGGACCTCGCGGCAATTCGCGACGGGCTCGACTGCGCCGGCGGCCCGGGTCGCCGACAGGTACAGGCGGTCGCGAGCGCGGGTCGCGGCGACGTAGAGGAGCCGCTTGCTCTCCTCGAGCTCCCGGTCCCGCTGGTCGCGGTCGGCGGCGGACCGGAACGGGGCCACCGAGACCGACGGCTCGCCGTCGCCCCGGTCGGCCACCACCCGGATCGGCGGCGGTGGGCCGCCCGCGCCGCGCGCCAGCTCGACCAGGAACACCACCGGGAACTCCAGCCCCTTGGCGGCGTGGACGGTCATCAGGTTGACCGCGTCGAAGGCATCGACCACCGCGTTCGACACGTCGCCGGAGAGGCGGTCGACATGCTCGGCGATGCGGGCCATCGTGGCGAACCCGCGGTTCTGCGCGCGGCGGACCAGCCCGCGCAGCTTCTTCAGGTTCTCCCGCGCCTGCACGAGGCGCGGCCCCCGCAGCTCGAACGCGTAGGCGCAGTCGGCGAGAATGCGGTCGACCAGCTCGGCGGGAGGCGTCCGGTCGACGGCGGCCAGCCAGCGGGGGACGCTCGCCCGCAGGCGCACCAGGAGGTCCCGGTCCAGCGGCTCCAGCCCTTCGAGGAGGGACGCGGGCCCGCCCGGGCGCACGACCTCGGCGAGGCGCCCGGCGAGCCCGGCCAGCGTGCGATCGGTGACGCCGACGAGCCGCGAACGCAGCAGCGCCGCCGCCCGGAGCTCCGAGGCGGGGTCGGCGAGGAACCGGAGCAGGGCGCGGCAGTCCTTGATCTCGTCGGCGTCGAAGAACCCGAGGCCCTTGTAGACGCAGGCGGGAATCCCGCGCGCCTCGAGGGCGGCCTGGAACGCCCGGTGGGTCTCGCGCGACCGGAAGAGTATCGCGACGTCCCTCGGGGCGGCGCGTCGAACCGTCCCGTGGTCGCGGTCCCGCACCGTCGCCCCGCCCAGCAGCCGGACGACCTCGCCGGCGACCCGCTCCGCGCATGCCTCCGGGCTGTCGGCGAGCACCAGCCCGAGCGGCGGCTCCGCGGCGGCGGGAGGGCCCGCAGCGGCCGGCGGCGGGGGCGAGGGCCCCGACTCGACGGGAAACCGGTCGGTCGAATCGTACCTGAACCCGTCGCGGGGCCGGTCGGCCTTGTCGACGGCCCCGAACAGGTCGTTGACGAACGCGAGCAGGGCCGGCGCCGCCCGGAAGCTGTGGGAGATCGACCGGCGCACCCCGCCCTCGGGCCGCAGCCCCCCGATCGAGTCGGCGGCGTCGTCGATGACCGCCGCCTCGGCATCGCGGAACCCGTAGATCGACTGCTTGCGGTCGCCGACGACGAACACCGAGGGGGGCACCGGCGCGTCGTGCACGAGGCCGAGCCCCTCCCCCCACGACTTCACGAGCAGCGACACCAGCTCCCACTGCGCCCGGCTCGTGTCCTGGAACTCGTCGACGAGCACGTGGTGATAGCGCGACTCGAGGCGGTACCGGCTCTGGGCGAACTCGTCCATGCGGCGCAGCAGGTCGAGGGCGCGGGCCAGCACGCCCGGGAAGTCGAGCACGGAGCGGGCCGCGAGCTCCCGCTCGTACTCCGTGACGGCGATCGCGAACATGCGCTGCACCCCCCGTGCGAGCACCACGTTGAGATCGCGGTCGAACGCGGCCAGCGCCTCGGCCACCGCGGGGGCGAGCGACCGCGCGAGCTCGCGGTGCCGCCGCCAGGCCGCGGGAGACCGGCACTGGTCGGCCCGGAACGGCGCGAACCGCCGGCGCGGCAGGCCCGCCGCGGTCAGGAAGTACTCGCGGATGCGGTCGAGCAGCGGCCGCAGCCCCGCGGGCTCGGACCGGGCCTCGGCCGAGAGCCCGGGAAGCGCCCGCGCGAGGGCCCGGAACCGGGGATGCCCGAGCGGGCCGTCGGCGAGGAACCGCTCGAGGCCGCCGTCGACCCCGTCCAGGAGGCCGGCGAGCCTGACCCCCGCGTCGCGGCACGCGCCGTCGGCCGTCATCCCCCGGGGCCCCGCCATCAGGAACCGCTGCAGCGCCGCCGGCGCCACCAGCCGCCGCTCCAGCAGATGGGCCAGCGCCGTCCGCACCCGTCCCGGCGCCAGCCGGGCCAGCACCATCGCCACCGCCGCGTCGTCGGCGGCGAGCGTGCCGCAGATCGCGAGGGTCCGGTCCAGGGCCTGCCGGACCAGGCGCGGCGCCTCGGTCTCGTCCGTCATCCCGAACCCGGGGTCGAGATCGGCCTCCAGGGGAAACTCGCGCAGCAGCGACAGGCAGAACGCGTCGATGGTGCTGACGGCGACGTCCCCCAGCCGGTCGCGCAGCCCCCGCCAGCGGTCCCGCTCGGCGGGGGGCCCGTCGGCCGATTGCCGGAGCTGCCGGATGATGCGGTCGCGCATCTCCGCCGCCGCCTGCCGCGTGAAGGTGATGGCGAGGATGTTGGAGGGGTCCACCCCGGCCCGCAGCAGATTGACGTAGCGCGACACGAGGACGGTGGTCTTGCCGGTGCCCGCCGAGGCCTCGAGGACGACGTTGTTGGCCGGATCGACGGCGAACGCCCGCGCCGCCGCGTCGCGCAGCCCGCCCGGGGGACGGCCCGGACGGGGCCGTGGGCGGCGTGCGTCGTCGGGCCCCTCCCCGAACAGCGGAAGCTGGCGCTCACTCGTCACCGACGCAGTCCTTCCCGCACACCGCGGGGCAACAGCGGAAGCCGGCGCTCACTCACGGACGCAGTCCTTCCCGCACCCCGCGGGGCAACAGCGGAAGCCGGCGCTCACTCAGTCCTTCCCGCACACCGCGGGGCAACCAGCGGAGAGCCGGCGCTCACTCGTCACCGACGTAGTCCTTCCTGCACACCGTGGGGTAGTCGCAGAAGACGCAACGGTAGGGCTCGGCGGGGCGTACGGGAAACCGACCCTCCTCGATGCCGTCGACCGTCTCGAGGAACTTCCGCTGGCCCTCCGCCGACGCCGCGGCGATGTCCTGCCGGCGGTCGAGGGGCACCCAGGGCCGCGCCTCGCCGAACGCGACGTAGCCCGCCTCGACGAGCCGCCACTCGCGCCCCCGCCGGCCCGCGAGCGCCTGCTCGGCGCACCGGCCGTAGACGGGAAGCTGCAGCGAGCGGGCGCGGTCGGGGGCGTGACCGGTCTTGTAGTCGACCACCCGCAGCCGCCCCCCCTCCATCAGATCGATGCGGTCGGCGGTGCCGCGCAGGCGCACCGGGCGGGGCCCCGCCGCCCCGGCGAGCCGATGCACGCCGTCGAGCCGGACCTCGAGCAGCCGCTCCAGCACCCGCCCCGGACGGTCCGCCTCGAGCATCAGCAGGCGGTCGACGACCCCGACGCCGGCCGGCGAGCCCAGCAGCCGGATGCGCTCCACCGCCCGGTCGCGGGGCGGCAGCCCGGCCAGGTGCTCCTCGGCGACGGCGACCGCGAGGGCGCGGGCGCGAGGGAACGCCTCGACGTCGACGACGCCGCCGCCCCCCGCCTGCCAGCGCTCGAAGAACGCCCGCAGGACGTCGTGCACGAAGCGGCCGCGCGAGCGCGGGCTCAGGATGACCTCGTCGTCGGGCTCGTCGCCGAGCCGCAGCACCGCCGACGCGAAGTACTGGAACGGACAGCTCAGGTACCGCTCGACGGCGCTGACCGCGTAGGCGGCCGGGGCCAGCGGCCCGGTCCGTCCACCGGTCCGGGCGTCCGCCTCGGCCCGGCGCCGTTCCCGCAGGGCCAGCCACCCCGCCGGCT
>JAJEEA010000015.1 GCA_022821235.1 Vicinamibacteria bacterium
TCGGCAGCGGGCTGTGGAGGCCCACGTCGCGCTCCCGGCAGCGAGCCGTACTGTCAGTAGGTACGGATATGAAGCGACGACTGTTCGAGTCGCTCGGGGTGGCGACGGCCATCGCGACGGTCATGGTGCTGCTGCAGCCCGCCGCCGGCGGGCAGGGCCCGGGCGACACCCCGTGGGGACATCCCGACCTCGAGGGCATCTGGCTCGACGTGTACGCGACGCCCTTCGAGCGGCCCGCGGGCGTCGGCGACCGCGAGCTCTTCACCGCGGCCGAGCGCGAGGCGCGCGACCAGGCCCGCATGGTCAACCCGGGGCGCGACCGGCGGGGGACGGACGGCCGGACGGACGTCGCGGGGGCCTACAACGCGGTCTACACGTCGGCGAGGCCGGCCGGCCCGCGCACGTCGCTCGTGGTCGACCCGCCCGACGGGCGCATCCCCGCCCTCACGCCGGAGGCGCAGCGGGACAACGAGGTCCGGCGCGACTGGCGCCTCATGCTGCTGCGCAGCACCGAGACCTGCCGCCTGGGGGGCAGCGGCTGCGCCGGCGGCGAGTACGGGCCCGCGTCGCCGCGCCGCTTCGACATGGTCCCCTTCTACAACACCGGCCGCATGAACCGCCACTTCGGGCCCGAGGACCAGAGCCTCGGCGACCGGTGCATGTCGGGCCGCACGCCCGACTTCAACGGGTTCCGCCGCATCGTGCAGGGCGAGGACGCCGTCGCCATCGGCTACGACACCGGGCAGGGCCAGGGATACCACCGCATCGTCAACCTGGGCGGCGACCACCCGCCGAGCACCGTCCGCCTGCGGCACGGCGATTCGCGCGGCCGCTGGGAGGGCCGGACGCTGGTCGTCGAGACCGCGAACTTCTCGCCCAAGTTCACCTACCGCGAGTCGGGCGCGAACCGGCGCCTCGTCGAGCGCTACACGCGCATCGACGACGACACCCTCGAGTACGAGGTGACCATCGAGGACCCGACGGTGTGGACGGCGCCGTGGACGGTGCGGCAGGAGCTGACGCGCCAGAACGACGAGCAGAACCGCATCTACTACGAGCCGCGGTGCCACGAGGGCAACTACGGGCTGCCGGCGCTGCTCATCGGCGCCCGCGTCGACGAGCAGGCGTTCGCGGAGGGGCGCGGCCCCGACCCGTTCTCGCTCGACACGGCCACGTGCGTGACGGGCCTGCAGGACTGAGGGAAGTCGGCCATGCGCCGGCAGTGGCCCCAAGGTCGCCGCCGGCCGTGCGGCGACGAAGCGCGCTTCCGCCCGGCGATCGCCGGTCGGGACCGCACTTCGCCGTCAGGAGCATCGATGATGGGTAACCGTTTCAGAGTCTCGACCGTTGTCACCGTCCTCGCCGCCTTCAGCATCGGGGCCGTCGTCGCCGTCGGGGTGACCGGCTCGGCCAGCCAGGCCCCGGACCCGTCGGCGCGGCCGGCGCAGACCCCCGACGGGCGCCCGAACTTCAACGGCGTGTGGCAGGCCCTCAACGAGGCCCATTGGGACCTGGAGGCCCACGAGGCGCTGCCGGGCATGGTGATGCAGGAGGGCGTCTATCCCTACGAGTACGCCCGGGTGCCGGCGGCCCCGGTGGTGGCGCTGGGCGCGGCGGCCGGCGTGCCGGGCTCGATGGGGGTCGTGCAGGGCGACGGCCGCATCCCTTACACGCCGGAGGCGCTCCGGATCAAGGAGGAGAACGGCGCGAACTGGATCGACCGCGACCCCGAGCTGAAGTGCTACCTGCCGGGCACGCCGCGGGCGATGTACATGCCCTATCCGTTCCAGATCGTGCAGGGCGAAGACAAGATCCACATGAACTTCGCCTTCTCGAACGCGGCCCGCGTCATCCACCTCGACGAGGTCGACCTGCCGCCCGACTGGACCTACATGGGGCACTCGCTCGGCCGGTGGGAAGGCGACACCCTGGTGGTCGAGGTGACCGAGTTCAACGGCAAGAACTGGCTCGACCGGGCCGGCAACTTCCACAGCGAGGCCCTGCAGATCACCGAGCGCTACACGCCGATGACGCCCGACGCCATCTGGTACGAGGCGACGCTCACCGATCCGCAGACCTTCACCGAGCCGTGGACGATCGCCATGCCGCTCTACCGGCGCCTCGAGCCGAACGCCACGGTGCTGGACTATCCCTGCATCGAGTTCGCCGAGGAGTTCATGTACGGGAGCCTTCGCCGCGAGCAGCTCGTGCAGCGGTGGGAGGGCGACATGCTGATCGTCGAGATCACGCGCAAGATTCCGGAGGGCGATGCGCTGCACGAGTGGTATCGGCGCTAGGAGCCGTGGAACGGCGCGGACTCCTGGAGGGCTGGTTCGGCGGCCGCCATCCTCGCGGCGCAGGAGTTTCGCGCCAGCGAAGCTTCCAAGGCGACCGCAAGGTCGCCCGGCGGCGGCAAGGTCGTCCGGCGACGATTGGGGCGGGCTGGCCGACCGGCCCACCCGCCGAGGCGGCGGTTCGGAAACCGGTCGGATGCGAAACCGAGCGTGAGGCAACAACGGCAGGGAGGCCGAGGCCCATGAGGAAGAAGCTACTGATTGCGGGCGTGAGCGCGGTCGTCGGAATCGGTCTGGGGCTGGCGGGAGCCGTCGAGCCCGTGGCGGCGCATCACGCGTTCGCGGCGGAGTTCGACGCGGAACGGCCGGTCGAGTTCAGCGGCAAGGTCACGCGCGTCGAGTGGGTGAACCCCCACGTCTGGATCCACATCGACGTCGAGCTCGACGACGGCTCCATCGAGGAGTGGGCGTTCGAGGGGGGCACGCCGAACGTGCTGTTCCGGCGCGGCTTCACGCGACGGTCGCTCATGCCCGGGACCGACGTCCGCGTCGACGGCTACCAGGCGAAGGACGGCACGAACCGGGCGAACGGCCGCGACATCACGTTCCCCGACGGGACGAGGCTGTTCCTCGGGTCGTCCGGCACCGGCGCCCCCTACGAGCTGGCGCGGCCCGGCGTCGACACCGTGGCGGCGCCTCCCAGGTAGCGGCTGCTACCTCGTCGGACGTCCTTCGACAGTGGGCGGTCATGCCGGGGTCCGGCCCCGCGGTTGCGGGGCCGGGCTCTGAGCGGGCGAGTTTCGGCGGGTCGCTCTCTTCGGATCACCTCGACCCGGCCACCGAGACGCGCGGGTTGTCCTCCAACCGAGTCTGCGGGGTCGGGCTGAACTGAACGCCTCCGCTCCGCGAGTTCCGGTCCTGGCTGACGCCTCCGCTCCGCGAGTTCCGGTCCCGGTCCGCCCCCTTCAGGCTATTCACCCGCAAGGCAGCCGCAATCCGGCTACCCGGAGGCGCAGGTGGGCATTCGGTGGACTGGTCCATCCCGGTGGCCGGTCTGCCCGCTGAACCCCGGGCCGGGGGGCTCAGCGCCGGAGGGCCGGGGGGCTCAGCGCCGGGCGCGCCGCCGGCGGGGGTTCGCCAGTAGACGCCCTGGCTCAGCGCCGGAGGGCCGGGGGGCTCAGCGCCGGAGGCGGTCGGCGTCATGGATTCGGGAGAAGGAGGCCTGGTCCCTGGTCCGGACCGCGCCCCTCCGCAAACGCCTGGTCGTCCAGACGATAGCCCCCTTCAGCCCTTCACTCCCAAGGCAGCCGCAATCCGGCTACCCGGCGCAGGTGGGCATTCGGCGGACCGGTCCCGTCCCGGTGAACCGGTCTGTCCGCTGAACCCCGGCGCTCACCGCTGGAGGCGGTCGGTGTCGTAGATGGAGAAGGAGGCCGGGTCCGGACCGCGCCCCTCCGCAAACGCCTGATCGTCCAGGCGATAGCCGCGGAGCAACGCCGGCAGGCCGTAGTTCCCCTCGTGGCACCGCGGCTCGTAGTAGATGCGGTTCTGCTCGTCGCTCTGCCGCTTCAGCTCCTGCCGGATCGTCCACGGGGCCACCCACACCGTCGGATCCTCGATCGTCATCTCGTACTCGAGCGTTTCCTCGTCGACGCGCGTATACCTTTCGACGAGCCGGCGGTTCTCGGCCGCACCCTGGTAGGGGAACTTGTGCGAGAAGTTCGCGGTCTCGATGACCAGCGTCCGGCCCTCCCAGCGGCCGCGCGAGTCGCCGTGGCGCAGGCGGATGTGGCCCGGCGGATGGCTTCCGCCCAGGTTGACGAGGCGCTGGAACCCCTGGCCCTGCCCGGTGTCGTAGGCGATGGAGACGGCGTTCTCGCCCTGCACGATGCGGCGGAACCCGTTCAGGTCGGGGGTGCGCCCCGACATGCACCGGTCGCCGAGGCTCTGGTCCTCGGGCCCGTCGTGGCGGTTCATGCGGCCCCGCGTGTTGTAGTAGGGCGTGGTGTCGTAGCGGCGCGGCGACGGCGGCCCGTACTCGCCCCCGGCGCACTGCGGCGCCTGGTCCCGGCACGTCTCGGTGTTGCGCAGGAGCATCACGCGCCACTCCTGCTCGATCTCGTTCCGCCTGACCTGCTCCGGCGTCAGGGCGGGAATGCGCCCGTCCGGCGGGTCGACGACGAGCGACGTGCGCGGCCCGGCCGGTCTCGCCGACGTGTAGACGGTGTTGTAGGCCCCGCTGGGCAGTATCGGCGGGCGGGCGAGCGCGGCCCGATCGCGCGCGGCCCGCTCCTCCTCGGTGGCGAACTCGCGCTCGCCGATGCCGGGCGCCCGCTCGAGGGGCGTCGAGTACACGTCGAGCCAGATGCCCTCCAGGTCCGGATGCCCCCACGGGGTCGTGGCCGGCTCCTGGCCCTGCACGGAAACGGGTGTAACCTGCAGCAGCACCGCGACGGTCGCGATTGCCGTTGCCACGCCGAGCAGTTCGAGCAGTCGTCGCCTCATTCCCTACCCCCTGAAATCGACCGTCCGCTCTTCAGGCCCGATCCTGGCGCGCCAGCGGCGCCGCGTCAACCACTTTCCTCGTCGCGCCACTCATATCGGCGAGCCAACCTCATGCCACGACAACCTCGTCGCGCACGAAGTGTAACCGGATGAACCGCGGCGGCGGCATGTCGTCGTCGAAGTAGCAGTCGAGGGCCTCCCTGACGCTGGCGGGATCTCCTGGTGCGGCCTCGCCGCGCTGTCGTGGCGGCGCTTCACCCGCACCCTGCCGGGCCCCTTCGGCCGCAGGCACCGGCTCTTGGGCAAGCTCGCGTTCGTGGGCCTGTGCCTCTCCTCGGCCACCGGCACCGCGATGTACGTCATGGGGTTCGCGTTCTGATTCCGGACCGCGTGGGCTGCGCCGCCCCCTCGCCGTTCCGCGGGCGAACTCGGAAACCCCGCGCGGCCACGGGCTCGCCAGGCTCGCGCACCAGCCGCGGGTTTTGGGTATGATCACGGCTTGGCGTCGGAGATTCCGTGTCCGGGCCGAAGTCCCGAATCGTCATCGAGACAGGTGAAGGAATGAAGCGAACGCACCCGGTGTGCCTCGCGGTGCTGCTCGCCGGGGCCGTCTCCGGCGGCGCCGCCGCCCAGTCGTTCGAGGCGGACGTGGCGCCGCTCGTCGAGACGTCCTGCCTGACGTGCCACGGCCCGCGGACCGCGACCCCGCTCGACATCTCCGGCCTGGGCCACGATCTGGGCGACCGCGCGACCTTCCGCGCGTGGGAGCGCATCCACGATCGGGTCGCGAACGGCGAGATGCCCCCCGCCGGCGTCCGGCGCCCCGACGCGGCGGTGGTCGAGACCGCCCTCGGGTCGCTGAAGCGGGCGCTGGTCGACGCCAACCTCGCGGCCCGCAACGGCCCGCGGACCCCGCTGCGGCGGCTCACGCGCCTCGAATACGCCTACACCATCGAGGACCTGCTGGGGGTCGACGAGGCGGTCGGCCTCGACCTGTCGCAGACCCTGCCGGCCGAGGCCGACTCCGGCGGGTTCGACACGGTAGCCGCCAACCAGAGCATGTCGCCGCTGCACGTGCGGTCGTACCTGGAGGCGGCCGACCGGGCCCTGGACGCGGCCATCCGCACCGGCCCCCGGCCCGAGCCGGTCCATCACAGGATCGAGTACGTGAAGTCGCAGTACCTGCCGGTCATCGAGAACGCGCGGGCCCTGGGGCTCGGCATCGTCAAGAAGCTCGACGACGCGTTCGCGGCGTTCTTCGACTTCGGCTCGACCTACACGTTCCACAGCGCCACCGAGGGCTACCTGACGGCGGCCCCCGGCCGGTACCGCGTCACCGTCGACGCCTATCCCTACCAGGCGGAGACGCCGGTGACGGTCATGGTGTACCGCGGAAAGATGGCGGGGGTGGCGGCGTCGCTCGACGAGCTGATCGGCACGTTCGACCTGACGGGTCCCCGGACGGTGGAGCTGACGCCGTACATGCGTCCCGGGGACCTGATCGGGCTCTCGGTGGCCGACCTCGACGGGCCGCCCGAGGGTGCGCCCCTCCTGCAGCCCGGCGATCCCTCCCAGGGCTACGGCGGCATGAAGGACTACCCGGGCGAGGGCATCGCGTTCCGGTCGCTGAGCTTCGACGGGCCGCTCCTCGACGGCGAGGCGTGGCCGCCGGCGAGCACCCGCGAGTTGCTGGCCGGGGTCGAGTTCGACGAGTGGGGCGAGATCGTCCTCACCAAGGCCCCCTACGAGCACGTCGTCGACGTCTTGGCGAGCTTCGCGCCGCGCGCCTTCCGCCGGCCCCTCGAGGCGGGCGAGCTCGAAGCCTACGCCAGCCTCGCCGAGCCCCTGCTCGCCGACGGGCGGCCGTTCCTCGAGGCGGTCCGCGTGCCGTTGCGGGCCATTCTCAGCGCGCCGGCGTTCCTCTACCAACTGGGCGACGCGGGCGCCCTCGACGACTTCGCGCTGGCGTCGCGGCTGTCCTACTTCCTGTGGCGGAGCATGCCCGACGAGCGGCTGTTCGACGCGGCGCGGGCGGGGCGGCTGTCGGACCCCGCGGTCCTCGCCGGGCACGTCGACCGGATGCTCGACGACGCGAAGGCCGAGCGCTTCGTCGACGACTTCGCGGGGCAGGCGTTCCGCCTCTACGAGATGCGGGCGACCACCCCCGACGCCGGGCTCTACCCCGAGTGGGACGACCGGCTCGGGCAGGCGATGGCCCGCGAGACCGAGCTCTTCCTGCGCGAGCTCGTCGACGAGAACCACGGGGTCGACCACCTGATCGCGGCCGACTTCACGTTCGTGAACCGGCGCCTCGCCGAGCACTACGGCCTGACGGGCGTGGCGGGCCAGCAGATGCGCCGGGTGGCCCTGCCCGAGGGCAGCCCCCGCGGCGGGCTGATGACCCACGCCAGCGTCCTCAAGGTGACCGCGAACGGCACCACGACGTCGCCGGTGCCGCGCGGCAACTTCGTGCTCGCGAACCTGCTCGGGCAGCCCCCGGCCCCGCCCCCGCCCGGCATCGAGGGGCTCGAGCCCGACACCCGGGGCACGACGACGATCCGCGAGCAGTTGACCGCGCACCGCGGGAACCCCGTCTGCGCGAGCTGCCACCGCGTCATCGACCCCCCCGGGTTCGCGCTCGAGTCGTTCGACCCGATCGGCGGCTTCCGGACGAACTACCGGGCGTCGGGCGGCCAGATGGACTACGGCGGCTTCACGGTGGACCTGCCGTTCAGCGACGGCCCGCCGGTCGACCCGAGCGGCGTCACCCCGGCCGGCGACGCCTTCGCGGGCATCGCCGACTACAAGGACCTGATGCTGCGGAACGACGTCGAGCAGGTGGCCCGCCACCTCGCCTCGCAGCTCCTGGTCTACTCGACCGGAGCCGAGATCGAGTTCGCGGACCGCGACGCGGTGGAGACCGTCGTGGCCCGGCTCGGCGGCCGCGGGTATCCCGTCAGAAGCATGATTCACGAGGTCGTGCAGAGCGACCTCTTCAGGAGCCGATAGCCATGACCCCGACCCGCCCCCTCGATCGCCGCACGTTCCTGCGCGCCTCCGGCGTGGCCATGGCCCTGCCCCTGCTCGAGTCGATGGCCCCGCCGCTGGCCCGCGCCGCGGCGGCGGCGAGCCCGAAGCGGCTCGTGACGGTCTGCAGCACCCTCGGGCTGTACTCGGCATCGTGGTTCCCGAAGACGGCCGGCGCCGGCTACGAGGCGTCCGAGTACCTGTCGCTGCTCGACGACCACCGGTCGCGCTACACGGTGTTCTCGGGCTTCTCGCACGAGGAGCAGAGCGGCCGCCAGCCCCACAACTCGGAGATCACGTGGCTGACGGCGGCGCGCCGCCCCGGGCTCGACGGGTTCCGCAACACCATCTCCCTCGACCAGGTCGCCGCCAACCATCTCGGCTACGTGACCCGGTTCCCGTCGGTGGTCCTGGGCACCCTGTCGGCGCAGAGCCAGTCGTTCACGTCGAGCGGGGCGATGGTGCCGGCCGAGACGAGCCCGGCCGGGCTGTTCGGGAAGCTCTTCCTGCAGGGCACGCCCGACGAGGTCGCGCGCGAGGCGCAGCGCCTGAACGACGGCGGCAGCATCCTCGACCGGCTCAAGTCGCAGACGACGGCCCTGCGAGGGCGCGTCAGCGCCGCCGACACCCGCAAGCTCGACGCCTACTTCGACGCGGTGCGGGCGGCCGAGCAGGAGCTCACCGAGGTGCAGGCGTGGCTCGACCGGCCGAAGCCGGTGGTCGACGCCGAGCCGCCCACCGACATCCCGAACCCCGCCGACCTCATCGGCCGCATCGGCCTCATGCTGCGCATGATCCCGCTGGTTCTCGAGACGGACTCGTCGCGGGTCATCAGCCTGATGATCCACGACCACGGGGTCGTGCCCCAGGTCCAGGGGGTGAGCGGCGACCAGCACAGCCTGTCGCACCACGGGCAGGACGAGGCCAAGATCGGGCAGCTCAAGAGGGTCGAGACCCGGATCGTCCAGGCCTTCCGCGGTCTCCTCGACGACCTCGCGGGACGCGGCGCCGCGGACGGGTCGTTGCTCGACCACACCTCGGTGCTGTTCGGCAGCAACCTCGGCAACGCCAACGCCCACACCCCGGTCGACCTGCCGATTCTCGTCGCCGGCGGCGACTTCACGCACGGCAAGCACGTGGCGCACGAAGGCGAGCACAACGCGCCGTTGTGCAACCTCTACGTGACCCTGCTGCAGAAGATGGGGGTCGAGACGGACGCGTTCGGCCAGAGCACCGGCACGCTGACCTGGTCGTAGGAGTCGGCGTTCGTCACCGGCGGACGGCCCGGCTCGAGTCCCGAGCGGGGCTGTCGCGTCCCGAGAATCCGCGACCGGGGAGGGAACTGGTGCTGGCGTACCTCGTCGCTGGACTCACTGCGACCGTATTGGTGACCGCGGTTGCGCGGTTCTGGAAGCTGTGTTTCGAGAACCAGGGTCCGGCGGAGCCTCGTTCGCCCGACGACGACACGTCGCCCGCGCCCGATTCGACCCTCGACAGCGCGCCTCCCACTCCAGAAACGCCTCTCGGCCCCACGCCGCCGGCGTCAGATTCGACCCTTGACGCCACGCCGTCGGCGCCGGAGGCAGACGGCACGCCGCCGGCGCCGGATTCGCCCGTCGAGGCCGCGCCTCCAGGATCGGATTCCCTTCTCGACGCGACGCCGCCGGCATCGGATTCGCCCATCGAGGATGCGCCCCCGGCTCAGGGGAAGACGGACGCCACCGCGATGCCGCCAAGCGTCCGCTGGAGCTGGCGCAGCCACCGCCAGTCCGGGCTGGAGTTCCTGCGCGTCACCGTCACCAACCCCGGGCCGAACCCGCTGACGGTGACCGGCATAGGGCTCAGGACGAGCGACGAGCTCGCCCGCCACGCCGACCCGCCCGCCCAGCTCATGGACGCGTCCGACCAGGCCGTCGAGCTGTTCGGACGGGATCCCGGAGGCGCTCCGCTGCCGCGCACCCTGGAACCCGATGGCAGTGTCGATGCCTACTTCCCGTGCCGTGACGTCGCGGACTGGCTCTACGACGTCGCGGAGAGCCACAACCTCGATCGCAACGAGTGCCATCTGACCCCCGAGTGCATCGACAGTACGGGGGGCATCCATCCCGCGAGGCGGAAGGTCGACTACGAGAGGTGGTTGATGCACGGGCACGGACCGTCGCTGCGGGAGCACGCGGGGCGGCGGGACTCGCCATCGGACGGCGAGGACACGTGACGACTCGGAGGTCCGCGGGACAGCGGCGCGTCGCGGTACGATGTCGCGGTACGATGAATCAGCAGCATGAGCGGCAGGATTTCGCGGAGAACGGCCGTGCGCTGACCGGCGCGTTGACGCTGGCCATCGGCGCTTTGTCGGCGGTGCGTCGGAGACTCCGCCTTCCGCGGTCCGACCACCACTCGTCCGAACCGCGACCCGAGCAGTCGTCCCTAGGCGCGGGATCGGCACAGTCGCGAACAGCGGTTTCCGCGGCGCCGCCAGATGAACCGGCGCTTGCGTCCGTTCGCCTCGCGAACGGTGGAACGGGCTACGTGGAACTGTCACTAGCTAAGCTAGCCGGACGGCAACGGGTCCGAGAACTCCGCGAAGGGACCAATCTCCAATTCAACAGCGCCGACGTGGTCGAGCGGCACAGACACCCGCACGGCATCAAGTGGATGAGCCTGAACCGACTAATGCGGTTGCGGGACGAGGAACGGGCTCGCGAGCACACCACCGACACATGAAGAGAACATATCGAGCACTCCGCGCCGGATTCGCTCGGGGAGCCGTCACGGGGCGCCGGGCCACGGCCACGATCACATTCCCGCCCGAATCGCGTCGTGAGTCGCCGCAATGATCCACCCGTCCGACTTCACGGACTCCCATCGCCGACATTGGCACGATGCCGAGTTCCTGTACCGCCATGCACGCTGGCCGAACGCTGATCAGCTTTACGGATTCAGTGCGGAAAGCGGCTTGAAAGCAGTGATGCACGCGCAGGGAATGCCCGTCGACGCCACCGGAAAGCCAACATCAAGGCAACACCAGAGACACATCCAGCTCCTCTGGTCGACCTTCGTCAGCTTCGCCAATGGTCGCAATGGAGCACGCTATGTGCAACTGCTTCCGGTCGGCAGGCCGTTCGACGACTGGTCGCATCACAATCGCTACGCCCACGGCCGTCACTTCCCGAGGACCTACATCGAGCCGCACCGTGAAGCAGCCCGAGAGGTCTGCAGAATGGTCCGACAGGCCCGGCAGGATGGTCTCCTATGACCCCAGGGTTGGTTCTGTTCGACCGCATCAGGGATCGCGTCGCGGACGTCCTCGCGTCCTGCCCCTCCCTGGCGACCCTCGACCGTCTCTACGTGGTACGCGATCTGCGCGGGAGGGTGCGAATCTGCGTGTCGGACTCCATGGAGACCGACGAGTCTCGCGCCCAAGTGCTGCAGGACCTCGCCCGTCGCCTGCACGAAGCACTCGGCGCCCATGGCTACCCCGCTCACGACACCGTGGTGTTCCTGGATTCCGCCATGCTGCAGTCGCTGGATGATGCAGCACGTGAACTCCAGCCCGGCGTGTTCTGGGTCGACCGCCTCGTGACGGGCCGCGACTGGTGGTCGGTCGGCAGTCCATGCCGGAAAACGGGCGCGGACCGCTACACGCTGTTCTCGGTCAAGGGCGGCGTGGGCCGGAGCACGAGCGCCGTCATGCTCGCCTGGCGACTCGCCCGCAACGGCGAGCGGGTGCTGGTCGTCGACCTGGACCTGGAATCGCCTGGGCTGTCATCGGCGATGCTCGATTCGGGAAGCCAACCGGAATTCGGCATCGCCGACTGGTTCGTGGAGGATCTCGTCGATCAGGGCAGTTCACTGGTCGAGAGAATGACCGCGGTGCCCACATGGGCACATGATCTCGAGGGCGACGTGCACGTGGCTCCGACGCATGGACGCGAGCCAGGCGAGTATCTGGCGAAGCTGGGACGGGTTCACATGGACACGGGCGATCCGTGGACCCAACGCCTCGAGCGGCTGTTGTCTCAACTGGAAGAGAGGTGCGACCCGTCCATCGTCCTGCTGGAGAGCCGCAGCGGCCTGCACGACATCGCCGCGACGACCGTGACCGACCTCGACGCGCAGGTCCTGCTCTTCGCCGTGGACTCGGAGAGCCACTGGACGGACTACCGCATTCTCTTTCGCCACTGGCAGACTCACGGCCTGGCGAGAGCAATCAGGGAACGCCTGTCAATCGTCTCCGCGCTGACACCCGAGCTCGACCCCGAACCATACCTGCGGCGGTTCCAGGAACGGGCGTGGGACCTGTTCCGTGAACATCTGTACGACGATGTCGCGCCCTCCGACGAGGCAGGCGACGCATTCTCCTTCGATGCCCTCGAAGAGGACGCGCCTCACGCTCCGATCGTGATTCACTGGACGCGCGGCCTCGCCGCCTGCGCGTCGCTGCTCGCTCCGGAACGGACGCCCGCAGGCCAGGCGTATGCGCAGTTCTTCGCCCGATTCGATGGACTGATTGCCGCCAACCGGGCGGAGAGAAGCAGCCGTGACCGCGATTGACGTCGACGAGGCGCGTCAGGCGATCGGCGACCTGCCGGCGGGCACGAGCCACGGCGAAACGCCATCACCTGAGCACGTGTACCTGCCGCGCTCCCACGTCAGGGCGATGGACCCGGACACCCTGCTGGTGACGGGAATGCGCGGCGCCGGCAAGACCTTCTGGTGGAGCGCCCTGCAGGAAGGTGTCGTCCGCCAACTCGTGGGGGTCCAGCGTTCCGCGCTGGGAGAGAACACCGAGGTGCGAACGGGGTTCGGGGTCAGACCGCTGCTCGACGAGTACCCCAACAAGGACGTGCTGCACAGCCTGGTCGCCGGTGGCTTCGAGCCCAGAACGATCTGGCGAGCCGTGCATGCCTGGCAGCTCGCACCGGGAGACCATCCGATCAGGCAACACGATACTTGGCGAGCCCGCACACGATACGTCGCCACCAACGCCGAAGCGACCGAGCGCCTGTTCCAGAAGCGCGACGCCGAGCTCGATCGGAAGGGCGTCTACCTGCTGATCCTGTGCGACGCCCTGGACCGATGCGCCGACGATTGGAAGGAGATGTACCGGACGATCCGCGGCCTGCTGCAGACTGCGATGGAGCTGCGTTCGTACCGGCGCCTGCGGGTCAAGGTGTTCCTGCGGTCGGATCAGATCGACGAGAGCAGAATCGGCGATTTTCCGGATGCTTCGAAGGTCCTCTCCTCGGCCGTCGAATTGAGCTGGCCTCGGCACGAGCTGTACGGCCTGTTGTGGCATTGTCTGGCCAATGGGAGGTTCGGCGCCGAATTCCGGACGTTCTTCCAGGCCGGTGACTGGCCCGCCATGACCGTTGCCGGAAGACCGGTCTTCTCGGTACCGCGATCGTCGATCTTCAGGGAAGGGTACCAACGCGAGAAGTTCCACGCCCTTGCCGGCCGATGGATGGGAACCGACCACCGCCGCGGCTTCCCGTACACCTGGATCCCGAACCACCTGGCCGATACCGATGGCAGAGTGAGTCCGCGTTCGTTTCTCGCCGCCCTTCGAACGGCCGCCGACGAGACGACCGACCGTCATTCGGAGCACCGACACGCGCTGCACTACGACAGCATCAAGCGCGGCGTCCAGGCGGCCTCGAAGATACGCGTCAGTGAGCTCCAGGAGGACTATCCCTGGGTTCACCGGGTCTTGAGCCCCCTGAGGGGCACGGTCGTGCCCTGCGAGTTCGACGAGATCGCGCGACGCTGGAAGAGCATGGGCGTCCTCGACCGCCTTGCCGAGGAGACCGAGCAAAACGAGGTGAAGCTGCCCCCTCGCCATATCGACAGGGGCGCAGAAGGCGTTCGCGAAGACCTCGAGACGTTGCGAGTCTTCATGCACATGCGTGACGGCCGGGTGAACATCCCGGACGTCTTCCGGGTCGGCTACGGACTCGGCCGACGAGGTGGTGTGAAGCCCGTCGAGTGAGTCCGGACTCAGGCGTTTCGGGCGCTGCCAGGACCGTCACACCGCCGCGGGCGGATCGCGGCCATGCGGCGCGCCACGCGCGCCACGGCGTTGTCGTTTCAGGCGCCGCAGGTCGCACCGCTTTCGCAATGCCGGAAAATGCGACAATCGTACAGGCCACTTCGCTTGAACGGACCGCGTTCGGGATCCGGACGCCGGGAACGAGAGGGAGCCGAACATGAATTCAGGAACGACGCGGGCATGGATCCGGATACTGACGGTGACAGCCGCAGCGGCTGCCGCAGGCCTCTCGGGCGGGGCACCCGCGGCGGCCCAGGACCGGGACTTCGAGCCGGTCACCGACGCGATGCTCGCCGACCCCGACCCCGCCGACTGGCTGCACTGGCGGCGCACCCTCGACGGCTGGGGCTACAGCCCCCTCGACCAGATCGACCGGGACAACGTGCACCAGCTCGGGCTGGCCTGGTCGTGGACGATGGCGCCCGGCATCGCCCAGGCGACGCCGCTGGTGTACGACGGCGTCATGTACCTCCCGAGCCCCCTCAACGTCGTGCAGGCGCTCGACGCGGTCACCGGAGACCCCATCTGGGAGTACCGCAAGTCGTTCGAGAGCTCGCCCGACGACTCGTTCCGGGCCCGCACGCGGTCGATCGCCATCTACGACGACAAGATCTACCTGAACACGAACGACGCCCACATCGTCGCCCTCGACGCGCGTACCGGCGACGTGGTCTGGGACCACACCGTCGCCGACACCCGCCTCGGCTACCGCTACACGAGCGGGCCCATCGTCGTCGACGGCCGCATCATCGCGGGCATGACCGGCTGCGAGCGCTACAAGGACGGCACGTGCTTCATCTCGGCCCACGACGCCCAGACGGGGGCCGAGCTGTGGCGGACGTCGACCATCGCCCAGCCCGGCGACCCCGGCGGCGACACGTGGGGCGACCTGCCGGCGACGTTCCGGGCCGGCGGCGACGCGTGGATTCCCGGCAGCTACGATCCCGCCACCGGCCTCACCTACTGGTCGACCTCGCAGGCCAAGCCGTGGGCGCGGCTGTCGCGGGGCACCGAGGGCGACGCCCTCTACACGAACAGCGCCCTCGCCCTCGACCCCGCGACCGGAAGCCTCGAGTGGTACTACCAGTTCGTGCCGGGTGAGACCCACGATCTCGACGACGTGTTCGAGAGCGTCCTCATCGATCATCGCGGGCGGCGGTCGCTGTTCAAGATGGGCAAGCTGGGCATCCTGTGGGAGCTCGACCGGGCCACCGGCGCGTTCGTGGCCGCCCACGACCTCGGCTACCAGACCCTCGTCGACGTCGACCCCGAGACGGGGCGGGCCACCTACCGGCCCGGCACCATCCCCGAGCCGGGCCAGGAGCTCGAGTTCTGCCCCGACTTCCAGGGCATCCGCAACTGGCGCGCGTCGGCCTACCACCCCGGCACCGGGATGCTCTACATCCCCATCCACCCGACCTGCGTCCGCGGCACCTTCAGCGAGGTCGCGCGCGAGCCGCACCCGACCGGCGACCTCTACTACTACGGCAACCCCCGGTGGACGGGCTGGCAGTCGGCGGGGCGGCTCCCCCATCCGGAGAGCCCCGACCACGACGGCCACCTCGTGGCGATGGACATCGACACCGGCGAGGTGCGCTGGCGCCACTCGACCCGGCTGCGGTCGCTCGCCGCCGCCCTCACCACCGCCGGCGGTCTCGTGGTGACCGCCGACGGCGACCGGTACCTCTACATCATGGACGTCGAGACCGGGGACGTGCTGTTCCAGACCCGCTTCCCGTCGCCGCCGCAGGGCTTCCCCATCACCTACGCGGTCGACGGCCGGCAGTACGTGGCGGTTCCCGTCGGCGGAGGACGGGTGCCGGGGGCGACCAACACGCTGTACGTCTTCGCCCTGCCGGAGCCGGCGCGGTAGGGCTGCGGACGCCTGCAAGCCGAATCTCGGTCCGGGCGTTCGAATCGAGTGCACCGCGGGATCAGAGGCGATGCCGCAGCCGCCGCGGATCGCTTGGCGCGACTTTCCGGACACCGTCGTGCTGGCCGCCGAGCGCCGCACCAAGCAGCATCCGGAGTACCTTGCTGCGAAGTCGGGCGATCCCGCCGCCGCCACGAGGCTGGTCGATGCTCTGGTCGACGAAACGGGCACGATCGCCGTGCGCAGGCTGCTCGACGCGGCGGTCGCGGCTCCCGCACCGGCGTTGGTCAGCGCCCACGCCTAGGACAGTGATCGATATAAAGTTGCCAACTTCATCGGGGAGTGAATTTGTAATTCCAGTCCCCGTGGAATTCATCACGCACCAACATCATTGCGGCCAACTGCGCCTTGCTCACCTTCACCCCGGTAG
>JAJEEA010000366.1 GCA_022821235.1 Vicinamibacteria bacterium
GCCACTCCGGTTCACCGCCACCGACCGGCTCCTCAACTTCCTGGAAGGCCTCTGACTATGCGGAGTACCCCTCCCGGCAAATCCCCGAGTCAACGCGGCCCGCCGAGCCAACTCCGCATAGTCCAGTACTCCGCATAGTGCCTATCGTATCTCCACTCGTCAACCCGTCGGTTCGCACCGCGCCGGATCCGCATGCGATCATGGCCGCATGGAGTTCACCGCGCCGGACGAAACGGCGCGCCGGGGGTGCCGGCTCGTCGACGCGGCTGGTCTCGGCTGCGCCCTGGGGTACAGCGCCCTCGCGTGGGCGGCCCGGCAGCCAGGGGAGCCGTCGCTGGTCCTCTTCCTGGCCATCGCCGGCTGGACCTCGCTGCTGACCTTCGGCCTGTACGCGGCCTGGGGCCGTTGGGCAGACGGGCCGTTCCCGGTTGGCCGCCTGCTCGTCTGGGCGGTGGTGTTCCGCGTCTGCGGCCTCGTCGGCGGCCCGTTCTTCGAGGACGACTTCTACCGCTATCTCTGGGACGGGTACCGCTTCGCGCAGGACGGCACGCCCTATGGGGTGGCGCCGGAGGCGTTCTTCACCGACCCGGGGGTGCCGGCGCGGTTCCAGGACGTCCTGGACCAGGTCAACTACCCCGAGCTGCCGACCATCTACGGGCCGGTGACCCAGCTCGTGTTCCTCGCGGCGTACGGGCTGCGCCCCGGCAGCGTGGCGGCGCTGCAGGTGGTCCTCGTCGTCGTCGACCTGCTCGCCATCGGGCTGCTGCTGCGGATGGCGCCGGCCCGCGGGGTGATGCTCTACGCGTGGTGCCCGCTGGTCGTCAAGGAGATCGCCTTCACCGCGCACCCGGACGGCGTCGCCGTGTGCCTGGTGCTGGCCGGGGTGGTGCTGGCGCGGGACGGCCGCCTGCGGGGCGCCGCCGCCTGCCTGGCCCTGGGCGCGGGCGCGAAGGTGCTGGCGTTGCTGATGGTGCCGCTCGTCCTGGTGCGGGGGCGGCCGGCTCACTGGGGAATCTTCGCTGCGGTGCTGGCGTCGTTGTACCTGCCGTTCCTCTGGCAGGGCGGCACCGACCTGCCGACGCTGGCGGTGTTCGCGCGCGAGTGGCAGTTCAACGCGGCACTGTACGGGTTGCTGACGCCGTGGATGCCCGGCGGCGCGGCCCGGCTGGCGTGCGGGCTGGCCGTGGCCGGCGGGTGGATCTGGTACTATCTCCGTCACCGGCGCGCGGCGGCCGGCGCCGTTCCCCGCGGCGACTGGGTCTACGGCGGGTTCCTCGCCCTGTCGCCGGTCGTCAACCCCTGGTACCTGCTGTGGCTGCTGCCGTTCGCGGCGATTCGGCCGAGCGCGTGGGCGTGGACGGCCTCGGTCGCGGTGCTGCTAGCCTACCTGACCGGGCTCAACCTGAACGACCTGACCCTGCATCCCTTCGACCATCCGGTGTGGGTGCGCCCGGTCGAGTTCGGCCTGATCGCCGCGGCGATCGGCTGCCAGGCGGTGGCCGTGCGCCGCGCGCGCACCGGGACCGGCGGGGGCGGCACCGGGGCGTGAGGCGCCGTGCGACGAGGCGCCATGGCATGTTGACCGCGGCGGATTGGGGAACGACACAGGGCCCGTGCGACGAGGCGCGGCGCCGGGGCGCCATGGCATGGTCGGTCGAGGGATGCCAGGCGCCGCGCGCGGACGGGCCGGCCGGGAAGACGGGACGCGGTGTACAGGGGCCTGACGATCGGCGTCGTCGTGCCGGCCCGAGACGAGGAGGACAACGTCGGCGCGGTGGTCCGCGAGCTGCTCGCCGTTCGCGGCGACGGGGGACGGCCGCTCGTCGACGATTTCGTCGTCTGCGACAACGGCTCGGCCGACGCCACCGCGCAGCGCGCGCGCGAAGCAGGGGCACGGGTGGTGCGCGAGGAGACCGCGGGCTACGGCGTTGCCTGTCTGACCGCCCTCGGCTCGCTCCGTCCCGTCGACGTGGTGCTGTTCACCGACGGGGACCGGTCGTTCGTGGCGGGGCAGTGCGTCCGGCTCGTGGACGCGATCGCAGACGGCGCCGACTTCGCGGTGGGGTCGCGCGCGCTGGGCCGGCGTGAGCCGGGGGCGCTGTCGCCGCCGCAGATCATGGGGAACCGCGTCGCCGGTGTCCTGATTCGGCTGCTGTGGGGAGAGTGCGTGACCGACCTCGGGCCCTACCGCGCCATCCGCGCCGGGGCGCTGCGCCGCCTCGACATGCGGGACCGCGCCTACGGCTGGACGGTGGAGATGCAGGTCAAGGCCGTTCAGCACCGCCTGCGGATGGTCGAGGTGCCGGTGGACACGGTGCGCCGGCGCTTCGGCGTCTCGAAGGTGGGCGGAACCGTCCGCGGCGTCCTCGGCGCGAGCATCGGCATCCTGTCGATGATCGCCCGGCTCCGGTGGCGGCAGGCGCGAGCGACGCTCGCCGGCGGTGCGCGCGAGGACGGTTGAGAACGGCGGGGTGACTCGGGTTCGCGCGGCAGGACGGCGACGGGAATGGGCTTGGCTGGATGTCGGCCAAGCAGAGCCGCGATACGCGGGGGTGCTCGCGAGCGCGGTTGGCAACGTATATCGATCGCTGTCCTGACGCGGGGCAGTGGAGGGGAAGACGACAAGATGACACCAATCGCGCACGCACCGCGTAGACACGCCCTGCGGCTGGTCCTGATGGGCCTCCTCGGCCTGTCCGTGCTGGTGGGCGCCTGCTCGGCGCCCCGGCCCGAGTCCGTTCCGTTCTGGGACGAGCGCGACGACGCCAACCCCGAGCGCGTCGACCACGACCGCTGGCAGGCGATTCTCGACACCTACGTCAGCCCGGACGAGACGGGCGTCAACCTGTTCGACTACGCGGCCCTCCAGGCCAGCACCGCGGATCGCGAGAAGCTGACCGGCTATCTGGACGATCTCCAGGCCGTCGACCCGCGGCGCCTCGCCGCGGCCGAGCAGATGGCCTACTGGATCAACCTGTACAACGCCCTGACCGTGCACGTGGTGCTGGGCGACTATCCGGTCGACTCCATCCGGGAGATTCACGAGGGCGTGATTCCCCTCGTGGGGCCGTGGGGCGACGTGCATGCATCCGTCGCCGGGCAGCCGCTGACCCTGGACGACATCGAGCACCGCATCCTGCGGCCCATCTGGAAGGACGCGCGCATCCACTACGCCGTGAACTGCGCCGCCTACGGGTGCCCGCATCTCCTGGCGCGGGCCTTCACCCGCGACAACCTCGAGGAGCTGCTGGAGCAGGGCGCGCACGACTTCGTGAACCACCCGCGCGGGATCGAGGTGCTCGACGAGGCGTTCGCCGTCGCCTCGAGCATCTACGCGCCCGACTGGTACCGCGAGGACTTCGGCGAGACCGACGCGGACGTCATCGCGCACTTCCTGCAGTACGCCGATCCCGAGCTGGCCGAGCAGTTGCGGGGCTTCGACGGCATCATGGAGTTCGAGTACGACTGGAGCCTCAACGCGCCTCCCGCCGCCGCCGAGACCACCAACGAGCCCTGACTGACCGCCACGGCACCGCGCCGCAACCGCTCGAGCGCGGCGTCGCTTGCCGTGCGGGATGCGGCACAAGGAAGGCGCCGCCTCGCTTCCGGGGGACGGCGCCTTCTTCTCGATGAACCGCGGCGGGGGGCCTCGATGGGGTAGCCGTGCGCTGTAACCGGCAGGTTCCGGAACCGGTCGGGCTCCTCGAGGGTCGGGCGGCGGCGAGCGGAGCCGCCGGCTCCCTGGAACGAGCCGCCGAAGCCGAAGCTCGGGCCGGGGCCGCGGATGGGGCGCCTAGAACGAGCCGCCGAAGCCGAAGCTCAGCCCGGCCCCGAAGATGCGTGCCGCCGCGACGTTGCGTCCCCTCACGACCTGGCCGAAGAACGCGTTCACGCTGACGAGGTCGGTGACGTTGGCGATGAGCCTGCCCCCGACGATGTGGCTGTCCTCGTGCAGGCCGGGGAACCGGCTCGGCGAGAAGCCCTCACCGCCGATATCGATGCCGGAGGTGGCATTGACCATCCGGTAGTCGACGCCGATGGTGACGACGTTCCCGGCCGGAATGAAGAGGCCGAGGTTGACGAACATGTCGTTGGGAATGTCGACCTGCTCCCCGGTCATGGCCCCCACCGCATCGGGGTTGACCTCGGTGCTCGTCCGGGCGCGGAAGCCGATCTCGCCCGAGAACCCGACCGCGCTGCCGAACCTGCCGATGATGAGCGACGTCTCGATGCCGTTGCCCCCGTCGCCCACCGAGTTGATGTAGCCGGTGTCGTAGGCGCCGGCGATGATGGCGCCGACGCGCAGCGCGACGCTCGGCGCGTCGGTGATCAACTCGTCGACGAAGCGCCAGGTCACCGCGACGTTCGAGTCGAAGAGGCCGCTGTACCCCTCCTGGCCCCCGGATGGGCCGACCGCTCCCGGCAGCGAGCTCGCGGCCCAGGCCGACTGCACGTCGAAGGCCACCGCGTCGGTGAACGCGTAGTTGACGCCGAACCAGACCGTGTTCTGCGACAGGTGGGCGCCGGTGGGCCCCAGCGGTCCCGTCGTCTTCGTGGTCTGGCGGTAGAACTCGGCCGCGTCCTGATTGACGAACGACAGGTTGACGGATCCGGTCCCCGGCTCGGCGATCCAGGGCGAGCCCTGGGCGGACGCGGGTTGCACGGCGAGGCCCGACAGGAGCGCCGAACCGACGAGGGTGGTCGAGAGCAGCCAGCGAGCGTCGTTCATCGGCTTCCTCCGTATTTCCTGGGTTGAATGTGAGGGTGCGCGCCGCCTACAGCTTGTAGCGGCGCGTGAGGAAGTAGTGCACCAGCTCCATCTTGAGCTGGCAGTCGTCGGTGCCGGCGCACAGGACCTGGACCGCCGCGTCGTCAGGCGAGCCGGTCTCGCCGCCCTCGTAGGCGGCTTCGAGACTGGCCGTCAGGCTGCGCGCCCGGTCCTGGTCGAGGTCGTCCTGCCGGAGCGGGCACGTGTCGCACACGAGCTCTCTGAACGTGAGGGCCTTGCCCTGCGAGTAGGCGGCGCGGGGGCTCACCTTGCCGGGCCCGGGTCCGATGGAGCCCGACGCAGAGACCGACGCTCGAAAGAGCCCGATGCCGGCGGCAAGCACGACGGTCAAGAGAATCCAACGCTCATTTCGGTTCCTCCAAAGTCATTGATGGCATTGTCGTCCGGCTCTCGGCACGCCTGGGACGTCCTGCGAGGCGGACGGGAGCCGGAGCCGACGCCACGCCCGATTTCCGGGGAAGCACCGATCATCGTATCAGAAAGTCGCGGTATGGCGGTTCGAGCGACGCCCGAGGGGGCGCCGGATCGCGAATCTGTCGTGCACCCGCCCGACACGCAAGACGGATTCGTGATCTGACAGTTCCAGGCGGTTCGTTGCGGCTTGACGTTGAGTGTTCATGAGCGTACATTGGATGTACGTCCTCGGCCGGCCACGGATTCCTCAGACCTGATGCCCCTGTTCTCGCAGGCCGAACGCCGCACCGTCGAGTCGGTCGCGCAGTTCGCGGCGTGCAATCCGTTCGTGCCCGAGTTCGTCGACCGGGAGCGCGCGCTCCTGGGGCCCGACCATGCCCCGGAGCGCTCCGTGTGGAACCTGCGCGCGCAGCCCGAGGCGGAGAACCGGGCCCTCGCGATGGTGGGCGTCATTGCCGAACGGGCCGCGCGCGGGGCGCGCGAGCGGTTGCGCAGGCGCCCGGCCGCGACGCGCGACGAGCTGATCCTCTACGGGGAGGTCGTCGCCTACACCCTGTTCCAGCGCCACGCCGAGCCGCTGCAGCAAGTCGACCTGGACACCGCGCGCGGGTCCGGGCGGGTGGCCTGCTACCGGCAGTTTCGCCGGGACCACGATCACTTCCTCGCGGTGCCCGGGCTGCGGCTTCCCGGGCAGGTCGACCCCGCGCACCTGCTCGCCTGCTTCCACCAGGTCGGTCGCGCCTTCCGCCTCATCTATCGCCACATCATCGGCGCGTCGCGCCCCGCCGCACACTTGCGCGCGTCGGTGTGGCAGTCGATCTTCACGCACGACATGCGCCGCTACTGGCGCTCCCTCTACGACCGGATGCACGACATCACCACCCTGATCACCGGCCCCTCGGGCACGGGCAAGGAGCTGGTGGCGCGCGCCATCGGGCTGTCGCGCTACGTGCCGTTCGACCCGGGGCGCGAGGCGTTCACCGCGACCCTCGGCGGGGCGTTCCACACCCTCAACCTCTCGGCCCTGTCCCCCACCCTCATCGAGTCCGAGCTGTTCGGCCACCGGAAGGGCGCCTTCACCGGAGCGGTCCAGGACCGGGTGGGCTGGCTCGAATCGTGTCCCGCCATGGGCACCGTGCTCCTCGACGAGGTCGGCGAGATCGACGCGTCGATCCAGGTCAAGCTGCTGCGCGTCCTTCAGACGCGCGAGTTCCAGCGTATCGGCGAGACCACGCCCCGCGAGTTCAAGGGGAAGCTCATCGCGGCGACCAACCGCGACCTCGCGGCGGAGATGCGCGCCGGGCGGTTCCGCGAGGACCTGTACTACCGGCTCTGCTCGGACCTCGTCGTGACCCCGTCGCTGCGCGACCAGCTTCGCGACGCCCCCGACGAGCTCCGCAACCTCGTGCTCTTCGTCAGCGAGCGCGTCGTCGGCGAGGCCGGCGCGCCCGAGCTCGCCGACGAGGTCATGGACTGCATCGAGCGCGACCTCGGCCCCGACTACCCCTGGCCGGGGAACGTGCGGGAGCTCGAGCAGTGCGTCCGGAACGTGCTGGTCCGCAAGTGCTACCGACCCCCGGCGGCCCCGGCGCAAGGGGCCGACGACGGCCTCGCGGCGGCCCTCCAGGACGGCGGGCTCACCGCCCGGGAGCTGCTCGGCCGCTACTGCACGACCGTCTACGCGCGCACTGGCAGCTACCAGGAGACGGCGCGCCGGCTCGCCCTCGACCGGCGGACCGTGAAGCAGCACGTCGACCCCGAACTGCTCGAGAGGCTGGCGCACCGGCGCCTCGGCGGCTGATTCCTGACCCTCCCGTCCGCCCGGACGACGCGGTCTACCTGCTACCGGAAGCAGGGTGGCGGCCCGCTCCAATTCCGCCTGTCCGTCGATTGGACAGCCACCGAGCACTGAATGTCTGCCTAAAGGCGTGGGCTCCCATCGAGATCGAGGTGGTTCACAACCGGTAAGTCACTGATGGGAATACGCTTGCAGGTTCAGTACATCACCTGGCATTGCGTGTGCTCCTTGGTGCGGCGGGCACCGAGCAGCCGCCGAAGTTGCGGTCCTCGCCCAGGGAGCCCGAGGAGAACCGACGTCAAGGAGGAACGCCATGGCGAGACATCGAACGAGCGCGACACCCCTGTTCCTGATTGCCGTTCTGCTGGCCGGCGGGTGCGCGAGCCTGCAGGGCGGACGCTCGCCGGTCGTGCTGGTGGAGTCGGAGCCGCCCGGCGCGCGGATTCTCGTCGGCGGGGAGCCGGTCGGGGTGACCCCGAACTTCGTGGAGCTGAAACGGCGCGACGCCGTGATCACGCTGGAACGGGAGGGTTTCCTGACGGAGGAGGTCGAGGTGCCGCGCTCGGTGGCCGGCGGGGTGATGGGCGACGTCCTCCTGGGGGGCTGGCTGTTCGGGGTGGCGGGGCCGTTGGTGCTGGCGGCGACGCTCGGGTTGGACCTGGTGACCGGCGCGGCCTGGAAGCGCGCGGAACACGTCGGGGCGGCGCTCGAGCCGGACCCCGTGGACGTGGAACGTGCTTCGTCGCGCCCGGAAGGCGTCCGCAGGCCTTCGCGGCATCTGCGAACGACAGAGGAAGGACAGTGACATGACCGATCTCCCAAGGAACCGGATGCGCGCCCGTGGCCGGACCCATCTGGCCGTCTGCGCGCTGGCCGGCGCGGTAGCGCTCTCCACCGGGTGCGCGACGAGCATGAACAGCTCGATGCAACGTGTGGCGGTGGCCTCCGACCCACCGGGCGCGCAGGTCTTCATCGACGACGAGGCGGTGGGTGTGACGCCGGCGTACCTGGAACTCGACCGACGGGACGGCGACCTCGCGCTCCGTTTCGAGAAGGACTGCTATCAGGAGACCGTGCTCCCGGTGCCGCGTCGCACCAGCAAGTGGGTGGTCGGCAACGCACTCTTCGCAGGAATCCCCGTCAACGAGTACACGTGGGGGCCGTGGCTCGGCGCGATCGCATTCTATTCGGTGCTCGGGGGCGTCCTGGACCGGAACTCGGGCGGCGCCTTCACGTTCCCGGATCTCGTACGGGCGAGCCTCGAGCGGTTGCCGGACACGGACCGGGAGGAGGAGCCCGGCAGCGGCGTCGAGCCCGACGGCGGTTGCGCGGCCGACGCGGCCGGAATGGGCGACGAGGGGAGGATTTCCGGGGAGAAACAGGCGTGGGCCGATGGTGGCGCTTGGGCCGCGCCCGGCGCGGCTGCCGAATCCGTCGATCAGGGAAACACGCCCAGCGACAGGTAGGACCGGGCCACCTTCTCGATGGCGTTGGCCATGGCCGCGATGCGCAGCGAGCCCATCTCGGGGCGGCGCGCCAGTGTCTCGCGGATCTCGCGGTAGGCGACGGACATGATCTCCTCGAGGCCCGAGTTGACGACGGTCAGCTCGTCCGGCCCGCGGATGACGGCGGCGCGCTGGTTCGGGGTGAAGCGGTCGCCGGTGGCGGTCTCGATGGCGCCGAGAATGCGGCTGTAGGTGCTCTCCTGGTGGCGCTTCTCGATGCGGCCGAACCCGATGTGGGACAGGTTCTTGAGCCACTCGAAGTAGGACACGATGACGCCGCCGGCGTTGGCGTAGATGTCGGGGATGACGAGGATCCCCTTGTCGGCGAGGATGGCGTCGGCCTCCGGCGTGGTCGGTCCGTTGGCGCCTTCGAGCAGGATGCGCGCCTGGATGCGGGGGGCGTTCTCCTCCGTGATCTGGTGTTCGAGGGCAGCGGGAATCAGAACGTCGCAGGGCAGCTCCAGCCCCGCGCGGGTGTCGGGCAGGGTAGCGGCGCCGGGGTAGTCGAGAATCGAGCCGGTGGTGGTGCGGTGGCGCCGCACGGCGTCGGGATCGAGGCCGCGGGGATCGGCCACGGCGCCGTCGTGCTCGGCGACGCCGACGATGCTCGCGCCCGCCTCGTGGCACGACCGCGCCGCCCAGTAGCCCACCTTCCCGAACCCCTGCACCACGATGCGCTTGCCCTCGACGCCGGGGCCGAGGCCGATGCGCCGCATGTCGTCGGCGTCGCCGCAGGCCTCGCGCAGCACGTAGAACAGCCCGCGCCCCGTCGCCTCGGTGCGCCCCTTGATGCCGCTGAGCTCGACGGGCTTGCCGGTCACGCAGCCGAGGGCGTCGATCTGGTCCGGGCGGAGGGCTGCGTAGGTGTCGGCGATCCACGCCATCTCGCGGCTGCTGGTGCCGTAGTCGGGCGCCGGCACGTCGACGGCGGGGCCGATGAAGTTCTTGCGCACCAGCTCGTGGGTATAGCGCCGGGTGATGCGCTCGAGCTGGTCGACGGTGTAGGCGCCGGCGTCGATCTGCACCGCGCCCTTGGCCCCGCCGAAGGGGATGTCGACGATGGCGCACTTGAAGGTCATGAGGGCCGCGAGGGCCATGACCTCGTCCTCGTCGACCTGGGCGCTGTAGCGGATGCCGCCCTTCAGTGGAAGCCGGTGATGGCTGTGCTCGACCCGCCACGCCCGGACGACCTGGATGCCGCCGTCGGACTGCCGCACCGGGAAGTCGAAGCGAAAGACGGCGTTGCAGCGCTTGATCTGGTCGAGCAGGCCGGCCGGGTGGTCGCTGAACGAGGCCGCGCGGTCGAAGATGCTCGACAGGTCGGAGAAGAACCGGTGGCGCCTGGTCATCACGGGCATCGGGGCCCGCTCCGCGCAGCCCTTGTCGCTGCGCGGAGCGGGCAACCCTCGAGCGCGAGGCGGCAGCCTGTCGCAGGCCGGGCCCTGTCCGATCGGTGATACGTCATGCCCGACCGCGTTGTTCCGCGGGACATGCGTGCTCCCCGGTCACCCATGCTTCTCGCCACGCGTCGTCAGGCAGGCGAGAACGCCGGCTCGGCGCCGGTGCGTCGCACGGCCACTTGCGGCGAGTCCCGCGAATCGCCCCCGGCGGTCTCGATTTGCCGCCGAGCGGAGGCGGCCGGGAGTCTGCGCCATTCTGCGGCGCGGACTCCTACTACGGCAGCGCGTAGGCCAGCAGCGTGCCCGACCGGCCGCCGCCGCTGGTCGCCAGCACGATGAACTGCCGGCCGTCGACCTCGTAGGTCATCGGCGAGCCGCTCTGCGGGGCGGTCATGTACACCGCGCCCACCTCCTCGCCGGTGGCCTTGTCGTAGGCGCGCAGCATCGCCCCGGCCTCGCCGGTCTCGGTGGTGTAGAAGCCCGACTCGCCGGCGACGATCAGGTTCTTCGTCACCAGCACGCCGACCCGACCCGGCCAGCCGGTGCGGCCGATGTCCCGGCCGTCGAGCAGGGGGTGGTTCCGGATGTTGTCGGGCGCCTCGCCGTGGGGGACCTGCCAGGCGATGTCCCCGGTGTTCATGTCGACGGCGGTGATGCGCCCCCACGGCGGCTTGATCATCGGGAACCCGTCGATGCTCGTCGACGCGTCGCGGAAGCCCACGCCCGGGGGGCGCCCTCGGATGAAGTCCATGTCCGACCGCTCGGGGTCGTTGACGAGGCCGAGGACGCCGACCTGGGTCTTGGTGTAGATGTAGAAGAAGCCGGTCTCGGGGTCGGCCGACCCGCCGGGCCAGTTCACGCCTCCCGTCGAGTTGGGGAGCTGCAGGGTGCCGAGCATGCCCGGCTCGGCCACCGTCGGCGGGTCGTAGAGCCAGCCGATGGTGTGGCGGTTGTAGATCTCCATGGCCCGGGTGAAGAGCTCCGGCGTGTAGTCGACGAGGTCGTCGATGCTGAGGTCGACGTCGTCGACGTTGGGTGGCCGCATCGGGATCGGCTGGGTCGGGGCGTACCACTCGCCGGGCACGTTCCAGGCCCGCACCGGGACCTCGGGAATCGGCCACACCGGCTCGCCGGTCGCGCGGTCGAGCACGAACATGTAGGCCTGCTTGGTGGGCAGGATCAGGGCCTTGACGTCCCGGCCGTCGACGGTGATGTCGAGCAGCACGGGGGCCGCCGGCAGGTCCCAGTCCCAGATGTCGTGGTGCACCGTCTGGTAGTGCCACGCCCGCTCGCCGGTGTCGAGGTCGACGGCGACGACGCTGCCCGAGTAGAGGTTGTCGCCGGGCCGGTGGCCGCCGTAGTAGTCGCCGGTGGGAGCCTCGACCGCGAAGTACGCCATGTTCAGCTCGGGGTCGACGCTCCACTGCGCCCACACCCCGGTGTTGCCGGTGTAGCGCCACGAGTCGTTCAGCCAGGTGCTGTTGCCGAACTCGTCGCCGCCGGGAATGGTGTGGAAGATCCACTTGCGGTCGCCGGTGCGGGCGTCGAAGCCGCGCACGTAGCCCTTGACGTTGGTCCGCGACGGCGGGGCGCCGCCGGGCCGGTGGGCGGCCCCGATGAGGACGGTGTCGCCGGCGACGATGGGCGCGGCGTGCAGCCCGATCTCGGAGGTCGGCTCGAGGTCCTGGTCGATGTTCTGCTTCAGGTCGACGATGCCGCCGTTCCCGAAGCCCTCCTCCTCGTAGCCGGTGCGGGCGTCGACGGCCACGAGCTGGTAGCCGGGGGTGACGTAGAGGATGACCCCGTCGCCGCCGTCGTCCCAGTACGCGAGCCCGCGCCCGGACAGCCGCCGCGGCGCCGTCTCGCCGCGCTCGCCCTCGTCGACGCGGTGCATCCACAGCAGCTCGCCCGTCGCCGGGTCGAGGGCGACCACCGCCCGGCGCGACCCCGCGGTGACGTAGAGAATCCCGTTCACCATCAGCGGCGTCGACTGGTAGTTCGTCTCGGGCCGGGGGCCGAGGCTGTCGGTGTTGAACTGCCAGGCGAGCTCCATCTCGCTGAAGTTCTCGGCCTTGATCTGGTCGAGGGGGGAGTAGCGGTCGTGCGAGAGGTTGCCGCCGTAGGACGGCCACTCGCCGTTGGCCGTCGACGGCTCCTGGGCCGCCGCGACTCCCGACAGGGACAGCATCGCGACCGCCGCTACGGTCGCGATCGACATCGATCTCGTGCTCATGGAATCGTACCTCTTCCCTCTTCGTCATCGTCACCGGGCGCGATGGCGTGTCCGTCGGGGCACCGCCGTCTCGCCGGCTGTGGGCGATACGTACGCAGGAATGATAGCGAAAAACGGCGCGAAGCGGGCCGCGGCAGCGGACCATCCGGACGGCACGAGACGTACGCCGGGGCCAGGATGATCTTCAAGCTAGGGGAGCCGGAAAGCGATCTGCAGGATCGCGGAGATCATGATCCCGAACCCCGTCACGGCAACCGCCAGCACCACGCCGACCATCCACTTCAGAACTCGGACGTCGTGGCCGAGATCGCCCATCTCTTGCGCGGCCTTGAGTGCGGTCTCGGGGTTCGCTCCCGCCGACAAGTGCGCCGCGAAGGTCTCCGCTGCGACGGTCTTCATGGTCTGATTCTACTCCAGGGGAAGGCGCATCCTCGTCATGGGACGCATAAGGGTCTGCGCGGTCCTCACGGCGCTCGACACCGCCCGTCGCCGGCAGCGGCGCCGCCGGTCAGCCCGCCCGGATGACGCTCATCAGCTCGGGCAGCGTCGGCCGCTTGCCGTGCATCAGCAGGGCATAGCGGAAGATCTTCGCGGCGAGCCAGCCGGAGGCGACGATGCCGAGCGCGAGCAGGGCGATGCCCAGCCAGATCTCCCAGAGGGGCGGCGTCAGCACGTTCACGCGGGCCAGCATGACGAGGGGGGTGAAGGGCGGCAGCAGGCTCAGCACGCGGGTCGCGACGGTGCCGGGGTTGGCGATGACGTAGAAGCTCGACATCAGCGCGACGACCATCGGCAGGACCGCCGCGAACATCGCCTGCCCCAGCTCCTCGGTGCTCGTGCAGGTGGCGGCGATGGTCGCGAAGAAGACCGAGTAAAGGAAGTAGCCGAGCGCGAAGAAGATCGAGAAGTAGAGGATCAGCTCGACGCTGAGGACGGCGCCCAGGTCGAAGTCGGCGAGGTCGGGGCCCATCGCCAGCATCGGCGCCGCGTAGAGCACGCCGAGCAGCAGCGCGCCGACCCAGATGCCCAGTTGCGTCAGGCCCGATCCGAGCACGCCGAGAATCTTGCCGGTCATGAACTCGGTGGCGGTGACCGCCCCCAGGATGACCTCGATGAGGCGGGACGACTTCTCCTCGACGATGGCCATCGCCATGCCCTGGCCGTTGATGAGCACGGCCATGTACAGCAGCATCGCGAGGGCGAACGTGCTGAAGAACGCGGCCTCGAAGCCGCCCTCCGTCTCGCCCTCGTCCGACACCGTCACCGCCTCGAGGTCGAAGCGCTGCCAGGCGCGGACCCGCTCGGTGTCGACGCCGGTGCCGGCGACGAGGCGGTCGAGCAGGGTGGCCTCGATGGCCCGCTCGATGTCGCGCAGCATCACGGGGTTGCCGGTCTCTCGCGCGTAGTAGCGGCTGCCCGCCCCGATGACGGGGTCGGGGGTGAGCACCAGGTAGCCGTCGAGGCTCCCGTCCAGGACCGCCTCGGTGTAGGGCCGCCGCACGCTCTCCGAGTCGTCCGGCACGACGGCCTGCTCCGCGACGTCGATCCGCGGCTGCTCGATGGCCGCGAGCTGCCCGGCGAGGGCCGGCGCGAGGCCGGTCCCCGCGTCCACCACCGCGATGCGCAGCTCGTCGGTTCCCGACGACGTGAACAGCAACGGCATGATGAAGATGTAGCCGCCCATGAGGATGGGGATCATCACCGTCATCAGGATGAAGGCCTTGCTGCGCACCCGCGTCAAGTACTCGCGGCGCGCGACCTTGGCGATCTGGCTCGGGCTCACGACGCGTCCTCCTCCGCCGGGGACGGCGACGCCCCGACCCGTTCGAGATAGATGTCCTCGAGGCTCGGGTGCTCGAGGCGCACCGACCGTATCGTCACCCGGTCGACCACCGCCCGGATGACCGCCTGCGCGTCGGCGCCGGCGTCGACCTCCAGCCGGGCCTCCTGTCCCGTGTCCTCGCCGCGGCGCACCCCCGGCAGGTCCGTCAGCGGCCCCGCGCCGTTGCCCTCGTACTCGACCGCCACCGTGTTCCGCCCGTGGCCGGCCCGGATGTCGGCCACGACGCCGTCGAGCACCGGCCGGCCGCGATGTATCAGGCAGATCGACTCGCACAGGGCCTCGACCTGCTCCATGAGGTGGGTCGAGAGGACCACCGTGGCGCCGCGCTCCCGCTGCTCGAGGATGAGGTCCTTCAGGAGGCGGGTGTTGATGGGGTCGAGGCCGGTGAAGGGCTCGTCGAGGACGATGAGGTCGGGCTCGTGGATGACCGCCGCCGCGAACTGCACCTTCTGCTGCATGCCCTTCGACAGGTCGCCGGTGTCGGACTTCGCGTTGGCGGCGAGGCCGACGCGGTCGAGCCACGCGTGCGCGCGCCGCGCCGCCTCGGCCTGGTCGAGCCCGCGAATGGCGGCGAGGAACGTCAACTGCTCGGCCACCTTCATCTTGGCGTAGAGGCCGCGCTCCTCCGGCAGGTAGCCGACCCGATGCCGCACCGCCAGCGGGTCGCGCGAGCCGAGCAGCTCGACGTGCCCGCCGTCGGGGACGTAGAGGCCGAGGCTGGTGCGGATGGTCGACGTCTTGCCCGAGCCGTTGGGCCCGAGCAGCCCGAAGATGGCGCCGGCCGGCACGCTCAGGTTCAGGCCGGCGACCGCCGTGGTTCCCGCGAAGGTCTTGACCAGGTCCTGACAGCGTAGAGCGGGGGTCGGCATCGTCACCTCGATTCGGGTGTGGACGGCGGCGGTCGACGGGCCGTTCCCGCGGGGCCCGCCGTGCGCAGAGTACTACGACGCTGCCGGTGGTACATTCGTTCCGGGAAGGGCTGCCGATCGGGCTGCCGCGGAGCGGCGTGCGCCCCCTCGCCCGCCATCGCTTCGGTCCGCGAACGGTGCGCTGCCACGAGGCGGTCAGCCGGGTGAAGCGGCCCACGCGGGGCCGGGGCGCCGGTCGAACGACGCATTGATGGCGTCCACGACGCTGTCGGAGAGCGTCGCAGCCCACGCGGGCCGAAGCGCCGGTCGAACGACCGGGGGCGCTGCCACGGACCCAGGGCCGGCACGGGCCGATCAGCGATGAAGCTCTACGCGCTCGGCGACCTGCACCTCGGCCACCGCGCCAACCGCGAGGCCCTCGCGGGCTGGCGCGCCCGGCCCGACGACTGGTTGATTCTCGCCGGCGACGTCGCCGAGTCGATGCCCTTGATAGAGCTCGGCCTGCGGGCGGCGGCCGAGCGGTTCGCCAGGGTGTTCTGGGTGCCCGGTAACCACGAGCTCTGGAGTCACGGCGGGGCCGGTCCCCGCGGCGTGGCCAAGTACGAGGCGGTGGTCGAGGCCTGCCGCCGGATCGGCGTGTTGACGCCGGAGGATCCCTACGTCGTCTGGCCGGAGACGCCCCGGTGCGTCATCGCCCCCCTGTTCCTGCTCTACGACTACACCTTCGGGCCCGACTCGGTGGGGCCCGAGGGAGCGGCGGCGTGGGCGGCCGAGGCGGGCATCCGGTGCGCGGACGAGCATTTCCTCGCCCCCGATCCGTACCCGTCGCGGGCCGACTGGTGCCGCGCGCGCATCCGCGAGACGATGCCGCGGCTCGCCGAGGCGGCGGCGCGGCATCCCCTCGTGCTCGTGAACCACTATCCCCTGCGCCGCGACCTCGTTCGGCTGCCCCGCATTCCCCGGTTCTGCGTGTGGTGCGGCACCCGGCGCACCGAGTCGTGGCACGTGCGCTATCGCGCGAAGGTGGTCGTGGCCGGGCACCTGCACGTTCGGACCACCGACTGGATAGACGGGGTGCGGTTCGAGGAGGTGTCCCTGGGCTATCCGCGCCACTGGCGCCGCGAGCGCGGCATCGACGGCTATCTGCGCGAGATCCTGCCGGGGCCGCCGGCGGCCGGGTGGCGGGAGGGGCCGGTGCATCACCGATGAGGAAGAAGCGCGCAGCGTGCGCGAGCGGCCCGCCGGACCGGCGCCGCGAGCGCGGGGTCGACGGCTGCCTGCGCGAGACTCCGCCGCTGGCGCGGTGGCGGGAGGGGCCGGTGCATCACCGATGAGGAAGAAGCGCGTGGCGAGCGCGAGCGGCGGCGCGGGTCCGCGTGCGGGGCCCGGAGCGGCGGCCGGACCCGCCGGGATCACGGCCATGGCCGCGGATGCGCAAGTGCCCCTGGCCGCCGCGGAGGGGCGCGTGCCCGGTGCCGGTGCGGGGGCCCAGGTTTCCCTGGCCGCCGCGGAGGCGCATCTGTGGTGGGCGCGGCCGGACGCGTTCGCCGAGGCGGGGCAGCTCGCGCGGCTGCGGGCGTTGCTGACCGACGACGAACGCGCGCGCGCCGACCGCTATCGCCTTGCGCGCGACCGCCGCGCCAGCCTCGTGACCCGCGCGCTGGTGCGGACTGTGCTGTCCCGATACAGCGGCGTGCCGCCGGCCCGGTGGCGGTTCCGCACCAACGAGCACGGCCGGCCCGAGATCGCCTCGCCGGCCTCGCCGCTCCGGTTCAACGTGTCGCATACCGACGGCCTCGTCGTCTGCTTCGTCAGCCGGGGACGCGAGCTCGGCGTCGATGCGGAGCACCTGGGTCGAGACCGGCGCTGGCTCGATCTCGCGGAGCGGTTCTTCGCGCCGGCCGAGGCGCGCGCTCTGCGCGAGGTGCCGGCGGCGCAGCGGCGGCTGCGGTTCCTCGAGTACTGGACCCTGAAGGAGTCTTACGTCAAGGCACGCGGTCGCGGTTTGACGCTCCCGCTGTCGGGATTCTGGTTCGACCTGCCGGCCGGGGCGGGGGACGGCATCCGCATTCGCTTCACCCCGGTCGTCGCCGACGACCCGGCGCGATGGCAGTTCACGCTCGACTGCCTGGGGACGGGCCACGTCGTGGCGACCGCGATCGACAGCAACGGCGTTGGGGAGGTGCGGATTGCGCACTACGAGGCGGTGGCGGCGCGGCGCGGCGGTTCGCTTGGTCCCGCGCACTCGGCAGGGCGGATGGTGCTCGATCCGGGGTAGGGGTGCGGGGCGGGGCCGGTCGTGCGCGCTGACCACGCGCTGCACGGAGAGCGGCGCGACGGGGACCCTGAGAAGGCGCCACGAAGAGAGTACGGGGCCTGTTCGACCGGGGAGCAACGCAACCCGGTGTGTGCCTCGGCTGTCGCGGACCGTCAGCCGTGGTCAGGTGACGATCGAAGCCGAAGGCGACGGTTCCGGGCTCGGGCGGGCGCTGGCGCTCGAATGCAGTCGCCACCGGCCGCCGGGAGTCCGCGCCGCGGAATCACGGTCCGACGCGCAGGAACTTCTGGATGCGCCGGCCCTCCTGCTCGGCGACGTAGACGTGTCCGTTCGAGTCGACGCCGATGCCGTGGGGCAGCGTGAACTGGCCGCGGTAGCGTCCCGGGCCGCCGCCGAAGCTCGAGACGACCTCCCCGGTGCGGCGGTCGAGCACGTCGACCATGACCCGGTTCTGGTTCACGACGTACAGCCAGCGCTGCTCGGGGTCGGGCGAGAACGCCACGACCACCGCCGTGCCCCGCGTGCCGCTGGGGCGTCCCTCGGAGGGCGTGAGCGGCTCCCACGGCACGTCGATGTTCCGGATGAAGGTCCCCTCGCGGTCGAACACCTGAATGCGGTCCGCCTCCCGATCGCAGACGTAGACGAGCCCGTCGCCGGACACCCGCAGGCAGTGCGGCACCGGGGTGACGCCGCGTTCGTCGTCGGTGCGGTGCAGCGGCCACTGGCGCAGGAACTCGCCGTCGCGCGACAGCACCGCGATGCGCTGGTTACCGCCCGGAAGCTCGCCGTCCGCCACGTAGATCTCGCCGGTCTCCGCGTCGATGTCGATGGCGGCGGGAAGGAAGAACTGCGCGCGGTCGGAGTTCAGGGGCTCCCCGGTCCGCGTGCCGTCCGAGGAGTCGTAGCGTCCCGCCTCGCCGATGCGGAGCAGCAACTCGCCGTCGCGCGAGTACTTCTGCACCACCCCGGTGGCGGCGGCGATGATCCACAGGTTGCCGTCGGCGTCGGCATGACAGTCGTGGAGGCGGCCGCCCAGGGCCTCGGGGTCTCCCCACGACCCGACGACGTTGCCGTCGGGGTCGAACTCGACGATGGGCGGCGCCAGCGTCGCGCCGTCGAGATCCTCGGGGACGACGTTCTGCCGGTTGAGGGCGAAGACGTGGCCGCGGCCGTCCACGCACATCCCGCCGAGCCCGCCCGTCAGCATGCGGTCCGGCAGGGGCACGTTCGGCCAGGCAGGGTCGAGCTCGTGCTGCGGGATCTCCGGTTGGGCGGCGGCGCCCGCCGGCAGGGCGAGGCACAGGGCGGCGACGACCCACGGGGCGACCGCCCGCGGGCCTCGGCGCCCGGTCGTCGACTCGTTCCGGAATGGCGTGTTCGATCGCATGGCTGACTCCCGGGCTGATGCGCCGCTTCCCGCCGCGTCCGCCGAACGACCGTGCGCGGACAAGCGCCGTTCCTCCCTCGGCGTCGACTCCCGGCCCTGAACCGTGAAGGCGCCGTTGCTCGCCCGATCCTCTCCTGGCCCGCGGCCGCCGGTCCGGCCGCGCCGTGACCCCCGCGGCGCGCGGCGGCGCGGACGGCTACGCCGCGGCCATCTGGATCAGGATCAGCTCGCCGACCCGGCCGATGACGAGGGCCGTGACCCCGAAGAACATGCCCGCGAGCAGGAGGATGGCCAGCGACCGGCTGAACGACACCTCGAACAGGTTGCTGACGTAGGAGATGACGGTGATGGCCATCCATGCCGGCAGGAACAGGAAGATCCACGATCCGTGGTCGAGGACCGCCACCGTCGTGAGGACGACGAAGAGGCTCAGGATGAGCACGCCCATGGCGTTCGTGAAGGCGTGCCTGAACGTCACGTGCCCGGCCTCCATCGAGGTGCAGGCGAAGTAGAGGGTCGAGCCGTACACGAGCTGGGCCACGGCGGTGGCCACGAACAGGCTCAACGTCATGAGAACAGGGGTCATGGGATTCCTCCAGCCCGGAATCGGCGCGGCGGCGCTCCCGCAACGCCGGAGCCGAAACCTTACCACAGGCCGGCCGGCTGTCACGGCGCCCTCTCGCGGCCGCGGGCGACGACTGGCGGGCAGGAGTCTGCGCCCTGGAACGGCATGGGCTGCTGGAGGGTCGGTTGGGGCGCCAAGCGGAGCCGCGGGCGACGACTGGCGGCAGGAGCCTGCGCCGTGAATGGGCGAACTGGTGGAGGGTCGGTTGGGGCGCCAAGCGGAGCCGCGGGCGACGACTGGCGGCAGGAGCTTGCGCCGTGGAACGGGCGAACTGGTGGAGGGTCGGTTGGGCGCCAAGCGGAGCCGCGGGCGGACGATTGGCGGGCTACCGGCCGCGCGCCCGTTCGGCGCCGCGCCAGGACCGGAGCGCGGCGGCAATCGCGCGGCGCGCGGCGGCCCTGCCCTGGTGATGATTGACGAAGTAGCAGAAGACCACCGGGTTCTCCGATCCGGGATCGAGGAACCCGGCCAGCGCGACGGTGTGCCGCAGCGTGCCGGTCTTGGCTGCGACGGCGGGCAGCCGCGGCCACGCGCGCAGCGTGCCGCGCCCGGGTCGCGCCAACGCCTCGATCAGCCTGTCGCCCCAGGGCTGCCGGGCCGCGTACGCGAGCACCCGGACGACGGCGGCCGGGGTCACGAGGTTGGCGGCGGAGAGCCCGGAGCCGTCGCGGATCGCCAGATCGTCGGGCCCGGCCGCGGGGGCGTCGCGGAGACCGAGGGCGAAGTCGGCCACGACCTCGACCCCGTCGTCGAAACGGCCGGTTCCCGCCACCTCCCTCCCCAGGGTCAGGACGAGGGTGTCAGCGTACCAATTGTGGCTGTTGGTGAGGAGGGGGTCCAGCAAGTCGTCCAGCGGGGGGGACGGGAGCTCGGCCAGCACCGGCCCCGCCGCGGCCGCCCGCGCCCTCTCCACCCGCACCTCGCCGTCGACCGTCACCCCGGCCTCGCCGAGGGCCGCCCGCAGTCGGCGGGCCGCGCGCAGCGACGGCGCGGGATCGCTCACGGGCACCGTGAACGGGGGCTCGCTGAGCGGGTACTCGCCGCGGAGCAGCAGCGTGTCAGTGCCCCACACCGGCAGGAAGTCGAGGGTGCCGGCCCCGTGCCGGTCGCGGCCCACGGTCGTCGTCAGGTTGATCACGGTCAGGCCGTCGGGCGCCTCCACCCGGGCCGGCGCGCCGATCGAGGCGCCCGGCGCCACCCGCACCGTGATCGTCGCCTCGTCGACGGCGAGCGCGGCGGGCGGGGTGCCGTGACGGTAGGGCAGATCGCCGAGGCCGCGATCGAGCGGGTGCGGGCGGCCGGGGAACCGGCTCGCGTCGACCACGAGGTCCCCCGTGACGCGGGCGACGCCGCGCGCGCGGACCTGCTCCGCCAGCGCCGCCAGCGGTTCGGCCGCGCCGCCGGGAAACCGGTCCCGCCCCCAGGTCGGGTCTGCGCCCGGCTCGATGACGAGGTCGCCGTCGAGGACCTCCCCGGCGACCTCGGCCGCGGAGGTCAGTCGGGTGCGCCAGCGGTATCCGCTCCCGAGGTGCTCGAGGGCGGCCGCCGCCGTCACCGCCTTGAGCACCGACGCGGGTACGAAGAAGCGGCCGGCGTTCAGCTCGTCGAGCACCT
>JAJEEA010000325.1 GCA_022821235.1 Vicinamibacteria bacterium
GTCGGGACCTCCACGAGTCGGCCGCGGACTCTCCGGCGCCCCCGCGGCGTCCCCTGCGGGCACCGCACCGGACGGCCGAGGAGCGACTCCCGCGAGATCACCATGCCCATCGCAGCGGGGGGGCGCGCCAAGCCCTCGGCGGCTACATGCTCGGGCCGCGCGGCCGGCCGCCGAATCTACTCGTAGTCGGCCGCGTCGAGCGACAGCCGCACCACCTCGGCGTCGTTGCGGGCGACGACGTGCCGGTTCGCGAAGGCGGGGTGGGCCCACAGCACCGCCCGGTCGCCCCACCGGCCGGTGGCCCCGCCCTGAGTGCGGGTGGTCGGCTCCAGCAGCCTCGTCCGGTCGATCTCCCGGTAGCCCTCCGGGGTGAACCGCGCGATGATCAGGTCGCCCGAGTCGTTGGTCACGAAGTAGCGGTCGCCGTTGCGCACGAAGTACGCCGTCGCCCAGCGGTCCTGGGCGTTCATGCGGTCGCTCTGCCACAGCCGCTCGCCGCTGGTGGCGTCGATGCCCCGCAGCTCGCCGTAGCTGCCGACGCCGTAGAGGTGGTCGCCGACGACGATGGGGGTCGAGAGGATGGCGTGCAGCGTGTCGGTCTGCTGGGGCAGCTCGCCCCGGTTGCGTCCCCGCCACAGCACCCGCGCGGCCGGCCGATCGGAGTTGAGGGCGAGCATCATCGCCCCGTTGAAGAACTGGCTGACCACGAGGTAGCGCCCGCTGCGCACCGGCGTCGTGATCGACAGCCCGCCCCCGATGGCGAAGGGCTGCTCCCACCAGACCTCGCCGGTCGCGGGGTCGAGCGACGTGATGGCGGTGGCGTGCCAGACGATGAGCTGCCGCGCGCCGCCGGCGTCGATGACGATGGGCGAGGCGTAGCCCGTCTCGGACGTGTTCTCGAGCGCCCGCCACACTTCCTCGCCGGTGGCATTGTCGAAGGCCGCGATCTTGGCGTCGGGCTCGCCCCCGAGCACCACGATCAGCAGGTCGCCCTCGACGAGCGGCGACTGCGAGATCCCGTAGACGGGCACGGTGACGCCGTACTCGGCCGGGGTGTCGATGCGCCACACGAGGTCGCCGGTGGCGGTGTCGAAGCACGACAGCATGCCCGCCGCCCCGAGGATGTAGACGCGGTCGCCGTCCACCGTGGGCGTGGCCCGCGGGCCCGTCGCGAACTTGAAGTGGATGTTGCGGTAGGTGGCGGGCCACTCCCGCGTCCACAGCAGCTCGCCGGTCTCCTCGTCGAGGACCACGAGCCGCTCGTTGCCGTCCATGGTGCGGCTGCCCGGCGTCTCCGCGTAGTCGAGGACGAAGACGCGGCCCCCGGCCACCGCCGGCCCCGCAAAACCCCCGCGCACGGGCACGCGCCACTTCACGGCCAGGCCGTCGTCGGGGAACCGCTCGACGAGGCCGGTGTCGCGCCACACCGCGTCGCGGTCGACGCCCCGCCACTGCGGCCAGTCCTCGGCGCCCAGCGAGACCGCGGCGAGGGAGACGGCGGCACAGGTGAACGCAACCGCCACCCGGTTGCGCGCATGGTGATGAGACATGGGCTACTCCACGGCGAATTCGCGGGCGGGTTGCCGGCTCACTCGTAGTCGGCCGCCGCGAGCGACAGGCGCACGACCTCGGCGTCGTTCCGCGCCACCACGTGCCGGTTCGCGAACGCGGGGTGCGACCACAGGACCGCCCGGTCGTCCCAGCGCCCGGAGGCGCCGCCGCGGGTGCGGGTGGTCGGCGCCAGCAGGTGCGTTCTGTCGATCTCCTCGTACCCGGCCGGCGTGAAGCGGACGAGGACGAGCTCGCCGGTCTCGTTGACGACGAGCCAGCGGTCGCCGTTCTGCACGAGGTACGAGTTGGCCCACCGCTCGTGCGGGGTCAGGCGGTCGGTCGACCACAGCCGCTCGCCGGTCGCAGCGTCGAGGCCGCGGAACTCGCCGTAGCTGCTCAGGCCGTACAGCGCGTCGCCCGCGACCACCGGGGTCCCGAGCGTCGCCCCTTGCGGCGGCCGGTCGGTGCGGTTGAGGTTCTCGCCGCTCCAGAGGGGCCGGGCGTCCGGCCGGTCCGAGTTGAGGGCCATCATCAGGCCGCCGTTCTCCACCTGGGTCACCAGCAGGTAGCGCCCGCTCCGCACCGGGGTCCCGATGGTCAGCCCGCTCGGCACCACGAAGTCGTGCTGCCACCAGACGTCGCCGGTGGCCGGGTCGAGCGAGGTCACCGCCGCCGTGTGCCACACGATGAGCTGGCGCACGCCGCCCGCGGTGATCACGATCGGCGACGAGTAGCCCGGCTCGGAGGTCGTCTCGATGGCGCGCCACGCCTCTTCGCCGGTCATCTTGTCGAACGCCACGACCATGGCGTCGGGCTCGCCGCCGAGCAGGGCGATGAGGTGGTCGCCCTCGACGAGCGGCGACTGAGAGACGCCGAACACCGGCACCGTCACCCCGTAGTCGACGGCGGTCTCGACCCGCCAGACGAGGTCGCCGGTCGCGATCTCGAAGCACGACAGCGTCCCCGCCGCGCCGAGGATGTAGACGTGGTCGCCGTCCACGGTGGGGGTCGCGCGCGGGCCGATCGCGAACTTGAAGTGGATGTTGCGGTACGCGGCCGGCCACTCCCGCGTCCACAGCACCTCGCCGGTCTCCTCGTCGAGAACCAGCAGCCGCTCGTGGCCGTCCATGGTGCGGCTGCCCGGCGTCTCCTGGTAGTCGAGGACGAAGACATGCCCACGGGCCACCGCCGGCCCCGCGAAGCCGCCGCGAATCGGCGTGCGCCACTTCACGACGAGGCCGTCGTCGGGGAACCGCTCGACGATGCCGGTGTCGCGCCACACCCCGTCGCGGGCGACGCCGCGCCATTGGGGCCAGTCGTAGGTGACGCCCGCCTCCTGTGCGGATGCAGGGGCAGTCAGAAACCACGCAAGCAGTATCGCCGCGGTACCGCGGCGGCAAGTCAGGCGGGCCATTTCAAAGACTCTCTGTCGTCCAGGGTCACGTACTCCCCCAGCAAGCGCCCTCTGTCGACGTCCATGCGGTAGCTCTTGGGGATGCCGGCATGTTTCGTGATTTCTCGGGCGGTTTGTGTGGGCGAATCGCCGCAATCCTGAATTTCCCGGGAATACCTGATCCCGAACAAATGCACCATCGTTTTTTTTCGAGCCTTTCCGGTAGTAGTCAGCCCGGCGTCAACCGGGTTGTGGTACATCCCCTTGAGAATCCTCCCGAGTTCGTGCTCGTCCATAGGCTGCGGTCTCTACCGTCCGAATCGTTCACTCGTAGTCGGCGGCGGCGAGCGACACGCGCACCACCTCGGCGTCGTTGCGCGCGAACACGTGGCGGTTCGCGTACGCCGGGTGCGCCCACAGCACCGGGCGGTCGACGTCTCGCCAGCGGCCGGAGCCGCCGCCGCGGGTGCGGGTGGTGGGCGTCAGCAGGTGGGTCCGGTCGACCTCCTCGTAGCCGGCCGGCGAGAAGCGCGCGATGACGAGGTCGCCGGTCTCGACGGAGATGAACGTGCGGTCCCGGTGCCGCACGATGTGCGAGCTCGCCCAGCGATCCTGGGGCACGAGGCGGTCGCTCGACCACAGCCGCTCGCCCGTCGCCGCGTCCACGCCGCGCAGCTCGCCGTAGCTGTTGAGCCCGTAGATGGCGTCGGCGGTCACGATCGGCGTCGACGTCATGGAGTTCTGCGCCGGGCGGTCGGTGCGGTTGGGGTTGGCGCCCGTCCAGACCACCCGGGCCGCCGGACGGTCGGGGTTGAGGGCCAGCATCAGGCCCCCGTTCTCGACCTGCGAGATGAGCAGGTAGCGCCCGCTGCGGACCGGCGTGCCGATCGTCAGGCCGCTCGCGACCCGGAAGTCGTGCTGCCACCAGACGCCGCCGCTCGCCGGGTCGAGCGACGTGACCCCCCCGGGGTGCCAGACGATCAACTGCCGCACGCCCCCCGCGGTGGTCACGATCGGCGACGAGTAGCCCGCCTCCACCACCGTCTCGATCGCGCGCCACGCCTCGACGCCCGTCGCCTTGTCGAACGCCACGACCATGGCGTCGGGCTCGCCGCCGAGCAGCGTGATCAGCAGGTCGCCCTCCACGAGCGGCGAGTGCGCCACCCCGTACACCGGCACGGTGACGCCGTAGTCGGCCACGGTGTCGATCTGCCACAGCAGGTCGCCGGTGGCGGCGTCGAAGCACGACAGCATGCCGGCGGCGCCGAGGACGTGGACGCGGTCGCCGTCGACGGTCGGCGTGGCCCGGGGCCCGGTGGCGAACACCGGCACGATGTTGCGGTAGGTGGCCGGCCATTCCCGCGTCCAGAGGACCGCTCCGGTCTCCTCGTCGAGGGCCAGGAGCCGCTCGCGGCCGTCCATCGTGCGGGTGCCCGGCGTCTCCTGGTAGTCGAGGACGAACACGCGTCCGTCGGCCACCGCCGGCCCCGCGAAGCCGGCGCGCACCGGCGTGCGCCACTTCACGATCAACCCGTCGTCGGGGAACCGCTCGACGATGCCGGTCTCGCGCCATACCGCGTCCCGGTCGACGCCGCGCCACTGCGGCCAGTCCTCGGCGTGGAGGGGGATGGTCGCGAGGCAGGCGAACGCGGCCGCGATCGCGATGGTCATCCGGGCCGGCGAGCGACGGTCAGGCATGGGACTGCTCCACGTTCAGTACGAAACGACGTCGACGCCGGGCACTCGATCGAAGTGCCTGCGGTTGCGGGTCACCAGCGGGGCCTCATCGACGACCGCCGCGGCAGCGATCATCAGGTCCATCGTCGCGATGATCTCCCCGCTCCGCTGGAGACCGGCCAGCAGCCGCGCATAGACGGATGCGAATCGGTCGTCAGGATAGACGATCCCGAGGAAACTCGTCAGCCCCTCGACCCTGGTCCGCTCCCGGGGTGGACTCGCCGACCGTTCCACGCCGACGTACAGCTCGCAGGCGGCGAACACCGACAGAACGATTTCGTGCCCGCGCAGCGAGTCGAGCAGATCGTGAGCCGATCCCCGGCCCGACCCCGACGACTCGCGCAGCAGATCGACGAGAAAGGAAGTGTCGCAGTGGATCACGGATCGGCCGATCCGGCCGGGCTCTCGCCCCGGCGACGCACGACGTCGTCGATGGCGTCGAGCGCGTCAGGGCTCAGCGCGAACCGTCCCAGCGCCGCCTGCAGATCCCGCCCGGTCCTGGGCGCGTCGAAGTGCTCCTTGATCACCTGCGAGAACGACTGTCCCCTGCGCTGGTGACGCCGAAGAGCTTCGTACGCCTCCAGGTCGAGCGTGATGGTCTTGACGGCCATGCACCCATCGTGCACTTGAACCGGCGGGTCGTCAACCGGCGGGCGACGACGCGCGCTACGCCGGACCGTCGGGTAGTCCCGCGCGGGCGAACCGCGGCGGCCCGGAATCGGTCATAATGGTTGGTTCCACCTGTCACGGAGAACCCGTCATGGCGACCTTCGAATCCAGAATCCACGCCCTGCGCATCGAGCCGCATCCGAACGCCGACCGCCTGGAGCTGGCCGCGATCGGCGGCTTCCGGTGCGTCGTCGGGAAGGGCTCGTTCACCGACGGCGACCTCGCCGCCTACATCCCCGAGGGCGCGGTGTGCCCCGACTGGCTCATCGCCGAGCTCGGCCTCGAAGGCAAGCTGGCCGGCAGCAAGAGGAACCGCGTCAAGGCGGTGAAGCTGCGCGGCGCGTTGTCGCAGGGGCTCGTCTACCCGGTGCGCGACGGCATGGTCCGCGGCCGGCCGGTGTCCGAGGGCGACGAGGTGACCGACCTGCTGGAGCTCGTGAAGTACGAGCCGCCCATCCCCATCGCCATGCAGGGCGAGGTGCGCCCGGTGCACGGCGCGACGCTCCACTACGACATCGAGAACGTCAAGAAGTACCCGGACGCGCTGCAGGACGGCGAGCCGGTGGTCATCACCGAGAAGCTGCACGGCACGTGGTGCTGCCTGGGCTGGCATCCCGACCACGGTCCCATCGTCACGTCGAAGGGGATGTCGGACCGCGGCATGGCGCTGATCCTGAACGAGGCGAACCGGACCAACCTCTACGTGCGCACGTGGCACGCCTTCGAGGCCCCGTTCGAGGCCGCGCGCGCCCGCCTCGCCGGAGACGGGCAGGCGTTCTACGTGCTCGGCGAGGTGTACGGCCGGGGCGTGCAGGACCTGCACTACGGCGAGCCGAACCCCGCGTTCCGGGTGTTCGACGCCTACCTCGGCGCGCCGGGCCGGGGCCGCTACCTGCCCCCGGACGAGGTCGAGTCGCTCGGCGACCTCTTTCCGCTCGTGCCGGTGCTCTACCGAGGGCCGTTCAGCGCCGCCCTGATGCTGGAGCACACCGACGGCGCCACCGCGCTCGGCGGCAGGCACGTGCGCGAGGGCGTGGTGGTGAAGCCGGCAACGGAACGCGAGTCGGCCGAGTTCGGGCGGGTGATCCTGAAGAGCGTCTCCGGCGACTACCTGACGCGCAAGGGCGGCACGGAGTTCAACTGAGGCGGGCGGCACTTTTCTCGAGCGGGACGTGCCGCAGCTCGGCATCGCCGTCCCGAGCGCGATCCTCGAGCGTTCTGGTCGATGCTCGCGCACTACCCCGCGCAGGTGTGGAACGGGTCGGAGCTCGGCCGGGCGTTCGGCGTCTCCCACCACGCCGTGCGCCGCTATCTCGACGCCCTCGAGTCGACGTACATGCTGCGGAGCCTGAAGCCGTGGAGCGCGAATCTCAAGAAGCGGCAGGTCAAGGCCCCCAAGATCTACATCCGCGACTCCGGACTCCTCCACCATTTCCTCCGCGTGACCACCCGAGCCGAGCTCGATCGCCATCCCAAGATCGGCGCGTCCTGGGAGGGCTTCGTCATCGAGAACCTCGTCCAGGCCCTCGGCGTCGACGAGCGGCGGTGCTACTTCTGGGGGACGCACTCGGGCACGGAGATCGACCTCGTCGTGCAACGCGGACCTCGGTTGCGGGGCTTCGAGATCAAGCGCACGAGCGCGCCCACCCTGACCCGCTCGATGCGGTCGGCGATCGACGACCTCGGGTTGAGCCGCCTCGACGTGATCCACGCCGGCGACCACAGCTTCCCGCTGGCGGGTCGCGTGCGCGCGGTCGCGGGAACGCGAATCGTCGAGGACATCTGAGCCTTCCGGGCGGCGCCGGCGCCAAAGCGGTCTTCACGTGCCGGACTGCCGTTCGTCGAACCCGGGTTCACCGTTGCCTTCATCTGTCACGCCCTTCAAAAGCGCCTTGACCTTCTTCATGTCCGACTGCTATATGTAGCAGTAGAATGCATCAAACGATGAATGCACCCAAGACCGAACTCCCGCAGGGCACGCTGGACCTGCTGGTGCTGCAGGTGGCCGCCAACGGGCCGATTCACGGCTACGGCCTCGCCCGGCGGATCAAGCAGATCTCCCGCGACGTGCTCCAGGTTCCCCAGGGGTCGCTCTATCCCGCGCTCCACCGCCTGGAGAACCGGAAGCTCCTCGTGGCCGAGTGGAAGCCGTCCGACACCGGCCGCGACGCCAGGTTCTACCGCCTGACGCCGAAGGGCCGGGCCCGGCTGCAGGAGCAGACCGAGAGCTGGGCCCGGCTCGCCGAGGCCGTCGGCCTGATTCTCGGGACCGCGGGCGGAGGCGCCCGGTGAGCTGGTGGCGGCGCCTCCGGCACCGCGACCGGCTCGAAGGCGCTGGACCGCGAGCTGCGCGACCACATCGAGCGGCAGGCGGCCGAGCACAGGCGGGCCGGCCTGCCCGAGGACGAGGCGCGCCGGCGCGCGCGGCTCGGGTTCGGCGGCCTCGACCACGTCAAGGAGCAGTGCCGCGACGCGCGCGGCGCCCGGTGGGTCGACGAGACATGGCAGGATCTGCGGTTCGCGGTGCGGCTGCTGGCCAGCCAGCGGTCGTTCACGGCGGTGACCGTCCTGGTGCTGGGCATCGGGATGGGCGTCACCACGCAGTTCTTCACGATGTTCGATGCGCTGACGTCGAGGAGCCTGCCCATCGACGACCCGGAGCGGGTGGTCCACATCTCGACCCGCGACGGCCGCGCGCGCCCGGGAGGCGTCTCGTACGCCGACTTCGAGGACATTCGCGACGCGGCGACGTCGTTCGGCGCGCTGGCCGCCTACCAGTCGACGCCGGCCGCCGTCGCCGAGGACGACCGGGCGCCGGCGCGACTGCAGCGCGTCTTCATTTCCGCGGAGGGTCTGAGCCTGCTCGGCGAGACGCCGATCCTCGGCCGGGACTTCCGGGCCGCCGACGACCGACGCGGCGCGCCCCCGGTCGTCATGCTCGCCGGGCACGTCTGGCGAGACCGGTACGGCGCCGACCGGACCATGGTCGGCCGGACGATCCGGATCGACGGCGGGCCGTCGGAAGTGATTGGCGTCATGCCGGACGGCTTCCGGTTCCCGCGGCGCGCCGATCTCTGGCAGCCGGCGTCCCAGGTCGCGAACCTCGCGGATC
>JAJEEA010000176.1 GCA_022821235.1 Vicinamibacteria bacterium
TTGTCGACTCTTGTCTCGCACCATGGAGTGTATTGTAATCCAGTTGCGCACACTTGCAAACCGTTTAGATCCCCGGAAGTACCTCTCCGCGCGGGACTTGCTTCCATCGATTCAAATGATAAAATGAGGGGATCTCTGAGGAGGTTGGCTTGGTTACGTTCTACGATCACTTTTATTAGCGAGAGGTCAAGTGGATTGATGTCCTGAAATTCATCTACGAGAATATGGTCATATCTGGCGGCGCCTGAAATAAAGGGCTTTCGCTTTCCGTCGGACCCGGGAGACCTGAGATCGAGGTATGCCCAGTACTTCTGGTCTTCGAACGTGAAGGTCGCCTGCTTGTGTAACACGGTGGAGGCGTTTCGCCAGAATGTGAAGAACCGATCATAGAAGTGCCGACGGCTGTTGGATGGCGCGGCACGAGTGTGGCGTGGGGACTCAAGCAGGCCAATCGATGTCAGAATCTCGAACTGTTCGGCTATCCTCCATCCAAGCCCTTGAGCACGCAGAGTGTCGAGGCGTTTCTGGAAAAGTTCGCGATTGGTGTCGACGGTATGGTCGAATCCCATTGATTTTATGTTGTCCATGACGTCCATCAACCGCCTTGCGCCGCTGCCTCTTGCTTGCACAACTTCCGCGATGTGAGGGAGGTCGAGCCAAACGGTGCGCAACTGATTGAGCATGGCGAAATGGTGGTCGGCGGGAGATATAAGCAATTTCGGACTGCGGACCTTTTCGCGGATTCGGCGGTAGCCGTACGCGTTGAGCGTACTAACAGACACCTGTCCGGCCACGGGGGCGAACTGGAGATCGTTGTCCATCCGTGCCATGATCTCGGCGGCGGCGGATCTCGTAAATGTGACGAGCAGGAAACGAGGGCTGCCACTGGACTCTTGGGCGAGTCGAAGGCAGCGATGCAGGAGCGCGGTGGTCTTTCCGCACCCGGCGGGCGCCAGCAAGCGAATGTTAGGGGCGGTAGAGCTACAGAAGGCGCGTTGAGAACGGTCGAGATTGAGCATTGGTTCGCTTTCTTGGCGCTCGGAGCGGTACGCCTTCGAGCTGGTGTGAGATGATTGGAGGGAGACGCGAAACCCGGCAGCGTCACGCCTCATCACCCCGGTGGCATGCCGTAACCCATCGCGCGGGCGGCCTTGCAGAACGCCGCCTCCGACGCCGTGGGCACCGCGAGGACGCGCTCGCCAGCGCGCAGGCAGAGCTTGGCGGTGCGCTTGTCCGTGCTCAGCCTGGCCGCGATCTCGGCGTCGGCGCAGTCGATGAGCAACGCCGTGTGTCGAATCTTCAGCGCGCGGGCGCCGCGTTTCGCGGCGGCGAGGAAGCCCTCGACGGTTTCGGGCAGGGGCTGGTCGTCGCGCGCCGCGAGGAACTCGCGGAACTCGTCGGGGTCGTGGCCGTTCTCGATGGCGGCTAGCGCCTTGTCGCGGTCGAGGTGCCACACGTCGTCGGCTTCGGCGGCGGCGTACGTTTCCAGCAGCGTCTGCTCCTCCGGCGACAAGGCCGCGGCGGCCTGTATCGAGAGGTCCGGATAGACGGTGAGCGCGGCCCGCGCGATGGGGGTGCTCGGCGCGTAGGCCTTGGCGATGCCGAGGCAGTACGCGCCCAGGGGATTCAGCCGGAAGTACTGGAGGCCGTCGTAGCGGCTCAGGTACGGCAGATCTTCAGAGCCCCACAGGTGCGTATAGTCCAACCGCGCGTCGTGAGGTTCGGCGTAGGCGACGTCGATCAGGCCGAGGGTGGCGGCGTACTCGAACAGCAGGCAGAGGGCGTACCGGCCTTCGATGATGGCCCAGTCGTGGGAGCCGTCGTAGCCCAGGCTGCCGTAACCCGGTTCCCCGAGGTACAGGTTCCAGGGGTCGCGGTTCACGACGAAGTCGAAGCCGCCGGCCTGCATGAACCGGCCGAAGTCGTCGAAACATACCCACCGGCCGGGCGGACACGCCGCCAGCGCGTCGGCGACGGCCGAGCGGCGGCCCGACGCCGGGGTCATCGTTCGCCGGCCGCTGCCGCGGGTCTGCCCCTTGATGGTGTCGACGCGGCTGAACTCGTCCAGCAGCTTGTTCCCGAGCCACCGTTTCCAGATGGTTCGTAGCGTCGCCTCGACCGGCCGGTGCAGGGCAGCGCGGCCGGACTTCGTCAGCGCCAGCTTCGACCCGCGGAGCTGGGCGAGCTTGGCCGCCTGCAGGAGGCAGGGCCAGGCGAACGCCCGGATGGGACCGAGCTCCCGGACCCACGGGGGGGCCTCGGACCCCGTCGCGTCGAAGAAGTCGCCCCCCGAGAGCACTTCGGCGACGCGCCGGCTTGCGGCGGCGCCCGGCCGTCGCGTGCTGGTGCTGACGGCGACGTGGCCTGCTTCGACGAGGCGCAGCACCGCGAACAGGTCGTGCCGCGCCGGCTGTTCCATGTCGCGTCGCGTCAGCCGCGGCGTCTCGGGCAGCTCCTCCGCCGCCGGGACCTCGGCCTCGGGCGGCGGTGGCACGAAGGCCAGCAGGCGTTGCGCCAGCTCCAGTGGCACGATCGTCGGCGCGGCGCCGTGGCGCCGGGGCGCGTAGAGGAAGAAGTGCAGCAGGGTCGCGGTCGACAGCCCGCCGTCGTCCTCGAAGCCGGCCGGCAGCCGGCCGTACTTCAACTCGAAGTGGTGTCGATCGAAGTACCCGACGGGCGTGTCCAGGGCCTCGCGCACGGCGAGCTGCTGGGTCTCGTCGAGCGCGTCCCACAGGCGCCGCAACGAGTCGCCGCACAGCAGCCCCTCGATCTCCGCGATCATGTCCGCCTTGCGCCGGGGCGGCGGCGCGGCGCCGGGCGCCAGCCCCAGCATGGGCCGGAGGAGGTGGGCGCTCGCGAGCTCGAGCGCCTCGTGCACGGTGATCAGCGGCGGCGAGAGGGCGCGCGCCATCAAGGCTGTTCGTCGTCCGCCGCCAGCTCCTCGACGCGGGCGCCGCGGAGGACGTTGGCGATGCTGTAGTTGCCCTCGTGGCAGGCGTACTCGTAGAGCGGCCCTTCGGTGACGCCGCGCGACGCCTGGTTGGTGGTCAGCGGGATGCGGACGCTCCACGGCGCGGTGAACTTCGCGGGATCGGTCAGGGTGAACTCGTACTGCAGGGTGTCGGCGTCGAGCCGGGTGAAGCGCTCGACGAGGTGCATGGTGTGGGTCGGCATGCGCCACGTCTGGGCCCAGCGGTCGGCGGTGCCGTCGATGAAGTGGGTCGACTCGACGACGAGGGTGTCGCCCTCCCAGTGGCCGCGCATGTCGCCGTTCCACTGGCGGATGCCGGTGCCCGGCCCGTCGCCGAGGGGGACGATGCGCCGGTCGCGGAACATCTCGTGCACGATGACGACGTGGTCGGGGGTCTGGAAGATCTGGTGGTTGGGGTTGTAGCCGAGCCAGAACATCGGCACCCCGTCCGACATGCACCGCTCGCCGGTGTCGACGTCAACCCACGTGTTGCGGGCCCCGCTCACCCGGTATATGGCCTGCAGCCGGCCGCGCTCGGCCATCTCCGGCGTGTAGGGGACGCGCCCGTCGGGCGGATCGGTGATCAGGGCCGTGCGCCGGTCGGGCACCAGCCGCGTGCCGGGGTCGAACCAGGTCTGGTTGTAGGTGCCGGGGTCGCCCGCGGTCGGCACCCGCTCGACGAACCGGGTCTCGTCGGCGCGCCGCTCCAGGCCCGCCGCCTCCTCCTCGGTCAGGAACTCCTGGCCGGCGAACCGCGCGGGCCGCTCCAGCGGCGTCAGGGTCGAGCCGGTCCAGATGCCCTGCAGGTCCGGATCGCCCCACGGCGTGCGCAGGCTCGCCGACTGGGCGCCGGCGAGGGGCGCCAGGCACACGACGCCGAGCAACGTCACGATCGCGGCGGTTTTGACTGACATCTCGAGCCTCCCTGTCTCCCGCTGCAGCGCGGCGGCGCTGACCTCGTTGTGCGAGCCGTGCCAACGGACCCGTCCCCGATCGAGGACGAACGCCTGCGGCGACTCGTGACGGACACCCAGCCGTTCCGCCGCCTCGTTCGACAGCGGACGCTGCTCGATCACCTTGAGGACGTGCACCGGCCACTCGGGGTGCGTTTCGGCGAAGTCGATGACTTCTTCGATGACGTAGGCGGAAACGCCGCAACGGGTGCTGTGCTTGAACAGCACGGCCCGAGGGCTGTCGATGACCGCCTCCAGCGCAGCCGCGTCGGGCACCTCGTGGAGAAGCGGTGCGTCCGGTCGCTCTGATGGCATGGTCCCTCGGAGCCGCGGGCGGCGCTCGCCGGACTACGGCTCGAGCGCGGTGCCGGGCGCGGTGCCGGCGATGAACGCTTCGCGAATGACGTTGCCGCCCCACGGCGACACCTCGCCGGTATCGGGATTCACCCGCTCGAAGACGATGTTGCCCGGCGGGACGAAGCGGTCGTTCTCGGGATCGGCCTGGCGGTCGCCGATGTGGGCCCGCATGAAGTCGATCCAGATGGGCAGCGCCACCCGCGCCCCCTGCTCGTCGTAGCCGAGCGTCACCTTCTCGTCGTAGCCGACCCAGACCCCGACGGTGATCTCGGGATCGAAGCCCACGAACCAGGCGTCGGTGTACTCGTCCATCGTGCCCGTCTTGCCGCCCAGGGGCCACCGCAGCCGGCTTGCCCGGACGCCGGTGCCGCGCTGCACCACGCCCTCCATCAGGCTCGTCATGATGTAGGCGGTGTCGGCGGGGACCGCGTCCTCGGACACGGGGCCGTTCTCCTCCAGCGCCTTGCCCTCGCGGTCGACGATGCGGTCGATCTGGTAGGGGACCATCCGTACGCCCCGGTTGGGGAAGACCGAGTAGGCGCTGGTGACCTCGAGCAGCGTCGCCTCCGCCGAGCCCAAGGCCACCGAGAGGTAAGGCGGCGCGTCGGACGTGAACCCGAGCCGCCGGGCGAAGTCGAGGACGTTCTGGGGGCCGAGCTCGTTCATGATCCAGACGGCGGGGACGTTGCGCGACTTCTCCAGCGCACGCCGGAGCGTGATCGGGCCCTCGTAGGTGTAGTCGTAGTTGGTGGGCCGGTAGAGCGGCTGCCCCGGCCCCACCTCGTAGGCGATGGGCTCGTCCTGCACGATCGAGGTGGTGGTGTACCCGGTGTCGATGGCGGCGGCGTAGAGCACGCCCTTGAAGAGCGAGCCGAGCTGCCGGTAGGCCTGCGTCGCGCGGTTGAACTTGCTGCGGTCGAAGTCGTAGCCGCCCACCATCGCGAGGATGCGGCCCGTCCGGTTCTCGATGGCGAGGAGCGCGGCCTCGGCCAGCGGCTCCTGCTCGAGCTCGGCCTCGACCACCGGCCGGTCGCCGCTGGTGTCGAGGACGGTGACCTCGACCTCGACGAGGTCGCCGGCGGAGACGACCTCGTCGGCGCGCTCTCCGCCGAGGCGCCGGAACCCCTTGTAGTCGCGCGTCTCGGTCACGCGCAGCCCCCTCGGCACGACCCGCGCGGCATGCGGCCCGAACCGCACCTGCATCGCCTCGCCGTCGGCGCCGGTGACGACGGCGGGCACGATGTCTCCCGCGTCGATGGGCAGCCGCCAGCGGAAGTGCTCGTACGTGGCGAGGATCTCCGCCGGGTCGCGGTAGTCGCCGCTCTCCGCCGCCTCGGCCAGGATGTTGCGGGCGGGGGGCCTGAACCCGCGGCGCTTGTCGTGGGCGCGCAGCCCCGCCTCGACCGCCCGTTTGGCCGCCTCCTGCAGGCGGACGTCGAGGGTGGTGTCGACGCGCAGCCCTTCCTCGTAGAGCCGCTCCACCCCGTACTCCTGCTCCAGGTGCTGCCGGACCTCCTCGATGAAGTAGGGCGCGATGGAGTTGCTGCGCTCCTGCCGCTCGGCGAGCACGATGGGCCGCGCCATCTCCGCGTCCGCCTCCGCCTGCGAGACGAAGCCCTCGTCGACCATCCGCCGCAGAACGAGGTTGCGGCGGCTCACCGCGAGGTCCATGTTGACGAGCGGGCTCGACCGCGCCGGTGTCGGGAACGTGCCGACGATGGTGGCGGCCTCGCCGAGCTCGAGCTCGGTCGCGGGCTTGTCGAAGTAGAGCCGCGAAGCGGCCTCGACCCCGAACGCGCTGTGCCGGGCCGTGCCCAGCCAGATCTGGTTGGCGTAGAGCGTCAGGATCTCGCGCTTCGTGTAGCGCTTCTCGATCTGGATCGTGTAGAAGGCCTCGACGATCTTGCGCTGCCACGTCTTCTCGAGGCCGAGGCTCTGGCCGCCCAGGGTCACGTTGCGGGCGAGCTGCATGGTGATGGTGCTGGCCCCCGCCGCCGTCAGGTCGCCCTCGAGGACGTTCGAGACGAGCGTCATCACGATGCGGGGAATGTTGAAGCCGACGTGGCTGAAGAAGTCGCCGTCCTCGGCCGCGATGATCGCGTTGCGCAGCACCTCGGGAATCTCGTCGTAGGTCAGGATGACCCGCCGCTCGGTGGCGTACTCGCCGATGACCTGGCCGTCGCGGGCGTGAATCCGCGTGATGGTGCCGGGCGTGTAGTCGTCGAGCTCGGAGATGATCGCGAGGTCGGGCGAGTAGGCGAAGAGCACGCCGGAGACGAGGCCGAGGGTGGCGATGGAGGTGAAGGCGACGACCATGGCCACGCGCCGGGCATAGAGGCTTCTGAGGGTGTCCATCCTGCTCCTCGTCCTGGCCCGGCAATCGTCGCCGCGCAAGCTGGCCGTCGCGTTGGAAGTCTCGCTGACGCGAAACCTCCGCGGCGGCTCCGACTGCCGCCCCCGCTGGCACCCGAGCCCTCCAACGGCCCGGGCTGCCAAGACCGATTATACCCGCTGGCCGGCGCACTCCGACCGCGATCTCTGCCTCTCTTCTCGGATAGTCCCGGCCGGACGACCAGTCCCCGCCGGTCCGTCTTCGGGCCGTTCGGTGGGACCTGGACCCGTCGCGCTCTCCCGCGTGCGATCATCCCGCGCCGGTGGCCGGCGTCAGCGCCCCGCGATGAGCTGCCGCAGCCGGGCCACCCCCGCGCTGGCGGGCCCGGCGACGGGGGCGGAGTGCGCGACCGCGGCCCCCGGCAGGATGCGCTCCATCGAGAACTGTGCGAAGAGGATGGCGGTGCGCGCGTCGACGCCGCGGACCGCTTCGAGCACGAGGCGGTCGTGCCTCTCGGGGTCGCCGCCGATCAGGGCGTCCATCGCCCCGTCCACCGCCTGGCGGGTGATCGACAGCTCCCGTCCCCGGGCCGCCGCCTCCCTCCTCAGCTCTTCCGCCAGCAGCGTCGCCGAGTCGGGGGCGGTGGCGAGGACGTGCAGGGGGCGCTCGATCTCGAACGCCCGTTCGACGATGCCCTCGAACGACGTGGCCACCGGGATGTCCATGCCCACCCGGGCCTGCTTGACGGCCTCGCCGAAGAACGACCCGGTCATGATGATGCCCCGGGTCCCCGTCTCGGCGCTGTAGCGGACGAGGCGGTGGATGCGTGACGCGAGCTCGGCGGCGTCGGCGGTGCCGAGGTTGCGGTCGAGGTACAAGCCCCCGTCGAGGAGGTGGGCGACGTCGGCGGCCGGCCATCCCCGGTCGAACGCGAGCTGGGTGGTGGGGATGGCGTTCATGAGGGCGTGGATCGCGCCTATGGACAGTGATCGATATAAAGTTGCCAACTTCATCGGGGAGTGAATTTGTAATTCCAGTCCCCGTGGAATTCATCACGCACCAACATCATTGCGGCCAACTGCGCCTTGCTCACCTTCACCCCGGTAGGATACTCGC
>JAJEEA010000219.1 GCA_022821235.1 Vicinamibacteria bacterium
CGGAGAGGGTGACGTCCCGGCCGGGCCGGTGGACGAGGTTCCCGTCGCCGTCGCGCCGCCCGAGCGCGCGGCCCGACCCGTCCGGCACCTTGCCTTCGAGCACCGCCCGGAAGGTGTGCGAATCGACCGGTCCGGAGAGCCCGAGAGCCTCCGCGCCCCTGCCGGTCCATCCACTCGCCGCCCGGTGCTCGGGGTCGTCCTTCGCGTAGTAGCCGTCGCGCTCGTAGTAGGACGTGCCTTGCGCGGCCGACGCGATGGCGCCGATCGAGGCGACCATCCCTACAGCCGCATCAGGTCGTCGGGAACGCCGTTGCCCGCGGAAGCCCCGTTCGTGCCCGCCTCCACAGCCGCCGGCGCCGCCGCCTTGCCGTCCTCCGGCGCTGCCGCCGGCTTTTCCCCGGCATCCCGTGCCGCCGGACCCGCCGCGAGCGCCTCCTCGTTCCGGCCCGGCTCGACGGTAGCCGGCGAGCCCGTGCGGCCGGGCTTCCCGGCCTCCGGGTCAGGCTCCTCCGGCAACCCGAACGCCAGCTCGACCTGCACCAGCGATCCGTCGGATTCCGAGGGCTCCTCATGGGAATCGCCGGCGCCGGCATCGTCCGCCGCCGCATCCGCCCCCGCTCCAGCCACCGCGCGCGCCACGAACCGCTCCGCCGCCTGTCCGCGCTTCACGTACTGAAGGCGGATGGAGGCGGCCGGGAGCGGACCCGGGAAGCGGAGATACCCGTGGAGATTCGGAAGCCGCATGATCTCCGAGGCGAGCGCGAGCGCGCGCAGCTCGCGCCGGGGCGTCAAGGACACCCCGTCGCGGATGGTGTTGGCGCCGTAGCTGAACGCCTCGGCGATCTCCTCGACCTCGGCGCGCCCGAGGCTGTCGGCCGACCACTGCGCGGTGTCGCGGTCGGGGGCGGCGAGCACCACGCGGGTGCCGCACAAGCCCGAGATGGTCTCCGCCCCGTTCCTCCCGTAGAGGTCGCGCAGCGCCGAGACCACCTGGACGCCGAGCACGAAGCAGCCGCCGAACTGGCGCGACTCGGCGAGCCCCGGCTGGAGCGATGGCACCTGGTGCAGCGTCGGGAGCTCGTCGAGGATGACCCACACGCGCCGGCCGTCGTCCTGGTCGAGCGAGAGCAGCGCGTTGACCGCGATCTCGAGCCAGGTCGAGATGAGGCCGCGCAAGGATGCGTGCTGGTCGCCGCGCGAGGTGAGGAACAGGAACCCGCCCCGGTCCCTTGATATCCAGTCGCGGATGGAGAACGGTTCGCCCTCGTCGGGCAGGAACTCGAGCGCGGAGAGGTGGGCGGTGAGCATCGCGCGCACGCTGAGCGCGGTCTTGGGGTTCTCGGGGTCGACGATGGACTGCGCGACCGTGCCCTCCATGGCCTCGGCGAGCGCGGTGAGCTCGGTCTTGAGCAGGTGGTCGACGAGCACCCGGTTCTCGGTCACGCCCTTCGACCAGAGCACGCCGACGCCGTTCGCGAAGAGCTGGCGGGCGGCGGTGACCCAGAACGGATCGACGGTGTCCTTCTGCTGGGGGATGAGGGCCGCGGCCATCATGTCGAAGTCGCGCGGGCTCCTCGCCTCGAAGAAGGGCGACCAGCGCGGCGCCCTCGCGTCGAGGGGGTTCAGGAGCACGTCGCGCTCGGGGTCAAAGAACGCTGCGGTGTAGCTCCCCATCTTGTCGTAGACGACGCAGCGCTCGCCCCTGGCCCGCACCTGTTCGACCAGGTCGGAGATGAGTACGGTTTTTCCCGACCCGGTGGTGCCCGAGACGATGGTGTGCTGGGTCTCGGTGCGCTCGGGGTAGGGCACGCCCGCGATGCGGTAGGGGGGCGGGCGGGGGTGGAGCGAGAGCGCCTCGCGCAGCGCCGTCCCGGGCGGGCGGATGCGCCGGCGGAGCTCGCGCGCGCTCGCGAGCTCGGCGCCGCGCAGGCGCCGGCTCCGGTTGAGCTGCCAGCCCCGGTACCAGAACAGCAGCAGGAAGAGCGCGATGACGACCAGCGACGCCTTCGCGCCCAGCCAGGCGCTCGCGAACACCGCGTCGCGCAGCCGCTCGCGGGTGCGGAGCGCCCTCGGCGAGGCGGCGATCTCGGTGATGGTGAGCACCCGGACCGAGCCGTCCTGCAACCGCACGTCCTGGCGGTGGTCCGGGGCGTAGCCGAGGCCGAGCTTGGCCTCGGCCACGGTGACGATGACGGCGGCGTACCACTCGTAGCCGGTGGTGCGGTGCCAGACATGCCAGCCGGGCACCGCGACCACGGCGGCGGCGGAGACGAAGAACGCCGCGCGCAGGAGCTGGCCCCACATCCGGAGCCCGTGGAAGACGGTCTGCCCGCCGCGCAGCGTGCTGGAGCCGACCGTCCTCACAGCAGGCGCCCGGTCAAGCGCGAAGGCGCGGGAGCCATCGCCCGCGCCCCCACCGATACCGGCGTCACGTTCGACGGCAGGGCCGCGCTACCCGTCCTCATCGCCGCCGGCGTCGCCGGCGCCGCCCGCCCGGCCCACGTCACCGTCCCCGCCCGGTCTGGGGCTCAGGACATTGACCATTCCCTGCGGGCCGGCGACGACGACCTCCGTCACCTTGCGCGCGATCTTCCGCCGGTCGGTGTACTCGCGCGTGGCGCTCCGGCCCTCGACCATCAGCGCCGCGCCCCTGCGCACCATCGTCGCCACCGCCTCGACCGCGCCGCCGTAGACGGCGATGCGGTGCCACTCGGTGGCCTCGGCGGGCCGGCCCTCGCGGTCCTTCCACCGCTCGGTGGTGGCGAGGCGGAACGTGGCGGCCCGGCCGCCGCCCGGCAGCTCGCGAACCTCGGGATCGCCTCCCGCGTAGCCGAGCAGCGTCACCCGGTTGATGTGCAGCATGGCTTCGTCCTCCTGTCGATTCGGTTGAATGCAATGCGTCGTGCGGCACGGCCGCGCAGCCCGCTACGCCCGGAGGCGGAGGCGGGCGGGGGAAGGGGCGCACCGACGAGGCGCGAGGGGAGGCCCGGGCGCTTGCCCGCGTCCCGTGCGCCGCTATCCTGGAGGCCATGACCATGACCGGAACGTTCGAAGCCCCGGCCCGGCGCCCGATCACGTGGCGCGCCCGCGCCTTCGTGCTCGGCGGGCTAGGCCTCGCCGCGTTGTACACGGCCGCGTCTATCGCCCTCGGCTCCGGCGCGGAGCACATCGGGCCGCTGTGGATGGCGGCGATCGCCTGGACGGTGCTCGCGAGCCTCGCGCACGTGCTCTGGCTGGGCCTTCGCCACCGCGACTGGTCCGCGTTCGGCCGCTACGAGCTTCCCGAAGACGACGGCGACGCCGACGAGTGGGCGTCGCGCACCGGGCGCTACGACTATCTTCGGGACTGGGAAGACCGCCACCTGCACGACGACGACCACCTGCGCAATCACGACCTCTCCCCCTGAGACCGCGCACCGGCGGCGGTGCCGCCCCCGGGCCGCCCGCCCCGGGCGGTGCGACCGCACCGACCGGCTCACGGCGACTGGTCCCGCCAGTCGGGCCCGGGATCCACCGGCCGGTGCTCCGCCGCGTCGGGCGCCTCGTTCCTCGCGGTCCCGAACAGCTTCCCTGCCAGCCACTCGCCGACGAAGGGCAGGTTCTCCGTCGCGTGGTGCTCGAACGGCTTCTCCGTCTCGGCCGCGACGCCGGCCCGGCCTTCCCGCGCGTCCTGCTGCGCGACCGTCGTGCGCGCCTCGCGCCCGGCCTCCTTCTCCGTCATGTCCGCCCTCGTCTCGGCACGCTCGCCCGATGCCGCGGCCTTCACCTCGCCCGGGAGGGGCGCATCGGCCACATAGGCCCGGTCGCGCACGCCCTCGGCCCAGGCGCCATACGCGGCGGCCGTCTCGCGCGCATGGGCGTCGGCCAGCGCGTCGCGCGCCGCGCCGTACTCCGCCTCGCCGCCGATGGTGGCGGGGTCGGGACCGGCCGGCGCGGGGAACCGCTCGGCGATGAATGCGGCGGCGTACTCGCGCAGCGTCTCCGCGTCCTCCGGGGTCTGGGGCGAGGCGAGCCGGATGGCGCCCGCCGCCCCGATCGGCCGCCCGTCCGCGCCCACGCGCTCGGAGAGCCAGGCGAAGAAGGGCTGGCCGAGCTCGCGGTCGATGGCTTGCGCCTCCGCGCGCACCTGCGCGGCCTGCTCCGACCAGCTCTCCGATTCGGTGCGGGCGAGCGAGGCCCGCTCGTCGAAGCGCTGCATGCGGGTGAGGTTGGCGTTCAGGCTCTCCTCCAGCCCCGCCGTCTCGCTCGCCCCCGTGGCCGTCGACCAGCGCCGCGACGCGTCGGAGACCTTCGACCAGAGGTCGAGCACCTGGTGCTGCTCGGCATAGTCCTGCGTCGCGTTCCATGCTTCGCGTTCGATGGTCTGGCCGCGCCAGCGTGCCGACCCGTCCGCGCCGATCCGGACGATCTTCGACCACCCGCCGCCGATCCGCGCTTCGGCGGCGAGCGCCGCCATCTGGTCCCGGGTGATCCCGGCCGTCTCCGACATCTTCTCGTAGTGCGACTCAAGCGCCTGAGCTTGCGCGCTCTCGCTCCCCGTCACCCCGCGCGCGAACGCCTCGCCGGTGCTGACGTCGTGGGTGTAGCGCTCGACCAGCGCGGTGGCGTCGGTGACCGCGGCGTTGCGGGCCATCCCGGCCTCGGACGACCAGTGCCGCGAGAGTCCGCGCGCCTCGGCCGCACGCTGCTCGTGGCTCGTCGCGAGCGACTCCGAGAGGCGCACCCCCGCGGCCGGGATGCGGCTCGTCGCGGCGCCGACGTCGGCGATGACGGTGCCGTCGCCCGCGACGGTGAACCCGGCCCCGCCGGGCGCGAAGCCCGTGTAGCGGTCCGCGTCGACGTGCGCGGAGGTCCGGATCTGGCGGCCTTCGAGCGTCGCGTAGCGGTGGGTGTCGGCGCTCGTGTTGCCGAGCGAGAGGTTGCCGGTCGTCCCCTCGTGCGCGGCGGCCGAGGCCGCGTCCTGCCCCACCGCCAGCACCGAGGTCGCGAGCACCGTGGCCTTGGAGAGCCCGTAGGCGAGGGCGGCGGCGAGGAACGGCACCGACATCGACAGGTACCCCGACATCACCGCGACGTCCGAGGCGACGGCCCGTATGCCGGCCTGGGCGACGAGCGAGATGCCGATATCGCCCCCGGGCATCAGCGCGCTCGCGGCCATGCGCTCGGCCGCCTCGCCCATCGAGATGCGGTGCAGCACCGCGTAGAGCGGCCCCCACGATTGCAGCCAGATGAGCCCCGTCACGTAGGAGCGGAAGATCCCCGCGCCGGCGGGGGTGAGCATCAGCAGCACCGCGACCGGGAAGGCGCCGATGTAGAGGCACTCGAACACGATGCGAAGGAGCGGCACCCAGGTCTCGGCCTGGCGCCCGATGGCCCGGTAGGCGGAGACGGTCTGGGCCTCCGCCCTCGCTTCGGTGTAGGCCCTGAGCGCGGCGGCGTTGCCGGCCTCGGCCGCCCACTGCTCGCCCGCGTCGTGCAGCGCGTTCAGCACCATCTGCTGGCGCATGATCTCGCCCGCGGTGCGCGACGCCCCGATGAGGAAGGTGTGGGCGGCCGGCAGCGCGGCGGTGAGCTCGGCGCGGGCGAGCGCGTCGGTCGCGGCGTCGGGGAAGAGCCGCCGCCCGAAGATGGTCCCCGCGCGCTGGAGCTCCGCCGTCCACTGCGCGTTCAGCCTGCCGGCGCCGTCGGCGCAGGTGACGACCTGCCGGTCGAGCGCGGTGGCGCCGGTCCCGGTCGCCGCGCCGCGGGTGGCGAGCTCGAACATGCGCGCGGGCGAGGCGCCGGCCGACGGCGTGCCCGCGGCGGTGACGAGCCGCCACACGTCGGTGGACTCGCGCAAGTCGTCTGCCGTCATGTGCCCGAGCAGCAGCGCGTGGAACACGCACTGGCGCGCGAATCCCCGGAGGTTCCGCGCGAACACCGCGTCGGTGACCTCGAGCCGCGTCGCGGCGGCGGCGAGCCTGGCCCCGAAGATGAGCCCGTGGCGCTGGTAGGCGAGGTCGTTCGGGAGCGTGAACGCCTGCTCGGTCAGGCGCGTCAGTCCGTCGCCCACCTGCGAGGTGACGGAGGCGAAGAGCGCGAGACCGATCGGCACGTTGCCGACCACCGCGGGCGCAAGCGCGGGGTCGAGCCGGTCCACCACCCGCACCGTGGCCTTGGGCACGATCATCGCGCCCCACACGGTCACGAAGAGCAGGATCCACTTCGCGTTCTCCTTCCACGAGCCCCCGAAGGCGGTGCGGAAGAGGATCCACCCGAGCCCGGCCACGCCCGCGAGCTGGGCGAGCACCACGTAGGCGCCGCCGCCGGTGATGGCCGCGACCGCGTTCAGGAGGTCGACCAGGTAGGTCCCGCCGCCGAGGGTGAAGAGCTCGTACATGCTCCATGACTCCGGGGCGCTACTGCGGCCCGGCCGCGCCCGCGCCCCCGCGGGCGAAGGCGAGCGCAGCGCGCAGGTCCGCCGACAGCGCGCCGGCGAGCTCGGTCTCGATGAGCCGCAGCTTCTCCACAACGCCAAGCGCGGTGTTGAAGCGCTGGAGCCCGAGATGGCGGTGGCGCGCGAGTGCGACGCGGTTCGCGCGAAGCCCCTCGCGCCACTTCCCGAGCTGCTCGCCGTCGGCGATGTCCAGCGTCCCGGCGCGCTCCTCGACGGTGCGGTGCAGATCCGCGATCCAGACATGGAGCACGTCGAGGGCGACGGCCTCGGCGAGCGCGTCGATCTCCTGGTCGATGACCGCGCCCCGGTAGGCGGCGGCCGCGTTGACCACCCGGTAGACCGGGAGCGTGGTGAGGTTGACGAGCCCGAGCGCGTCGGCAGGGGGTGCTGAGTCGTTGCGCACCGCGTCGGCGAGGTCGCGGAGCAGCCCCGCGACCCGGGCCCGGAAGCCACGGCCGGCGGGGATCGCGACGGTGCCGAGCGTCGGGTTGAGGCACTCGGCAGTGGTGTCGCAGCGGTAGACGGGTAAGCCGCCGCCGCCCTCCATCAGGGTCTCGGTGACGCGGCGATCCAGCGCCAGCGGCTCCAGGATGCGGACCCGCGGGCCGGACGTGTCAGCATCCGAGGTCGGCGCGGTGACGATCACCGTCCCTGAGACCGACATCGCGAACTCGCCGAGCGCGGGGTCGGCGGAGAGCAGCGCCGACGCCCGCACCGCCCGCCACGCGTAGTTGACGTTGACCGGCACCTGGTCGGCCATCGCGCCCGAGGCGGCGGCGAGGGTCGAGTTGCGCTTGCCGTCCGCGCCGCATCCGTGGCGCGCCGCGGCATAGTCCGAGAAGATCCCCTGCGACGTGCCGATGGCGGCGCAGATGGCCGACGAGGCCCGGTCGTTCTTCGCCCACACCGCGCCGACGAGCGCCTGGGCGGTCTCGCAGGAATTCAGGTTCCGGTTGTTCACCCAGGTGCTGAGCGCGCGGAGCTTCGCCATGGTCTCGGCGATGACCGGCGAGATGGTCTCGAGCGCGAGCTCGAAGGCGAAGCCGGAGGCGTTCTGGGCGACGGCGCGGGCGAAGGCGACGAGCTGGTCGGAGTCGATGAAGGAGAAGGCGCCGGCGAAGGCGTCGATGCCGCCGCAGCCGGCGCGGAACGAGGGCAGGCTCACGGTCGCGATCTGCTCGGAGCGCACCGGGGCGCGCAGGTACAGGTTCCCGAGCGTCCAGTGGCCCGACGCCTGGCCCCGGAACGCCGTCGGCCCGGTGGTGTTGACCGCGGCGCCGCGCCAGAAGTCGGTCATCTCCGAGAGCACGTCGGCGCGGGCGGGCGCGGCGGCGAGCAGACCGTTGAGGACGAGGGCGGCAACGGCGGCCCCGCGCCACACCGCCCCACATCTAATAGTCATGGCCGGTCTCCAGGGCGGTGAGGACGAACAGGCGCTCGGCGAGCTGGTCCTCGGCGACGACGCCGAAGGCGACCGGCAGCACCTCGCGGGTCTCGGTGTCGTAGAGCACGACGGCCGGGAGCGGCGCGCCGGAGAGGCCGAGCCGCGCGGCGCGCCCGTCGTCGGGGACCGCTTCGGGCCAGCCTTCGAGCGCCCCGCCGGTCATCGAGACCGCGAGCACGTCGAGGCCGTGGCGCAGGCTGAACGCGCGCAGCAGCGGGCCGAACACCCGGCAGGCGCCGCAGCCCGCGTCGCCGAGGTAGATGAGGCCGTAGCGCTCGCTCAAGCCGGCCAGCGCGGCGTCGCGCTTCGCGCGGCGCTCGTCCGACCAGAGCCGCTTGGCGAGCGCGCCCACGGGGCGCTTCAGCGTGTAGTCGAGCGCAGGGGTCGCCCAGACGGTACGCCGGAAGGCGTCGGAGAAGGCGGCGGCCCGCGCCAGCGTCTCCCGCTGGAGATGCAGGTAGGCCGCGACGTTCTCCGCGGACGGCTCGAGGACGGCCTCCGCGCGGGCCTCTTCGAGCGCACGGCGCAAGCCGAGGATACGCGCCGCCGCGCTCTCCGGCGCCGGCCCCGCCGTCGGCGGCGCGGGCGCGTGCCGCGGCTCGGCGGCTTCCGGCTCCGCGCGGTCGCAGTAGAAGTGCCAGCCGAAGCCGTCGCCGCACCAGGCGCGCCACTCCC